>DJHY01000084.1 GCA_002433335.1 Rhodospirillaceae bacterium UBA6608 | reverse complement strand
GCCGGTCGGGTGGAACTGCACGAATTCGTGGTCTTCCAGCGGCAGGCCCGCGCGGGCCACCATGGCGTTGCCGTCGCCCGTGCAGGTATGGGCCGAGGTGCAGGAGAAGTAGGACCGGCCGTAGCCGCCCGTGGCCATCACGGTCTGATGCCCGCGGAAGGTATGGATGGTGCCGTCGTCCAGGTTCCAGGCGACGACGCCTTCGCAAACCCCGTCGTCGCTCATGATCAGGTCGATGGCGAAGTATTCGACGAAGAATTCGGCGTTATGGGCCAGGGACTGCTGATACAGGGTATGCAGCATGGCGTGGCCCGTGCGGTCGGCGGCAGCGCAGGCGCGGCGCACCGGGGCTTCGCCGAAGTTACGCATGTGGCCGCCGAACGGGCGCTGGTAGATGCGTCCGTCGTCGGTGCGCGAAAACGGCATGCCGAAGTGTTCCATTTCGATAACCGAGGGAACGGCTTCGCGGCACATGTATTCGATGGCGTCCTGGTCGCCGAGCCAGTCGGCGCCCTTCACCGTGTCGTACATGTGCCATTCCCAATGGTCTTCATCCAGGTTGCCCAGCGCGGCGGAAACGCCACCCTGCGCCGCCACGGTATGGGACCGGGTCGGGAACACCTTGGTGATGCAGGCGGTCTTCAAGCCAGCCGCCGCCATGCCCAAAGTCGCGCGCAGACCGGCGCCACCGGCGCCCAGCACGACGACGTCGTATTTGTGATCGATCAGTTCATAGGCTTTCGGCATTTCGGATCAGCTCCCGAAGGTCAGCTTAAGGACGGCGAAGACATTGATGACGCCGACGAATACGGCGCCAAGCTTGATAAGGACGATGCCGACCGTCTTGGCGGTCTTGCAATGGACATAGTCCTCGATCACGACCTGAAGGCCGAGTTGGGCGTGATGCACGCCGGAAACGATCAAAAGGATCATCAGAACCGCGTTCTGTCCGGTCGCGAGCCAAGCCTTGAAGGTTGCAAGGTCGGCGCCCAGAAGGCCCGAGACGGCCCAGATGAACCACAGGCAGAGCGGAACCAGGGCGATGCCGGTCAGGCGCTGGCCCCACCAGTGGTGGGCGCCTTCGTGCGCGGCGCCAAGGCCGCGTACCCGTGCGAGGGGGGATCGCATTTCCATGGAATTAGCCTCCGATCACGAAATAGACGCAACCGAGCGTCGCCGCCGTCGCGATGACGGGGAAGGCAATGACCATGTAATCCGACCGGTGGACCGTCGGCAGGTCGAAACCCGCGCCAGAGTCCCACACCATGTGCCGGATGCCGTTGCCCAGATGATAATAAAGCGAGAACAAAACGCCCCACAGGACGACTTGACCGATCCAGGATCCCATCACCGCCTGGGCCCAGGCGAAGCAATCGGCGCTATAGGTCGCCGAGGTCAGCCAGAAGGTCAGGATCAGGATACCGCCCGAGAGCGCAACGCCCGTGATGCGGTGAGTGATGGACAGGATTGCAGTGATCGGCAGCCGATAGACCTGCAGGTGGGGCGACAGGGGTCGTTCACGACGCGCCATGGCGTAACCTCGTCATTTTTTTTTGAATCCGCGGCAAACCTAAACCGTATTTCGCAATTGCGCAAACGTCTGATGGCGTTTGGTTATGCCCAAAATTCAGATACTTAATGGTATGTGGTCTTTTGTATACCAACTGGTCCATGTGACCATCTCAGGTTGCGGTGCAGCATGAATTCGACGAAAAATCGTCATTTGATGCGGCCAGCGGGCGTGAATCGCGGGGTTCCGCCGATTTTCTTTAGGAGTCTCCTCTAATCAACGGGTTAGCGAAGATGTCCCAAGGCAATTGTGGAAAACGTGTGGACCGCCTGTGGGTAGGATCGGGAGTTATGCACAACTTTCGCCCCTAATCCCCAGGTTTCCGCGTTGCCGCCTGGATGGTGCGACGCTCATGATGAAGGGCGCTTTGAAAGGTGCCGCCTTGGTCCCAGCCGTCCGGTTCGGGGCCGACCGGAGGCCGCGGGGCATGTCCCCGCCGTCCGACGGAAGGAATAGCCGGTAACAGCCGCAGTCCGGCTACCGCCGACGGGCTTTGCCCGAAGACCCGACGTCCCGAGGTTCGATCTCTGCCCAGGGTGCGGCCACGGGAAGACGGTGTTCAAAAGGCGGATTGGCAGCTTTCAATTGCGTGGAGCCTGGCCGGCTCCAAAGAGAGGCGTCAGGTGCACCGTTTACGGTGCTAGATGTGGGTGTCCCAGGACTCGCATCCCTGACGCCTCTTCTTTATCTCGGGTCCTTGTCTCCGGCTGCTCACAACCCATCCTTGTGATTTGGCGTTTTGCGCCTGCCGCTAAATTGGATTAGACAAATATTTGTCTAAACAAAAAGGCGCGCGCCGGAATCTGGCCAGAACCTAGTTCAGAGCCCGCACCGGCACCGTCCGCGCAAGGAAACGATCCGTGATCTCGACCCAACAATTTCGTCGCGTCGTCTGGCCGCTTGCCGCGGCGGAGACCCTGCTATGGGCAGGCTTCTATTATCTGTTCCCGGCATTGCTGGCCGTGTGGGAACGGGATTTTCCCTGGTCCAAGGTCGAAATCGCCGGGGCCTTGACGGTCGCGTTGATGTTCTCCGCCGTCCTGGCTCCGTTGGCCGGCCGCCTGATCGATCATGGTCACGGGCGGTTGCTGTTCATCAGCTCCGCCCTGGCCGGGGCGGTGATGCTGGTCCTGCTGTCGCGGGTCGAAACCCTTTGGCAGTTCTATGCGGTCTGGGCCGGGTTGGGCATCTGCATGGCCGGTTGCCTGTACGAACCCTGCTTCGCCGTGTTGACGCGCACCATGGGGGATCGCGCCCGGCAGGCGATCACCGTGGTCACCTTGGTCGCCGGGTTCGCCGGGACGGTCGCGTTTCCGACCGTCCATACGCTGGAATCGATGATCGGCTGGCGCAACGTCGTCTTGGTGTTCGCGGCGCTGGCGGCGTTCGTTTGTGTGCCGTTGCTGATCTTCAGCCTGTCCGGGCGCACGCCAGAAGCACAGGTCGCCCCCGAACCAGCCGCTGAAAACACCGGCAAACCGCTGCGCCTGACCCGCTCGCCGGTGTTCTGGTCACTGGTCCTGGCCAACGCAATGATGGCCTTGAACCACGCGGCGGTGATCTCGCACCTGTTGCCGATGTTGGCCGAACGCGGCGTCGGCGAGGAAGCGGCGGTGCTCGCCGCCTCGATGATCGGCCCGCTTCAGGTCGCGGGGCGCCTGGCCGTTCTGGCGGTGCAGCGCCATGTCACGACCACGCCGCCGATCACGGCGGTCAGCCTTTTGGCCATGGCGACGGCTTCGGCGGCGTTGCTCGGAACATCGGCCATTCCAGGTTTGCTGGTGGTGTTCGTGTTGTTCCACGGCGCGGGCAACGGGGTGATGAGCATCACCCGCCCGGTGATCGTGGCCGAGCTTCTGGGGCGGCGGAAATTCGGCGTGATCGCAGGGTTGTTGGCCATGCCCTATTTGGCGCTGTCGGCATTGGCGCCGGGCCTGGCTGGTCTGGTGTGGCTGGGGGCGGGGTATGACGGGGTGCTCATGATGACCTGTTCGGCGGGCATCCTAGGTGCGATGGCCCTGATGCTGGCGGTCCGGTTCCGCCGCCACCATCCACCACCCGACGGGGCTTGAGCGCGCCACATAAAAGAAAACGGGCCCCGCAAGCGGGGCCCGTCTCTTTTCAAGGAATATCCTTGGCGCCTTAGAAGGCGATGTAAGCGCCGGTCATGACGGAGTGAATCGCGTCAAAGTCGGAGCCGGTGCGGTCGAGCGAGTGGTAGCGATAGGCCACATACACGCTGGAGCCGGTGCCTTCGAGTTCCTGAACGGCCTGCAGGCCGACGGTGTCGAGGCTGTCACCGTTCTGAGCGGCGTCTTCATAACGACCGAAGTCGACGGCAAAGGCCGAGGCGCCCAAGGTGTTGAGCTTCGCCTGATAGCCGAGCTTGCCGTAGAAGAACATCGGGTCGTCGCGGCCCTGGGTCGCGGCGGACTTGGTGCCCGCAGCCAGGGTGACGCTGAAGCCGCCCGAGGTCAGAGCCGAAACCGAACCGGAGAAGCCGTCTTCGAAGGCGTCGTCGTTGTTCGGATTGGACGAGTTGTTGTACCAACCGGCAGCCGCCTGAACGGTCACGCCGGAGACGTTGGCGCTGTAGTTCAACGTGGCGTCGACGGCACCGCCGGCCAGCAAGCTGGTCGACAGGCTGAAGCCGTTGATCGACGGCGAGTCGTAGCGGATGCGATCGGCGGTATCCAAACCGTCCAGGTTGTTGGCCGCGTCACCGATGGTGGCGGTCGACCGGGTGCCGGTCCCGAGTTGACGAAGGCGAAGCCGCCGGCAACGTCACCGATGGACGAATAACCCGCGACGCCGGTACCGGACAGGTCCACTTCGGAAATGCCGTTGGTCGCGGTGTCGCCCTGACCCAGGCGCAGGGTGCCGAACTGGCTATGCGTGAAGAAAATTTCCGCGACTTCTTCTTCGAAGTTGCCGGTGCCGGAATTTTCCGTCGTCGCACTCATGTTGTTCGACGGGTTGGAGCGCATCTTCATAACCAACGAAGAACCCAGGGACCAGGTTTCGTTGACCTTGCCGGAAGCGTCCAGGAAGATCCGCGTCGAGTTGTTTTCGTTGTCGACATGGCGGTACATGCCTTCTTCGCCGTCGTTGACGTAAAGGAATGCCCGGTTCACTTGCCCGCCGATGGTCAGTTCCACCGGCTTGCTGTTTTTGATCGAACCCGCAACGGCCGGCGCGGCCGAAAAGCCCAAGCTACCGACGGTAAGAGCCGTGGCAGAGAGCAACGCGAGAGCGAAGCGTTGATTGGTCTTAATCATGATTTCCCCTTAATGGTGTTCAGGCCTTGGTAGTCAGTCCCCAACCGGGTCATGTTTACACGAACGCTTTTGTGAAATTAAGAATTATTTTCACTTATAGGCGTCCCAGTCGAATCCGGACATTCCGAGCGCGTTGTTGGAATGTTATAACATTACATATGCGTCGATCCGATTCAATCCCCCACTGAAGGTGGTTCGTGACTGGTCTGATTCGTTAATTCTCCCGAATTTCCTCGAGGAAGCTGGTAACCGATTGACGAAGGGATTGGGCCTGGTCGTTCAAGTCCGCGGCAGCCTGTTGAATTTCCCGCGCAACGTCCGCCGTCTCCGACACGGCGGCGGTGACGCCCTGGATGTTCGACGAAACTTCCTGGGTCCCTGCCGAAGCCTGTTCGACGTTGCGGGCAATCTCGGCGGTGGCCGCACCTTGTTCTTCGACCGCGGCGGCGACGTTGGCGGTGATTTCGTTCATCCGCCCAATGGTTGCACTGATACCCGAAATCGCATCCGCCGACGATTGCGTCGCGGTTTGGATGCCGTTGATTTGCGAGCTGATTTCGTCCGTCGCCCGGGCGGTCTGACTGGCCAGGTTCTTAACCTCGGCCGCGACCACGGCAAATCCTTTGCCGGCTTCGCCCGCGCGGGCTGCTTCAATGGTTGCGTTCAGGGCCAGCAGGTTGGTCTGTTCGGCGATGTCGGTGATCAGGTTGACCACCTCGCCGATCCGCACGGCGGCTTCGGTCAGGCTCTGCACCATTTGCGTCGTCTGCTCGATCTCGGCCACGGCTTCCGAGGAAATGCGGGTGGAATCGGCCACCTGTCGTGAAATTTCCTGGATCGACGAGGACAGTTCTTCCGCTGCCGAGGCAACGGTCTGCACGTTGGCTGCGGCTTCCTCGGATGCCGCCGCAACGGTCGAGGCTTGGTTCCCGGCCTGATCCGCCGCCGCCGACATGGTGGTGGATGACCGACCCAAACCGCCGACGGCTTGTGCGACGTGTCCGACAATGCCGCCGACGCGGGAGTCGAAGTCGTCGGCTAGGCTGTTTAGGGTGGCCCGGCGCTGTTCGTCGGCCCGTTCTTCCTGGGCAAGGCGGTCTTCATTCAGCTTGCGGACCTCGACGGCGTTTTCCTTGAACACCTGGACGGCATCGGCCATTTCGCCGATTTCGTCATGGCGTCCCACACCGGGCACTTCGATGGTCTCGTTGCCGCTGGCCAACTCACGCATCGTCCGCGCCATCGTGCCGATGCCGCCGATAATGCCTTTGCCGATCACAAGCAGGATCAGGGACAGCACCGCCACGGCCACTGCATATGCGGCGAGCCCACCTTTGAATGAGGTGTCGAGGGCGGTGTGAACGTCTGAAATCGACCGGGCGAACTCGGACTTCAGGTGCTCGCTGAACTTGGCCAGGGCCTCGGACATGCCTTCGCCATAGGTATCGATCACGTCATCGATCTTGGCGAATTCGCTGACCGGAGCCTTTGACTCGATCAATTGGCTGAGGTCGACTTGGATGCCCTGCGCCAGAGGGTCGATCTTGGTGATGATGTCGGTGAGGGCTTTCTTGGCGGGCGCGTCGGTTTCAAGGTCGAGCAGCGCTTTCCCTTTTTCGCGCAACGCCGTCAAGCTTTCGGCGATGACCGTCTTGCGCTCGGGTTGGATCTGGCCTTCGTCCTTGTCGATGATGGAATCCATCGCTGCCAGGATCAGCTCCAGATTGGCCCGCTTCATGTCTTCGACAAGGGTCAGCTTCTTATTCGTCAGGTCGCTGACGCCGACGGCGGAACTAATCTCTTTGTTGACGTAAAGGGAAATACCCTGCAATGCGGTTAGTGCGATTGCAGACAAAAGCCCGATTAAAATCAGTTTATTTCGAATGCTCCAGTTCATAGCCCCCTCCCCGAGGATTAACTCGTTGAGGCGCACCCTGTCGGGCAAAGGAGCAGCATTGCAACACCCTGGACGTGCGCCGTGTCAGCGCACATTTACATATGCATTATCGAAAGGGAATATGCCCAAAGATGTAGGGCAAATCCCTACATTTTTGTAGAGGGGGCGGGGCAGTTCCAGCAACTGCCCTGCGGAACGATCTTATCCGTTGCGGACTTCGCCCAGGAAGTCGTTAACGGACTGCCGCAGGGTGTGCGCCTCAGCGTTGAGTTCCGATGAGGCCTGTTGGATCTCGCGCGCCACGTTCGAGGTTTCCGAAACAGCGGCGGTGACGCCCTGAATGTTCAGCGACACTTCCTGCGTTCCGGCGGCCGCTTGTTCGACGTTGCGGGCGATCTCGGCGGTGGCGGCACCCTGTTCTTCGACCGCGGCGGCGACGTTGGCGGTGATTTCGTTCATCCGCCCGATGGTCGCGCTGATGCCGGAAATTGCTTCCGCCGAGGATTTCGTCGCTGTTTGGATGCCGTTGATCTGGGTGCTGATTTCATCCGTCGCCCGGGCCGTCTGGCTGGCCAGGTTCTTGACCTCGCTCGCGACCACGGCAAAGCCTTTACCGGCTTCGCCCGCACGGGCGGCTTCGATGGTTGCATTCAAGGCCAGCAGGTTTGTCTGCTCGGCGATATCGGTGATCAGGTTGACGACCTCGCCGATCCGCACGGCGGCTTCGGTCAGGCTTTGGACCATGGCGGTCGTTTGTTCGATCTCGGCAACAGCTTCGGAAGAGATGCGGGTGGAATCGGCGACCTGGCGCGAAATTTCCTGGATCGACGACGACAGTTCCTCAGCCGCCGAGGCGACGGTTTGCACGTTCGCCGCCGCTTGTTCCGAGGCCGCGGCCACGGCAGCGGCCTGATTCCCGGCCTGATCCGCCGCCGCCGACATGGTGCTGGAAGAAGCCCCCAGGTTTTCCGCCGCTTCGCCGACATGGCCGACGACGCCGCCGACCTTGGATTCGAACTGCGCCGCCAGATTGAACATCGTTTCGGTGCGTTCTTTCTTGTGCGCGGCTTCCATTTCTTTCTGGCGTGCGGCCATTTCGGCGGCTTCGTCCAAACCAGCCCGAAGTTCGCTCAGGGATTTACCGACCGGGCCGAATTCGTCCTTGCGCGCGGGCGACAGGCTCAGCGCCTTGGTGTTGGTGCGGTCGGCAACGGCATCGAGGTCCGCCAGCAGCTTGTCGATCGGTTCCCGAATGACGCGGGACAGATAGATCGCCAACAGAATGGCGATGCCGGTGGCGATCCCGGCGGCGATCAGAAATACGTCGACGCTTCCCGATGTGTTGGTGTGGATCTGTTCCATCATACGGTTGGCGTCGGCGGCGGTTTGCGCCGCGAGCGTATTGATCTGCTCGCTGATCTTGTCCACGGCGTCGGTCATCGTCTTCGCGGCGGCATCAAACTCGCCCATACGCTTGTTGCCGGCTTCAGCCCCGCCTTCGATGTAGGTCTTCGCCATGGCGACGCCTTGGTCGTAATAGGCGGGCATGGCGGCTTCCGCGGCCTGAATTGCCGTGACGACGTTGCCTAGGTTCAATTCCTTTGCGAGCGCCTTAGCTGCGGCTGCCGATTGTTCAAACTCGGCACGGTGCGCCTTGGCTGTGTCGAAGCCATCGTTCAACCCGTCCATGCCCCGGGTCGCGGAGATATCGGTCAGCCATTGCTGAACCTGAACGGCATGGAAGCGGATATCCTTAACGACCAACTCCAGGGGCATCACTTTGTTGAAGCCTTTTGCGATGTCTCCCTTGGCTTTTTCCAAAGTGACAAGCTCGTCCTTCAAAGTGACGACCTCATAACCGCCGGTAAGAATGAAAACGGCGAGGATACCGGCCAAACAGGCGGCCAGTTTCTGGCGAATGGTCAGGGACATGGGGGGAGTCCTTAGAGTGTGATCTTTGTCAAAATGCGAAATGCATAGAGAATTGTGCAAGACACATGCCATCAGCGCGTGACAGCAACCTGACAATCACGCTGATTTACGTCAAAATTATGGAATTTATTTTTGCGCTAATAACTTAGCCGCGCGGCATCAAGGTCCAGATATCGAAATCCAGGACGACGGCGGGATGATCCTTGCCGTCCTCGCCCTTCAGCGGGAAGCCGTTGCAGGGGTGATCCTTGGCCGCGACCAGGCGCAGGCGCAGGGCGCCGACGTCGTCCCGGCCTGGGATTTCGGCCTTATCCAGCACTTCGGACCAGGCATAGATCGTATCGCCCGCGAACGACGGCGCGACATGCCGCCCGCCGTTGATGGCGGCGACGTGGAAGGTATTGGCCAAGCCGTTGAAGCTGAGGCCGCGGGCCAGGGAAATGATATGGCCGCCGTAGATCAGGCGCTTTCCGAACCGGCCGTCCTTTTGGGCATGCAGGTCGAAATGGACCTTGGCCGTGTTCTGGTACAGCCGCGTCGCCAGCATATGTTCGGCTTCTTCCAGGGTCATGCCGTCGACATGGTCGATCTTTTCGCCGACCGCGTAATCGTCCCAGAAATAGGGGCTTCCGGCGCCGACTTCGTCATAGGCGGACAGGTTCAGGCTGTCGGGAACGACCAGGTCGCTCGCCGCGACCGCGCCCGGCAGGTCCGGGACCACGGCTTCGGGGGCGGCGGCGCTTTCGTCGCGTTTACGGACCATGACCCAGCGGACATAGGACAACACTTCCTCGCCCCGCTGATTGGTGCCGGTGGTCCGGACCCAGACCACGCCGGTCTTGCCGCTGGAGTTCTCGCGTACGCCGATCACTTCGGATTCCGAGGACAGGGTGTCACCGGGGTAAACCGGTTCGCCGAACCGTCCGTCGGCATAGCCCAGGTTGGCGACGGCGTTGAGCGACACGTCGGGCACCGTCTTGCCGAACACGATATGGAACACCAGCATGTCGTCGACCGGCATGCCTTCATAGCCCAGCGCCATGGCGAACATGTCGGACGAATGCAGGGCGAAGCGGTTGCCGTATAGCCCGGTGTAGAGCGCGACCTCGCCCTCGGTCACCGTGCGCGGGGTGGCGTGGCGGATGATCTGGCCCGGGGTGAAGTCTTCGAAGAAATTGCCCCGATTGGTCTTGTCGCTCATGGCCGTCGGCTTTCCGCTGCTTGTTGTTGGTGTTGAGTTAGGCCGAGGCCTGTTCCATGGCGGCGATGGCATCGGCCATGGCGACCATCTGCTTAGCACCTTCGACGTGCAGGTTCTCGATCAACTTGCCGTCGACCAGAACCACGCCCTTGCCTTCCTTTTCGGCCTCGGCATGGGCTTCGATAATCCGCTTGGACCAGGCCACTTCGTCTTCGGACGGTGAGAATGCCTCGTTGGCCATGGCGATGGTCTTGGGGTGGATCAGGGTCTTGCCGTCCATGCCCAGTTCGCGGCCCTGTACGCAGGATGCCTTGAACCCGTCGTCATCGGCCAAGTCCAGGTGGACGCCGTCGAGGATCGCGATCTTGGCCGCGCGGGCGGCCAGCAGGCACAGGCCCAGCGAGGTGATGAACGGAATGCGGTCCGGCGTATGCTGGGCGCGCAGGTCCTTGGCCAAGTCCGAGGTGCCCATCACCAGACATTGCAGGCGCGGGCTGGAAAAGGCGATTTCCTCGGCGTGCAGCATGCCCAGCGGCGTTTCCATCATGGCCCAGATCGGCAGGTCCTTGGGCGCGCCGGCGGCGTCCAGGATGGCGATCGCCTGATCGACCATGGCCTTGCTTTCGACCTTGGGTAGCAGAACCGCATGGGCGCCCATCTTGGCGGCGGCCTTCAGGTCGTCCTCGCCCCAGGGGGTGTCCAGGCCGTTGGTCCGCACGATCAGTTCGCGCATGCCGTATCCGCCCTCGGCGATGGCGGCGGTGATCTGGTCACGCGCGGTCTGTTTCGCATCCGGCGCGACCGCGTCTTCCATATCCAGAATCAGGCCGTCGGCGGCCAGCGTGCGGCCCTTTTCCAGGGCGCGGGCGTTGGAACCGGGCATGTACAGGATCGAACGGCGGGGCCGGACGGAAGTGGCCATGGGCTTGGGTCTCCATTTTGATTGAAATGCGCACCGAAAAAGGCGGCGTTTGTTGCGGCGCACCCTAGCAAGTTCCCTCAACCGGTGGCAAGCTTCCGCGCATGTACGTTCTG
>DJHY01000312.1:3981-4211 GCA_002433335.1 Rhodospirillaceae bacterium UBA6608 | reverse complement strand
GCCGAACTGCGCTTCCCACAGCACCAGGGTCTGCGGTTCGGCCAGGGCATAGCCGTATTCGAAACCGAGCACACCGAATTCCGACAACGGCGAGTTCAGAACCTCGAACGGGGCCTGGCCGAAGCGGATGTTGTTCAGCGGCGTGTACTGGTCTTCCGTTTCCTGATCGATCAGCACGGAGTGACGCTGCGAAAACGTGCCGCGTTCCGAATCCTCACCCGACAGGCGGA
>DJHY01000312.1:3167-3684 GCA_002433335.1 Rhodospirillaceae bacterium UBA6608 | reverse complement strand
CCGAATCCTCACCCGACAGGCGGACCGGGTGGCCTTCGACCACCAGGGTGCCGAAGGCCAGAGCCTCGGCGGTCGCCCAGTCGATGCCTTCGCCGGTGTCGAACATCCTGGCCTTGGCGTCGAGCTGACGGACGATCTTGGAGTGCAGGCTGAAGTTTTCCGGCACGTGGCTGAGCGCGTGGCCGACTTCCTTCAGGAACTCGATGCTGCAGCCGGTTTCGCCACGCCGGGCATCGCCCGTGGCCACGGCCATCCCGGCCCATTTGCCGTCCATCCAGTCGGCTTTGTTGGGCTTGTATCCCTTCGATGCTTCGAAGGCGTCATCCATGGCGGTGATGAAGCCCTGCATCTGGTTTTCGATTTCATCCTCGCTCAGCACGCCTTCGCGGATCAGCCGCTGGGCGTAGATGTTGAGCGTCGTCGGATGGACCTGAATGGTCTTGTACATCCGCGGCTGGGTGAACATCGGCTCGTCGCCTTCGTTATGGCCGTGGCGGCGATAACAGATCATGTCGAT
>DJHY01000312.1:2674-2852 GCA_002433335.1 Rhodospirillaceae bacterium UBA6608 | reverse complement strand
CGATCACCACGTCCTTCTTGAACTTCTGGCGGTATTCCGTGGCGATACGGGCGCAATGCACCACCGCTTCGACGTCGTCGGCATTGACGTGGAAGATCGGCGCCGAGACGATTTTGGCCGCGTCCGAACAATAGGGCGTGGCGCGGTGCTGGCGCGGATTGGTGGTGAAGCCGATCTG
>DJHY01000312.1:0-2361 GCA_002433335.1 Rhodospirillaceae bacterium UBA6608 | reverse complement strand
GTGGTGAAGCCGATCTGGTTGTTGATGATGATGTGGATCGTGCCGCCGGTCTGATAGCCGTGCAGGTTCGACAGGTCCAAGGTCTCCTGGATGATGCCCTGGCCCATGAAGGCCGCGTCACCATGCAGCAGGATGGTCATCACCTTTTCCATCTGGGTGTCGTTGCGCTGGCGCTGTTTGGCCAGGGTCTTGCCGAGGCAAACCGTGTTGACGCATTCCAGGTGCGACGGGTTGGCCGTCAGGCTGAGGTGTACCGACTTGCCGTCGAACACGCGGTCGGCCGAAGCGCCCAGGTGGTATTTGACGTCGCCGGAGCCGCCGACGTCCTCGGGCTTCGAGGCCCCACCCTGGAATTCGTTGAGAATCGCCTGGAACGGCTTGCCCATGACGTTGGCCAGCACGTTGAGACGGCCGCGGTGGGCCATGCCGAGGACGATTTCCTCGATCCCTAACTGGCTGCCGCGCTTGAAGATCTGCTCCATGGCGGGGACCAGGCTTTCGCCGCCGTCCAGGCCGAAGCGCTTAGTGCCGGTGAATTTCTTGTCCAGATAGCGCTCGAAGCCTTCCGTCTCGATCAGCCGGTTGAGGATCGCGCGCTTGCCTTCCTTGGTGAAGGAGGTCTGGTTGCGGATACGCTCGATGCGTTCCTGCAGCCACGACTTTTCGTCCGGGTCCTGAATGTGCATGAATTCGATCCCGATGGAGCCGCAATAGGTCTCCTTCAAGATCTGCATGATCGTGCGCAGGGTCGCCGTTTCCAGGCCCAGGACGTAGTTGATGAAGATTTCCCGGTCCCAGTCCTTTTCGGTGAACCCATAGCTTGCGGGGTCCAACTCGGAATGGGGCGGCGGCTCGCTCAGGCCGAGCGGGTCGAGGTTCGCATGCAGGTGGCCGCGCACGCGATAGGCGCGGATCAGCATCAAAGCGCGCAGCGAATCGAGCGTCGCTTCGCGGACCTTGGGCGAACTCATGCGGTCGCGCGCCGATTCAACTTCCGCGTCCTTGTCGTCGCGGCGACGGCTGTGCGACGCGGTCAGATGATCGGTCAGCGGAACGATGTCGCCGTGACCGAGAATTTTATCGGATCGGGGGGCCCAACTGGCGCCGTCCTGCTCCTTTACGAAGCCGCGGGCGTCATCTTCCAGGCCTTTGAAGAAATCCTGCCATCGCAGGTCGACGGAACCCGGATCGTCCAGATAGCGCTCGTAAAGCTCTGCTACGTAGACCGAATTTCCGGAATAGAGAAATTGTGTCGGATCGAGATCGATTTCCGTCATGCCGTATTTAAAGGCGCGAACCCGGCGCGCCCTCCCTTCTTTGGGGGCCGCGCCGGGTCAATCCCAGGCGTCGGTTACCCCTTGAACACCTTCATCATCGTTTCGCCCAGCTCGGCCGGAGAATCCGAAACATGGATACCGGCGGCCTTCATGGCGTCGATCTTATCTTCCGCACCACCTTTACCGCCAGAGATAATCGCACCGGCGTGGCCCATTCTGCGACCCGGAGGAGCAGTACGGCCGGCGATGAAGCCGACGACCGGCTTTTTAGTACCGGAAGCCTTAAGAAATTCTGCACCATCCTCTTCTGCAGAGCCGCCGATTTCACCGATCATGACGATCGCTTCGGTTTGATCGTCTTTGACGAACATTTCAAGGCAATCGACGAAGTTGGTGCCGTTGATCGGGTCGCCGCCGATGCCGATGCAGGTCGTCTGACCCAGGCCGGCCTTAGTCGTCTGAGCGACGGCTTCGTAGGTCAGCGTGCCCGAACGGGACACGATGCCGACCTTGCCCGGCAGGTGAATGTGGCCCGGCATGATGCCGATCTTGCATTCGCCCGGCGTGATCACGCCCGGGCAGTTCGGGCCGATCAGGCGCGACTTGGAATTCTGCAGGGCGCGCTTAACCGGGATCATGTCGGCGACCGGGATGCCTTCGGTGATGCAGATGATCAGCGGGATCTCGGCGTCGATGGCTTCCAGGATCGCGTCGGCCGCGAACGGCGGCGGCACGTAGATCACCGAGGCGTTGGCTTCGGTCTTGGCGACCGCGTCCTTGACCGTGTCGAACACGGGCAGGTCGAGGTGCTTGGAGCCGCCCTTGCCGGGGGTCACGCCGCCGACCATGTTGGTGCCGTAGGCGATGGCCTGTTCCGAATGGAACGTACCCTGCGCGCCGGTGAAGCCCTGACAGATGACGCGGGTGTTCTTGTTAACCAGAACGGACATGGTTACGCGGCCTCCTTCACGGCTTGCACGATCTTGCGGGCGGCATCGCCCAGGTCGTCGGCGGATTTGATGGGCAGGCCCGAGTCGGCCAGAATCTGTTTGCCCTGTTCGACGTTGGTGCCTTCCAGGCGCAC
>DJHY01000066.1:454-9842 GCA_002433335.1 Rhodospirillaceae bacterium UBA6608 | reverse complement strand
ACGAGGAGCACGAGCGGGCGGACCACTGCGGTCGATATTGGGGCCAATTGCGAAACGTTCAAAATCGACCCGTGCCATTCGCCGGGGGGCTAAGAGCACCTTAAGCAACATCCATCACACCCAAGTTACCTAGGAAGGAATGACTACAATGAAACTCCTGAGCAGATTTGCTGTTTTGGGACTGACCGGCGCGCTTGTCGCCGCGTGCTCCAGCATCGACCTGGATTCCACCCGCACGATGCAGCTGCAGGGTGACAACTTCCAGAAAGCCTTGTTCAAGGAATATGTTGAACTGGCTCGCCTCGAAAACGACGAAATGGACCGTGAAGACGCCATCTATTTCAACAACCGCGCGAAAATCGCGGCTGAAGGCAAAGACACCGGCCCGCAGGCCATCGCCGAACGCAAAATCGCTTCTTCGGCCATGGGTGACCTGACCGCCGCCCGCAAAGCCCTGACCGCGGCCCTGGCTGGCGGCGCCGGCAAGAGCAAGCCGGAACAGGCTGCCAAGGCGCAGGCCATGTTTGATTGCTGGCTGCAGGAACAGGAAGAAGGCGATCAGCCGGAAGACATCGCTGCCTGCCGTTCCGCTTTCGAAGCGGCCATGAAGGGCCTGGGTGGCAAGGCTGCCGCCAAGCCGAAAGGCAAAGCCGCGAAAGACTTCGTGATCTACTTCGATCACAACACCGCCCAGTTGGGTGAAGAAGCCACCACCGTTGCCTACAAGGTGATGGCCGAAACCATGGGCGGCTACAAGGCTGTCATCCTGACCGGTCACGCCGACACGTCCGGCGACAAGGCCTACAACCGGAAACTGTCCGAACAGCGCGTCGACGCTGTGAAGCAGATCTTCTCGGAAATCGGCCTGGACGCCGACAAGATCGTCTCGCAGTTCTACGGTGAAGACGAGCCGGCCGAAAAGACGGCTGACGGCGTCAAGAACGCCAAGAACCGCCGCGTGACCGTGACCCTGCAGTTCTAATTCGAACTCAGGTCAAACGATCAAGGCAAGGGGCGGCACCGCAAGGTGCCGCCCCTTCGCTTTTCCGGGCTGCATCATCACCGGAAAGCAAAAAAAAAGCCGCCCAACAGAGCGGCTTTAAGTTTCGAGGGTGAGCCGCCGCAAATCGTTTTGATCTGCGACGGTACGGTGAATATGTAAGAGTGGTGAACGATCAGTCCGATCCGAGGCCCACCGCATCCGAGGGAGGCCAGCATCGCCCTCAACCCCGAAGTGAATTCGTAGGTTCGAGTGTCCGCCATAAAGCTGACCACTACCTGACAATCGGTACATAATTGAGACAAACGGCCGAGGGTGCCGTTCCCGTTAGGTGAAACGGATGAAGAAGTCGGCGCCGCCGCCTGATGCATCCTCAACGCCAACCTGGGCGCCGTGCACATCGGCAATCCGTTTGACGATCGCCAGCCCAAGGCCGGCCCCCTCACCTCTGCGGTCGGCGCGATCGAACCGCTCAAAGATGGTTTCCCGCCGTTCTTGGGGCACGCCGCGCCCCTTGTCGATGACGTGAACTGCAGGTTCCGGCGTAACCCGGACCGTTACCGTCGAGCCCACGGGCGAATGCCGCAAAGCATTTTCGACCAGGTTCCGCACGGCCTGCTCCAAGGCCTGCGGCGACCCTTGCACCAATGCCGGAGCGCCATCAATCACGACTTCTATCGATCGGTCTTCGTTGATCGCCAGCGGCGCCAAATGCGTCGCGACAGATGTGCAGACCTCATTCAGATCGGCGGATTCGTCCATCCCCGGGCGAAACAACTCATACCGCGCGAACGCCAGCATCTGCGACACCAGCCGGGTCATACCATCGACCTCGTCACGCAATGCGGTCGCCGCGGTCTCATCGCGCAAGGTATCCAGCTTGGTCCGTAGAATGGCCAGCGGGGTCCGCAGTTCATGCGCGACATCAGCGACGAATGCGCGCTGGCGTTCTTCCTGTTCGGCGCGGATCACTTCGGCGCGGAAGATCTCGGTGACGTCACGAGCAGTTCCCCGAACGCCAGAGAAGCTCCCGCTTTCCGGGTCGAAGAACGGCAAACCACTGATCAGGAGCCGATGCGTTGCACCGGCGGCATCCGTCATCAGGAACGTCAACTCACGGAACGGCTTCATGAAATCGACCGTCAGCGGATTGCCCGCCTCGTCGATGAATTGCCCCAATTCCTTGAACGACTTGCCTTCGAGCTGAAGCGGCAGAAAGCCAAGGGCTTCATAGGCATGTTCGGAAACGAACGTCAGGCGGAAGTCCGCGTCGGCTTCCCAAACAAGATCGGACACCAAGCGGGTGATGTCCTCCAGCCGCGTCAGTGCTTCGGCGGCGCGGGTTTCCGGCGCAGCTGCCAAGGAAGGCCAGCGACGGGGCTTGCGCTCACGCATTTCGCCGGGTTGCCGACTGAATCTGGCGAATTGCCGCCAAATAGCCTGTGTTTCGACGCCAGGTCTTCAGCACGCCGGCGGCGGCTTCTCGGGACATATCCTCATAAATCCAAATGACGTCGGCCAGGGCTTCCTCAACCCGATCACTGCGTCGCGCCCGAACCAATTGGGAATACCGGAAGATTTGGGCGAACTCGTCCTTGGTCAGGCCAACCGCCTTGCAGCAAATCGCCAATCCCTCGCCGCCCGGTTCGAACAGAATGCGTTTGGCCAGATATTCACGAATCCCGGTCAGGCGCGAGAACAGTGCCAGGAACAACGAGACCTCGCCCTGCCCCAATGCCGTAATCAGCATTTCCGGCGAAACCATTCCCTCGCGTTCCAGGTTGGCCGCAAGCTCGTTGACCTTGAGATGGTTCGACAATTCCGGTGCTGCGCCAGATTCACGCGCGGCGATCTGCTCCAACATGTCATCGAGAACAGACTGGTCCAGCTTGAAGTTCTCCATGATGAATTCACGGAGAGCGGCCGACACCCACATGAACATGCGCTGCGCCAAATCAGGGCGCAGTTCTTCACGGTGCAGGATCGGTTCTTGGAAGGTATCGACGCGTTTCGACTGCTCGACCAGATATTCCATCGTGCTTTGCGAGATTTTGGCGTTCTCGTTTTTCAACAAGGTCACCACGACGCGTTCGTTGCCAGTCTCAACCAATGCCTGGGACACCGCCTCGCTGATGTTCTGGCGAATGGCGACGGCCAGCTGATGTTCCAACGTCCGGTGGCGGATGATCTCGATCAGGTCGGAATCCTTCAACAACCCCGATTCCGTCAGCACCGGATAGGCGACTTCGATTTCATCGTTGGCGAGGATACGGATCAGGTCTTCCGGGATATCTTCAAAACCGGCCAGTTGCTGCGCCACGCCGCGGCGGACCGACATTTCGATTTCGCGCACGACGCTGCGCAAAATACCGAACATCAGGGCCCGTTCCCGATCGGTCAGGGCATCGCCCTTGTTTTCGAACAGGTCCAAGATGGTTTCGGTCAACTTTGCCCGACCCATCGTCGACTTTTCGCGCGCGAGGTTCAGAAGAAACTCGTGGTCGACCGTGGGTTCGCCGTTATCCTGATTTTCGTTCATCGTCTATTTCAAGCTGGTCAATTGTTTAAGGCGCCTTCGGACAGCAGATAGCCCACACCACGAAGGGTATGAACGCTGACGTTAGCTCCGTTTTTTGAAAGTCTTTTTCGCAGTCTGGACACGTGGACTTCGACGGAATTCGAGGAAACCTCTTCGTCAAAGCCATAAATTTTGTCTTCCAGGACCGATTTGGGCACGACCCGCCCGTATCGGCGCATAAGCTGTTCTAACACGCCCATCTCCCGCCGGGAAATGGAGATCGGCTGATCGTCAATTCGAACCTCGCGGGCCGTCGTATCGAACGAAACGTTGCCCGCGGTCATGACCAAGCCCAAAACACCGCCGGGACGGCGCAGCAAGGCCCGAATGCGCGCCACCAGTTCTTCCATCTCGAACGGCTTCAACAGGTAATCGTCGGCACCGGTGTTCAGGCCCTTCACCCGGTCATCCAGGCCGTCGCGCGCCGTCAGAATGATGACCGGCACCATATTCCCCTGCTCCCGCCACTGCTTCAGCAGCGTCAAACCATCGGTATCCGGCAGGCCTAGATCTAGAATGATCGCGTCATACTGAATGCTGGCGACCGCCGCATCGGCAGCGCCACCCGAATCCACCGAATCGACGGCAAAAGATTCGTGCTCGAGCCCCAATTTAATGGACTCGGCAAACCGATGGTGATCTTCAACTAGGAGTAGGCGCATCGTCTCTGGTCTCTGACATGGGCGAATAGTGCTCCCGCCCGATCTGTTTCTGCAAGCACGCAATACCCATGCCAAATAGTTGCGTTCGGAGCAACCGATGCGCTCCAGACAAAGGCAATTCTGCATACAATGCAATGATAGAATTCATGAACATTCCACCCTTGGGGTATGAAGTTCCTGTTCAGCGGGGCTTCGCCCCTTGTTTTCTCCCCTACTCCTCGAAAAGCTCGTCGGCTTCCCCATCCGTCGAAAAACCCAATGTTTTCCACAATTCCTTCATATGGGGAGGCAACGGCGCCTTTACATCCACCACGCCACCGCCGGGCCTGCTGATCACAATCCGTCGGGCATGCAGTTGCAACATACGAAGTTTGAAAGGCAGGTCCAGAAACGCAGCGGCACCCCCGTATTTACCATCCCCCAGGATAGGCGTACCCATGGCCTGCGCATGGGCGCGCAATTGGTGCGTGCGCCCTGTAACTGGCTCCATAGCCAGCCAAGAGGCCTTTTTCCCAGCTTTGTCGACGACGCGATAAAGGGTTTCGGCCCGCTTTGCGTCCTCGGCCTCGGCATCCATTTTTTCCTGACCACCGGCCCCCCGACGCTTCCCCAGGTCCAACCGGATGCGCCCCGTGTAGATCTCCGGAACCCCGGCAACGGCGGCCCAATAGAGCTTCTTGATGGTTTTGCGGCGGAACCCCTCGGTCAGCCATTGCGCGGCCTTACGGGTCCGGGCCAAGACCAAAACGCCCGAGGTGTCTTTATCCAGGCGATGGGTCAGCCGGGGCCGCTCGGCGGCATCGAACTGCAAACCATCCAGCATCGCATCAAGATGGCGACCGATACCCGAACCGCCCTGCACTGCCAGCCCTGCAGGCTTGTCGATCACCAGGATGTCTTTGTCCCGATACAGGACGCGGGCCTGAATATCCTTGATCTCACCGCTGGAAACCTTGGCCTGCGGCTTTTCTTTCGGCTTTGGGCGGCTGGCGGCGGTCGGGGCTGCCCCCTCGCCGCGAAGGCTCGGCGGCATGCGGACTTCCTGTCCGGCCTCGATGCGGGTGTTACTTTTGGCGCGATGCCCATCGACCCGGATCTGCCCGGTCCGAAGAAGCTTCTGCACCTGCCCGAACGGCAGGTCCGGGTAATGCTGCTTCAGCCATCGGTCGAGGCGCAGACCATCCTCGTCGGCGGTTACTTTGCGGCCTTTGGCATCGGTCTTCGATTCGGGCATCACAATACCTGCCGAAACAGGCTCATGCCCGCCCATAGGCCGAGCACGCCCATAACCACCGATCCGGCGATATAGGCGGCAACCGGACCGAACTGTCCCCGCTCAATCAGGGTGTAGGAATCCAGCGAGAAGGTGGAGAACGTCGTGAATGCCCCCAACATACCGACGACCAGGAAGGCCCGGACCTCGGGCGACGGCGACCAGTGCAAGGCGCTGACCTCAATCAATGCGCCGAGGATGAAAGAGCCGATCAGGTTCACCGCGAAGGTGCCCCAAGGGAAACCATGGCCCATCGCACTGCCGACGGCATTCATCACCAGAAAACGGCCCATTGCCCCGACGGCGCCGCCCATGGCCACGGCGAACAGCAATTTCATCCCTCAGTCCTCATTTCGCGGTAACGACAGCCTCGACCGCATTTCACACATTTTAGTCGGAAGAAGAGCCGCCGTCGTCCCTATTGCTCTTTTCGCGGCGTAATTTTTCCCAATAAGCCAATCGCTTACCGACCTCTCGTTCGAATCCGATGTCTTTGGGTGAATACAGTTTAGTGCGCCCCATACCATCCGGGAAATAGTTCTGTCCGGAAAAGCCATCTTCCGCGTCGTGGTCATAGGCATAGCCTTTGCCGTAGTCCAATTCCTGCATCAGCTTGGTCGGCGCGTTCAAAATATGTTTCGGCGGCATCAGCGAGCCGGTCTGCCTTGCCGTACGGCGGGCGGCGCTCTGCGCCTTGTACAGCGCGTTGGATTTAGGTGCGGTCGCCAGGTAGACAGTGGCCTGAACCAGGGCCAACTCGCCTTCCGGCGAGCCCAGCCGCTCGAACGTGTCCCAGGCGGCCAAGGTCTGCACCAGGGCCTGCGGATCGGCCATTCCGATGTCTTCCGAAGCGAATCGCGTAAGCCGCCGGGCGATGTACAAAGGATCCTCGCCGCCATCCAACATCCGCGACAGCCAATACAGGGCCGCGTCGACGTCTGAACCGCGCAGTGACTTGTGCAAGGCGCTGATCAGGTTGTAGTGGCTTTCCTGGCCTTTGTCATAGAGCGGCATGCGCTTTTGCACCGCCTCGGCCAGGCCCGCCGGATTCAGGGGTTCTTCCAGCCCCATCGCATCCAGGTTCTCGACCAGGTTCAAAAGGTACCGGCCATCCCCATCGGCCATGGCCGCCATGGCTTGGCGGGCATCGGCATCCAGCGGCAGCGGGTGCCCCAACTCCGCCTCGGCCCTGGACATCAATTCCTCCAGGGCGGCGGCATCCAACCGGTTCAGGACCAAGACCTGACAGCGCGACAGCAGCGCAGGATTGAGTTCGAACGACGGATTCTCTGTCGTCGCCCCGATCAGCACGACCGTACCGTCTTCGACATAAGGCAGGAATCCGTCCTGCTGCGCCCGGTTGAAACGATGGATTTCGTCGATGAACAGCAACGTCCCCTGCCCGATCCGTCGCCGCTCTTTGGCCCGATCGAACACCTTGCGCAAGTCGGCCACGCCGGAGAACACCGCCGACAACGGCTCAAAATGCAGCGACACATGATCCGCCAGCAAGCGAGCCATGGTCGTCTTGCCGGTGCCCGGCGGCCCCCAGAAGATGATCGAATTGAGCTTTCCGGATTTGACCACCCGCCCGATGAACCCCTCGGGGCCGGTCAGATGCCCTTGTCCGACAACGTCGGCAATGGTCTTTGGCCGCAGGCGGTCCGCCAGCGGGCGTTCTGCTTTGTTTTCGAAAAGCGTGCTCAACCTTCGAACCGTTCTGTGAGCTCCCGCCCTTGGCGAACGATCGTCACGTCCCAGGCGGGCGACGGGCTGGAAAACACGGTTTCTAGATCACGAACGAGGTTGATATCCGTCGAATTGATCTTTTTGACGAAATCGCCGGGCCGCAGGCCGATCTTGTCCGCGGGCGAGCCGCGCCGGACCTGAAACACCATCACGCCCCGCTTGAACGGGTCGACCCCCAACTCATCCCCCAAGGCCGGAGACATGTTGACCACGACGGCACCGGTCAGCGGGTGACGCCCGCCCAGTTCCTTTTTATTGCGGGCCGGCTTTTCCGGGGCGGCCTCGACCATGAGCTTCAGGGTCGTTTCCTTACCTTGGCGCAGGACCTTAAGGGGAACCACGTCGCCCATGGGGGTTGTCGCGACGCGAAACCGCAGGGCCGTGGTGTCACGGACTTCATGTCCGTCGACGGCCAGGATGACGTCCCCCCGTTTCAAACCGGCGCGCTCGGCGGCGGATCCATCGTAGACGTCTTCGATGATCACCCCTCCCGGTCGATCAAGGCCAAGGGAATTGGCGATATCGGCGGACACGCCCCGACCGGCCGCACCGACCCAGGGTCGCACCAGACGCCCGCCCTCGACCACGCCGTTGACCACCGCGCGCACCATGTTGGACGGAATCGCGAAGCCAATACCGAGCGAGCCGCCGGACTTGGAATAAATCGCCGTGTTGATCCCGACCAATTGCCCGTTCAGGCCGACCAGCGCCCCGCCGGAGTTTCCGGGATTGATCGCCGCATCGGTCTGAATGAAGAAGTTCAGGTCCGATCCATTGCCCGCCATCTGCGTCCGCGCCAAGGCCGAGACGATCCCGCTGGTCACCGTTTGGCCGACCCCAAACGGGTTACCGATGGCCAAGACCATGTCGCCAACCAAAACTGAATCCGAATCCGCCAACTCAAGCACCGGCAGGTCCTTGGGCGCTTCCAACAGGCGCAACACCGCAAGGTCGGTGCGCTCATCCGTCCCGACGATTTTGGCCGCGAATTCCCGCCTGTCGTGCAGCACGACCTTGATTTCATCGGCGCCCTCGATGACGTGGTTATTGGTAACGATAATTCCGTCCTCGCGAACGATCACGCCCGAGCCCAGCGAGTTCTGCACCTTTTCCCGCTGCTGCGGGCCGAATTGCTGGCCGACGTTGGGACCGAAGAAACGCTGAAAGAACGGATCGTCGAACAGGGTCGGACGGCGACGTTGAATGACCTTCTTCGCCGTGAAGATGTTGACCACCGCGGGGGCCGCCTGATGCACCACAGGCGCGTAGGAGAGCGTCACCTGTTCACGCGATTGCGGAACCTCGCGGTCGGCCATCTGTGCCTGTGCCGGGCCGACTATCGTCGCCCAAGACAGCAGGACTGCACCAAGGATTGCCGGTCTGCGGAAGGTCGAAAACTGCATCGGTGGGGGCTCCGAAACTGTGGTGGCGGGAACATCGGTCGGGAATGCGCTCCCAGGACCGTGTTCTTAGCAAGATTTAGCCCGTTTGTGGCAAGGTCAAGGCCTCGCCAATGTAGGTTAGAAACGAAAAAGCGCGGCCGAAGCCGCGCTTTTCCTAATCCTTGGTCACCAGTCGTCTTATTCGACGGCTTCAGCGGCTTCCATTTCCGCTTCGTGACGCGCTTTGTCGTCGGCGCCCTTGGCGTCCGGATCGCGATCGACCAGTTCGATAACGGCCATCGGCGCGGCGTCGCCATAACGGAAGCCGGCTTTCAGGACGCGGGTGTAACCACCCGGGCGTTCCTTGTAGCGCTCGGCGATCGGGCCGAACAGCTTGGCCAACGCGGCGTCATCACGCAGGAACGACGCGGCCTGACGGCGATGGTGCAGCGAACCCTTCTTGCCCAGGGTGATCATGCGGTCGACGACGCGACGCAGTTCCTTGGCTTTCGGCAGGGTCGTGGTGATCTGTTCGTGGGTCAGCAGCGACACGGTCATGTTCGAGAACATGGCCTTACGGTGGCTGGCGGTACGGTTGAGTTTACGATAACCGCTACGGTGTCTCATATCAGGCTCCTATCTGTTGTTTCGCCCGGGCGTGCCATTTTACCCCCGGAGGCGCCCCGATTTTTCGGGGTGGTTCTTCACTTAAAGGCTCGGGGCACCGATTGTTGCGGCGCCCCG
>DJHY01000066.1:0-143 GCA_002433335.1 Rhodospirillaceae bacterium UBA6608 | reverse complement strand
GATTGTTGCGGCGCCCCGACAGATCAAAACGGATCTTCCAGCTTCTTGGCCAGTTCCTCGATGTTCTCGGGCGGCCAAGCAGCGATTTCCATGCCCAGGTGCAAGCCCATGGAGGCCAACACTTCCTTGATCTCGTTCAAGGA
>DJHY01000030.1:3448-24576 GCA_002433335.1 Rhodospirillaceae bacterium UBA6608 | reverse complement strand
CGACGAGATCATCGCCCTGATCCGGGCCGCGAAAGACCCGCAAACCGCCCGCGAACAGCTGATGGCGCGTGATTGGCCGGCCGAAGAGGTCGAGCCGATGATCCGCCTGTTGGACGAGCCGGGCCGCGCCGTGGTCGATGGCAAGTATCGCCTGTCCGAAGAACAGGCCCGGGCTATCCTGGAGTTGCGTCTGCATCGCCTGACCGGGCTGGAACGGGACAAGATCGGCGGCGACCTGGAAGAGCTGGGCAAGCAGATCACCTATTACCTGGAGCTGCTCGGTTCGCGCGAGATGTTGTATCAACTTTTGCGCGAAGAACTGGTTGAAATGTCGGCCAAGTTCGCGACCGACCGCCGCACCTCGCTGGAAGACGCCGAGTTCGAGCACGACCTCGAAGACCTGATCCAGCGTGAGGATATGGTCGTGACCGTGACCAACGCGGGCTATGTCAAACGCGTGCCGCTGTCCACATATCGGGCGCAGCGCCGCGGCGGCAAGGGCCGCTCGGGCATGGCGACCCGGGACGAGGATTTCGTCAGCCAGGTGTTCGTCGCCAATACCCATACGCCGATGCTGTTCTTCTCGTCGGCGGGCATGGTCTACAAGATGAAGGTCTATCGCCTGCCGGTCGGCACGCCGCAATCGCGCGGCAAGGCGTTCATCAACCTGCTGCCGCTGGACGAGGGCGAGACCATCACCACGGTCATGCAATTGCCCGAGGACGAGGATACCTGGGGCGATCTGTTCGTGATGTTCGCGACCAAGGCGGGCTTCGTCCGCCGCAACCGTCTGTCGGACTTCACTAACGTCATGGCCAACGGCAAGATCGCCATGAAGTTCGAGGGTGAATACGCCGACGACCAGTTGGTCCGCGTGCGGGTTTGCTCCGAAGACGACGACATCCTGTTGTCCGCCGCCGGCGGCAAGTGCATTCGCTTCCCGGTCACCGCGATCCGCGTGTTCTCGGGCCGCTCGTCCCACGGGGTGCGCGGCATGAAATTGGCGGATGGGGACGAGCTGATCGCGCTGTCCGTCGTTCGCCATGTGAAGGTCGATACGGACGACCGCGATGCCTACCTGCAGGCCCGCAACGCGGCCCGGCGTCTGCGCTCCGGCGATTACACCGACCGAGCCGAGGACAAGGCCCGCGACGAGGAACTGGCGGCGCGTCTGGAAGAACCCAAGTTCGCCGAAATGGTCGAAAACGATCAGTTCATCCTGACCCTGACCGACGACGGCTACGGCAAGCGGACCTCGGCCTACGAGTACCGTATTTCCGGGCGCGGTGGGCAGGGTGTCGGCAATATCAACGTGGAACGCGCCGGTAAGGCCGACGCCCGCGTGGTCGCGGCCTTCGGCGTGTTGGAAACGGACCAGCTGGTCATGGTCTCCAACGGCGGCCAGATCATCCGCGTGCCGATCGACGGCATTTCGATCTACAGCCGCTCGTCCCGTGGCGTGCGGGTGTTCAACACCGCCGAAGACGAACATGTCGTCTCGGTCTCGCGTCTGCGCGACGTCAACGACGATGAAGAGGATGAAGAGCTGGATCCCGATGCGGAACAGGGCGAGGGCGCGGAGAATGCCTCCGAACCCGTGGCCGAGGCCCCGCAGGATTCCGCCGAGGACGAAACACCCGAAGAGGAAAGCTGATGCCCGGTAACCGTGGCGTATATCCCGGCACCTTCGATCCGGTGACGAAGGGCCATATGGACATCATCGTGCGTGGCGCGCGCGTGGTTGACGAGTTGATCGTCGCCGTCGCCGTCAACGCGGGCAAGGGGCCGCTGTTCACCCTGGACGAGCGGGTCGAGATGCTCGAGGCCGAGATCGCGACCCTGGACCCGGCCATCGGCTCGCGGATCGAGGTTCGCCCGTTCGACAACCTGCTGATGGAATTCGTCGGACAGGTCGATGCCTCGTTGATCGTGCGCGGCCTGCGCGCGGTTTCGGACTTCGAATACGAATTCCAGATGGCGGGCATGAACGCGCGCCTCAACCCAAAGGTCGAAACGGTCTTTTTGATGGCCTCCGAGCGGCACCAGTTCATTTCCTCGCGCTTCGTCAAGGAAATCGGCTCGCTCGGCGGCGACATCGGCCATTTCGTCTCCGAAGCCGTCAAAGCACGGCTTTTGGAGCGCTTCGAAGAGCGCCGTAAAGCAGGGGAATAAAGGGGTTTTGCCAGGGGCGGGCAGAAATCCGGAAAAAAGCGCTTTCGGGCGTTGACCTTCCGGCCATTGGCCCGTAATTTCCGGCCCTGCCTTTCGGGCGCCGCCCGACAGGACCAGCCGACATTAGGCGCGCTTAGCTCAGTTGGTAGAGCAACTGACTTTTAATCAGTAGGTCCAGGGTTCGAACCCCTGCGCGCTCACCAAATTCAGATAGCAATGAACCATTAATCGCGGCGAGCGACGGTAACGCGGTATTTTGACGCGTGACCATCCGGCTGTTCGGCGGCCGGTTTTTGAGAGATGGACTCTTTCGCCTTGCGGAACACAGTGAGAACAGATATAAACGTTCTGTATTTGTTTCGAAGGCAAGGGGTTGACGATGCTGACGCGCAAGCAACAGGAACTGCTTTATTTCATCCACGAACGGATGAAGGAGACAGGCATTCCCCCGTCCTTCGATGAGATGAAGGAGGCGCTTGATCTGGCGTCGAAGTCGGGCATCCACCGCCTGATCACGGCGCTTGAGGAACGCGGCTTCATCCGCCGCCTGCCGCATCGGGCCCGCGCATTGGAGGTTCTACGCCTTCCGGAAAACCTGGAAAGCCCGATGGGCGCGGCCCCGCGCCCCGCACCGGCGTCCGTTTCGACCCCCGCCGCGGCCCCACAAGGAAACGTCATTTCCGGCAAGTTCCGCGGCGCTCCCGCGCCGTTCGCAGGTGACGATGCCGCCGCCCCCGGCGAGGCAGTGTCCCTGCCCCTTTACGGTCGGATCGCCGCCGGTACGCCGATCGAAGCCCTGCGCGACCATACCAACACCGTCGACGTCCCGCCGTTCCTGGTCGGCGGCGGCGAACATTACGCGTTGGAGGTCGATGGTGACTCCATGGTCGACGCCGGAATTCACGACGGCGACACGGTGATCATCAAGCGCACCGACACGGCGGAAAACGGTGCGATTGTCGTGGCTCTGGTCGAAGGCAGTGAAGTCACCCTGAAGCGCCTGCGCCGCAAAGGCGCTTCGGTTGCCCTGGAACCCGCCAACAAGTCCTATGAAACCCGGATTTTCGGCCCGGATCAGGTTACGGTTCAAGGACGCCTGGTCGGTCTGCTCCGCCAGTATTGAGGCTAGTTCCCGGGCTGTCCGCCGGGCTTACCCCGCACCACCCAGGGACGGGCGCCGCGCCCATCGTTGACGGCATCGATCCGCAGTTTCCCGCCGAGCGTGACGCCGAGCGCCCCCCGGGCGCGTAAATCGAACAGGTCGATCACCCGGCCCCGTTGTCCATCACAGGTATGTCCGGCCGGTATCAGGGCGATCACCAGATCAGCCCGGGCGCAGTCCTCGACCAGTGCGTCGCGGGTTTCCGTGATCGCGACCGTCCATCCCGCACGCCGCAGGACGCATCCGCCGCCGTCGCAGCGCAGACCGCTCTCCGTCCCCTTGCCGCCGTATCCCCCGTCCCGCGTCCAGGCGACGGCATCATCTAGCCTGTATCCGGCATGGGCCAGCCAATTTTCACGGGTGAAGCGGCCGTGGCGCAGGGATGAGAACAGATACCCCCCTTGCTCGCTCCGCACGGCCGCCAAATCCCCTGTTCCGGAGACGATCATGTCCGGCGGCGTCACCCGGGCGCTGGCCAAGGCAAACAGGGCGATCCCGGCAACCCCGGCGTATCGGACCGGCGTCCGCAGGATGCACAGCCACAGCCCCCCGACCGCAAGCACCGCCAAGGCCCAAGGCGGAGCCGAGGGCAGCACCTGGGTCGCGTTGGGCAGACCACCGACGGCGTCTGCCGCACGAATAACAACCTCTGTTCCCCACCCCATAGGCGTCAGAGCCAAATGCTCCAGCCCAAACGGCAGCAACAGGAACGACGACATGGCGGCGGGCATGACCCAAAGGGCCGTCACCGGCACGGCCACCAAATTTGCCGCCAGACCGAACTTGGCGACCTGATTGAAGTGATAAAGAACGAAGGGCGCCGTCGCGAAACTGGCGATAACCGTGGTGAAGGCAACGCCGCCGACATACAGCAATATCCCTCGCCCCGGTCGCCAGGACTCTGTTCCCTGCCGCCGAAACAGTCGGGTTTCCGATACTGCTTCGTAGGCGCTGACCAAGGCGATGGCAGCAGCGAAGGACATCTGAAAACTGGGGCCCAGCAGGCTTTCCGGCTGGATCAGCAGCACCACGGTAGCCCCCCAGGCCAACATCCGCAGGGATATCCCCCGCCGGTCGACCATCACCGCGACCAGGACCATCGCCGCGATCAGAAAGGCGCGCTGCGTCGGCACGGTCGCCCCGGCCATCAGGGCATACCCGAAGGCCGCGATCAGCGCCAGCGCAGCGGCGATCTTCTTGACCGGCAACCGCTGCGCCAGGGGTGGGTAGATGCCGAACGCCCGGCGCGCGCCCAAAAACACGATCCCCGCCGCCAAACCGATATGCAGCCCCGATATAGCCAGCAAATGCGCCAATCCCGCGTCGCGGAAGGCATTCAGGACCGGCTCCGGAATGACTGAGCGATAACCAGTGATCAGCGCCGCCGCCACGGCACCGGCGTCGCCCGGAATAGCCTCTGTCACCCGCTTGGCCAAGCGGACCCGCAGGTTCGACAGGTGAATGCGCCATTCGAACGGTCCCGCCGGCGGCCCGTCCAGCCGCCGCGCCGCGCCCATGGAAAACCCGACCGCGCCGATCCCGGTGAAATAGGCATGGCGCTGGAAATCGAACCCGCCCGGCAGCAACGGCGCGGATGGCGCCGACAAACGACCGCGCAGGCGCACCCAATCGCCGGCGCGCAGGTCCGGTTGGTCCCCGCGCAACCGGATCCGAACCCGCATCGGCGTGTCCGGCTGGGACAGCGCCGCCACGCGCACCCGGTCCATAACGATCCGCGCGCCCTTGTCATAAGGCTGAAAATCTACGATCCGACCTTCGATCGTCGTGGTCGGCGTTTCCTGCGCCAATAGACGCCCGTCCATACCGTGGGTTCGAACCGACGCAGCTGAAAAGCCCAGGGCGATAAAGGTGATGGCGAGTGCCGAGATGAAGATCATCCCGCCTCGTCCATACAATGCTATGGCCGCCCCGATCCCCGCGGCCAGGACCAATGGCCCGGCGAACCACGGCGGTTCCATCGGCAGCAGAAAATACACGCCAATCCCCAACCCGATACCGACCGGCAATCCGAACGGCCATCGGCTTCGATTGGCGTCCAAGGCATGTAGAAATTGCGTTTTAACCCAGTAGGTTACAGACATCCCTCATGCCAAGCCCCCCGGCCCGGCTCCCCCGGGCACAAGGAATGCTGCGCCCGCTCAGAAAGTATGGTAGACCTCCGGCACCTTCCGGCGAAAGCCCCCTCTCTTCGGCAACATAAGGACGAGTATCCAGCCCATGACGGTCGTGACCCGCTTTGCCCCCTCTCCTACAGGATTCCTGCACATCGGCGGGGCGCGCACGGCGCTATACAACTGGCTGTTCGCCAAGCATCACGAACGGCACGGTACGGGCGGAAAGTTCTATTTGCGGATCGAGGATACGGACCGCGCGCGCTCGACCCAGGAAGCGGTCGATGCGATCTATGACGGGTTGCAGTGGCTGGGCCTCGAATGGGACGGCGACGCCGTATCCCAGTTCGCCCGCGCCGACCTGCACCGCGCCGCCGCCGAACGCCTGCTGGCCGAGGGCAAAGCCTATAAGTGCTATTGCTCGCCCGAGGAACTGACCGAAATGCGCGAGAAAGCCCGCGCAGAGGGCCGCAAGCGTATGTACGACGGCACCTGGCGCGACCGCGACCCGTCGGATGCCCCGGCGGGCGTCGATCCGGTGATCCGCATGAAAGCGCCGCTCGAAGGCGAAACGGTGATCGAGGACCGGGTCCAGGGCCGCGTCACGGTCGCCAACGAACAATTGGACGATATGGTCCTGCTGCGCGCCGACGGCACGCCGACCTATATGCTGGCCGTCGTCGTCGACGACCATGACATGGGCGTGACCCACGTGATCCGGGGTGACGACCACCTGACCAATGCCTTCCGTCAGACGCAGCTTTATCTGGCGCTCGGCTGGGACGCGCCGGTGTTCGCCCATATTCCGCTGATCCACGGGCCGGACGGGGCCAAGATGTCCAAGCGCCACGGTGCGTTGGGGGCCGAAGCCTACCGCGACATGGGCTTCCTTCCCGAAGCGCTGCGCAACTATCTGCTGCGCCTGGGCTGGAGCCACGGGGACGACGAAATCATCTCCACGGACCAAGCGATCGACTGGTTCAACCTGGAAAACATCGGCAAATCGGCGGCCCGGTTCGACATGACCAAGCTGACCAGCCTCAACGGAACCTATATCCGTGAGGCCGACAACGGCTATCTGGCCGACCTTGTCATGAATCGTTTACAGGCCGAACAACCAGGAAAGCTTGCTAAAGAGGCCCGTGATCGGCTATTTAAAGGCATGAATGGTTTGAAGGAACGCGCGAAAACAATTTCAGAACTATCTGAAAACGCTATTTTTTACGCTCTTCAACGCCCAATCGAGAAAACGGAAAAAGCAGCAACGCAACTGGAAGGCGACGGTGCCGACCTGCTGCGCGAAATTCGCTCCGTATTGAGCTCGACCGACACCTGGACCGATGAGGCATTGATGGCCACGGCCCGGGAATTCGCGGAAGCAGGCGGCCGAAAGCTCGGCGCCGTCGCGCAACCGATCCGTGCCGCCCTGACGGGCAATACCGTATCACCGAGCGTCTTCGAAATAATGGATGTATTGGGCCGTGAGGAAACTCTGGGGCGTATTGATGACGCCCTAACCGGCCCGTAACCACGGACGGACGCGCCAATCCCGCAAGTTTCAGCGGCAAGCGCGCCGAGACGAACCGGAGACTCCGGTCTCCGCCGCCCATAAGGAGGGAAGAATGAGTGACACCAACGGCAAAAACGCCACCTTCACCCTGACGGACAACCGTGACGGCAAGTCATATGAACTGCCGGTCATGGATGCCAGCGTCGGCCCCTCCGTCATCGACGTGCGAAAGCTCTACGCGGAGACGGATTGCTTTACCTACGATCCGGGTTTCACCTCGACCGGCAGCTGCGAGTCCAAGATCACCTACATCGACGGTGACGCGGGCATCCTGCTGTATCGCGGTGTCCCGATTCAGGATCTGGCCGAACATTCCGACTTCATGGAAGTCTGCTATCTGCTGCTGATGGGTGAACTGCCGACCGCCGACCAAAAGTCGAAGTTCGAGCATGACATCACCTATCACACCATGCTGCACGAGCAGATCGCCAACTTCTACCGCGGCTTCCGGCGCGACGCGCACCCGATGGCGGTGATGTGCGGCGTGGTCGGCGCGCTGTCGGCGTTCTATCACGACTCGACCGACATCAACGATCCGCAGCACCGGGTGGTCGCCTCTTACCGCCTGATCGCCAAGATGCCGACGATCGCCGCCTGGGCGTACAAGTATTCGCTGGGCCAGCCGTTCATCTATCCGCGTAACGAGCTGACCTTCGCCGAAAACTTCCTGCACATGATGTATGCGACGCCGTGCGAGGAATACAAAGTCAGCCCCGTCCTGGCCCGCGCCATGGACCGCATTCTGACCTTGCATGCCGACCACGAACAGAACGCCTCGACCTCTACCGTGCGCCTTGCCGGCTCGTCGGGCGCCAACCCGTTCGCCTGCATCTCGGCCGGTATCGCATCCCTTTGGGGCCCGGCCCACGGCGGCGCCAACGAAGCGGTCCTCGAAATGCTCGCCGAGATCGGGCACAAGGACAACATCAACGAGTACATCAAGAAGGCCAAGGACAAGAACGATCCGTTCCGTCTGATGGGCTTCGGCCACCGGGTCTACAAAAACATGGACCCGCGCGCCAAGGTCATGCGTCAGTCCTGCCACGAAGTTCTCGACGAACTGGGCATCAAGGACGAGCCGCTGCTGGACCTGGCGATGGAGCTGGAGCGCATCGCGCTGGAAGACGAGTACTTCGTCGACCGCAAGCTGTTCCCGAACGTCGACTTCTATTCGGGCATCATCTTCAAGGCCATGGGCATCCCGACCAGCATGTTCACCGTGCTGTTCGCCGTCGCCCGCACGGTCGGCTGGGTCGCTCAGTGGAACGAAATGATCGAGGATCCGAGCCAGAAGATCGGCCGTCCGCGTCAGCTCTACACGGGCTATACCGAACGCCCCTACGTTCCGATCGACAAGCGCTAAGCCGCTTCGCCGAACGGCAAAAGATCGAAGGGCCGCCCATTGGGCGGCCCTTTTCTTTTGATCTCATCTATCCCCAAGATACCTGGCAACGACGCCCGCCGCCGCGTTGGCCGGACCACCGGGCGGCCCTTGCAGCAGCGCCATCGCCTCGCGACAGCGCAGGCGCTGGGCCTCGGCGGCATCGGGGTCGTTCAACAAGGACGCCAGGGCCGGGGCCAGTTTGTCCGCGCGACAATCTTCCTGCAGGTACTCCGGCATGACCTGAGTGTTCATCAGGATATTGACCAGCCCGACATGGGGAATCTTGATCATCCGCCGGGCGATGGCCGCACTGAGCGGCGAAACCTTGTAGGCGACAATACTGGGAACCCCTGCTGCCGCCAGTTCCAGCGTTACCGTGCCCGATGCCGCCAGGGCTGCATCGGCCGCGGCAAAAGCACCCCATTTATCGCGGCTGCCGGTCACGACAAGCCCCTGCCCCGGCCACTCGGCGACAGCCGCACGCACGCGGCCCTGGTGACGGTCCAGGGTCGGCACGACGACCGTCCCATTCCAGCCACCGTCCCGAAGGCGCACCAGGGTTTCACCGAACACCGGCAGGTGCCTGTCCAATTCTCCGCCCCGCGAACCGGGCAAGGCGACCAAAACCGGCGTTTCAGGCGCGATCCCATGGCGCGCGCGGAATTCAGCCGCCCGCTTGTCCGCCCCCGGCGCGGCCCCTTCGGACAGGGCGATAGGATGGCCGACGAAGGTCGCGGCCAGCCCCTCGCGCTCGAAATACGGCGGCTCGAACGGATAGAGGCATAGAAGATGCGTCAGGAACTTCGCAACATCGCGCGCCCGGCCCGGCCGCCAGGCCCAGACCGTCGGCGCGACATAATGAACAATGGGCATTCCCCGGCGTTCTTTACGGACCTTGCGGGCGACACGAAAGCAGAAATCCGGGGAATCAATGGTCACCAGGACCGCCGGTTGCCTGGCCAGGACATCGGCCCGCGCCTCGGCGATGCGTTTCAGTAACTGAGGCAGCTTCGGCGCGACCTCGGCCAACCCCATGACAGCCAAATCATCCATGGGAAACAGGCTTCGCAGCCCTTCAGCTTCCATCAAGGGGCCACCGATCCCGGCGAATTGGACGCCGTCGCCCAGTTGCGCCCGAAGGGCCCCCATCATCGCGGCCCCCAGGGCGTCGCCAGAGGCCTCGCCCGCGATTAGGTATACCAGCGGCCCATTCATGACAGATCCGCCTCTGAGAAGCCGTAGAGGACGATACCGGCGGCATCGGCGCGGCGGATCATCTCGTCCCGGTCCAGGGTCATCGCGCGCCCTGCCTCAATGGCGACCGCCCGCAGGCCCGCTGCATGGGCCTGATCGACCGTATCGGGGCCGACAGCAGGCAAGTCGACACGCGGCTCTTGCTCCGGCTTCATCGCTTTCACCAACACACCGCCCCGCGCTTCCGGCCCTGCGGCGGCAATCATCGCCTCGGTCCCAGCGGGGCCTTCTTGGCAAACGACCGCGCCCCGCGCGGAAATGACAGCCTGACCGGCGTCCTGCCGGCCCAGCTCGCGCGCGCCTTTAATTCCCGCGACAAGATCGTCCCGAAGGTCATCCGGCAACATCACTCCGCCCATCACCCCGGGAGAGGCCAGCAAATCAGGCGCGATCTGATGCGGGGCCAGTACGGTGAACCCTTCGTCCACCTCCAGCGCCTTCAGGATCGCACGCAACAAGCCGTCGTCCCCCAGGCCGTAGGCCTTGGACCGCGCCAAAAAGCGCGCCGTCCATAGATCGGGGATCAGCTCGCTCGCCTTCGGTTTGCGCACGGAGCCGGACAGGACGAGCTCAGAAATATTGTTTGATTTCAGTCTTTTGATGATCGCCCCGACCGCACCCAGGCGGAACGATTCAACGTCGGCATCGCCGAAGCGCGTCGCATCGCCCTGCCCCTTCAGGGCCGCGACGAACACGGGCCGCCCGGCCGCGCGACATCGTTGCACGAGGATTTCGGGCAGCAGGCCGCCGCCCGCGATAATACCGATGCCCGCCAAGTTAGGCGGCATCCTCCACCAGGGGCTGGCAGATCGAGCGGGAAGAGTCGGAGCGGATGAACTCGACGATTTCCATCACCGGCTGGTTGTCGCCAAACAGCTCCGCCACGTCGTCCAGACGCTCGGCCATGGTGCCTTCCTGCGCGAAGATCAGGCGATAGGCTTGGCGCAGGGCGTGGATCGTCTCACGGTCGAAGCCGCGACGCTTCAGACCGACCAGGTTCAAGCCTTCCAGCTTGGCCCGGTTGCCGGTAACGGAGCCATAAGGGATCACGTCCTGGGTCACGCCCGTCATCCCGCCGATCATGGAGTGCCGACCGATGCGGACGAACTGATGCACGGCGGACAAGCCGCCCAGGATCACCCAATCCTCGATCACCACATGCCCCGCCAGGGTCGCGTTATTCACCAGGATCACGTTGTCGGCGATCATGCAGTCATGGGCGACGTGGGCGCCGACCATGAACAGACAGTTGTTGCCGACACGAGTTTCCAGGCCGCCGCCTTCGGTGCCCGGGTTCATGGTGACGTGTTCACGAATGATGTTGTTGGCCCCGACGACAAGGCGCGATTCCTCGCCCTTGAACTTCAGGTCCTGGGGCTGATGGCCCAGCGAGGCAAAGGGAAAGATACGGGTATGGGCCCCAACATGGGTATGTCCCTCGACCACCACATGCGACAGCAATTCGACGCCATCTTCCAAGCGGACATTCGGGCCGACCACGCAGAATGGGCCGACTTTGACATCGGCTCCGATTTCCGCGCCCGGATCGACCACGGCGGTCGCGTGAATATCGGTCATTTTTGTCTCGCGATCATGGCTGAATACACAGCCTCTGCCTTCAGGACGCCATCAGCCATGGCGCGGCCTTTGAATTTCCATACATCGCCGCGGCTCTGGATCTTTTCGACCTCGATCCGCAGGCAGTCACCGGGCACCACAGGCTTGCGGAAGCGCGCGTTCTCGACGGTCATGAAATAAACCAGCGCGTCCTTGACGTCGTCCAGCCCAGCCATGACCAGCACGCCGGCGGTCTGGGCCATGGCTTCAACCACCAGCACACCCGGCATGATCGGATGGCCCGGGAAATGCCCTTGGAAGAACGGCTCATTGATCGTCACGTTCTTGATGCCAACCCCGCTCTCGCCGGGGATCGCCTCGACGACCTTATCAATCAGCAGGAATGGATACCGATGCGGAATCATTTCCATGATCCGATTGATATCGATTTCCAAGGTTCCCTTGCTAGCCTCGGAATCCATCGGCCCTAATCTCCTTTCTTCCTGACCAATCTGGACAGCGCGGCCGATTCCCTCAGCCAATCGCGCATATCCTTGGCGGGAGAACCGCCGATGGTCGCACCGGGCGCAACGTCGCGCATCACGCCGCTCTGCGCGGCGATGCGAGCGCCTTTACCAACCGTCAGATGGCCGGTCAAGCCTGCCTGCCCGCCGATCATAACAAAATCATCAACATGGGTACTGCCGGAAATACCGACCTGGCTGACGATGATGCACCCCCGCCCGATCTGCACGTTGTGAGCGATTTGAACCAGATTATCGATCTTGGAGCCTTGGCCGATCACCGTGTCCGGCCCGGCACCGCGGTCGATAGTCGTATTCGCCCCGATTTCAACGTCAGACTCGATCACCACTCGGCCCAATTGCGGCACTTTAAGGTGACCGGCGGGACCGGGGGCAAAGCCGAAACCATCCTGCCCCGCACGGACGCCCGGGTGAATGATAACCCGGTCGCCGATAACGCAATGTTGCAGGGTGGCACCCGCCCCGATAATGCAGTCGGTGCCGATGGTCACGCCCCGGTCGATCACAGCACCCGGCCCGACCAGCGTGTTTTCACCGATCACGGCGCCATCCTGAATGACCGCGGTCGGCTCGATGCGGGCCGAGGCGGCCACCTCGGCCGTCGGCGCGACGAACGCCCCCGCCTGCACCCCCGGCACGACCGGCGGGCGCGGATAAAACATCGTGGCCGCAATGGCATAAGCCCGATAGGGATCATTGCTCAACAGCAAGGCCGCCCCTTCGGGTGCCTGCGCTTCAAGCTCGGGAACGGCAAAAATCGCCGACGCCTTGGTTTCGCGAAAGGCGTCCAGGTATTTGCGGTTATCGATAAAGGTCAGATGCCCATCACCGGCCGAGCCGAGCGGCATAACGTCGACGACATCCATGTCGCTAGACGCCTCGGGCCCCAGGGTCGCCCCCGTGGCTTCCGCCAACTGGTTCAGCGTGAAGGGCCCGGCCCTCGTGAAAAATCGGGGGTCGGCCATGATCGAATTATTTCGCTGGGGCCGTGACCTTGACCGCCGGCAGCCGCTTATCAAGGCGCGCCAGAACCTCCGGCGTCACTTCGATCGGCGGGTGAACGACGATGGTCGCGCTTTTGCGGAAGACCAAGCCATAGGAACGCTCGTTCGCCAGTTCCAGAACGATCTGGTGGAAGACCTTCTGCACTTCGATCACGGCTTCCGCGTTGGCGCGGTCCAGTTGCTGGTTGCGTGACTGAACCAGGCGCTGCACCTCGGCAACCTTCTGATCGAACTTACGGCGCTCTTCGTCGAAGGCATCCGGCGACAGAACCGTGCGCTTGCGGCGCAATTCTTCATTGGCGGTGCGCAGTTCGCCCTGCTTCTTCTCGATCTCTTCCTGGTAGGACTTACGCAGCGAAGACACTTGATCGCGAATGTTCTTCATCGCCTTGGCTTCGCGCAAAATCCGCTGAACGTCCAACACTGCGACCTGAGCCGCACGGGCGTTGATATCCGCAGCGGTCGCCGGCTGAGCAGGCGCCGTAGCCTGCTGGGCCTGCGCGATGCCGGGAACCGTCAGGCACGCAGCAACAGCCAGCGCGCGCCAGGGGTGAAGTGTGCGGATGTCGAACAAAAGAACCTCCTAAAACCGCGTACCGAAATTCACGCGGACAATTTCCGTTTCATCAAACGATTCCTTCATGAGCGGAATCCCGAGATCCAACCCCAAAGGACCAAACGGCGACTTCCAGGTCACGCCGAAGCCCAGCGATGCGCGCAGGCTTCCCGTATCGCCGATACCGGACCGCGTCGTCGCGATCTCGCCGGCGCTACCGATATCGGTAAACAGACGACCGGAGACGCCAAGTTCGGAAGGTAGCCCCAGCGGGAAGCCGAGTTCAACCGTACCGGTATACATCCATTCGCCACCCAGGGAGTCGTCGGTGGACAGGTCACGCGGACCGACACCACCCGTCGCGAAGCCACGCAAATCGCGGCCGCCGACGAAGAAGCGTTCAGACAACAGGACGTCGTCCGACAAGGCCACGACATAGCCGGCCTTACCGCCGACCGTCAGCAGGAAGCCCTCGTGGGGCGTCCAGTGGTAGGCGCCGGACAGGATGTTCTTAACGCTGTAGACATCCCCGCCCAAGCCCGAGAGGTTCGTCGCTAAGCGGGCGTAATACCCCTTGGTCGGCTCGATCCGACTATCGCGGGTATCATAAGAAATGCCATGCTCAACCGACGAGAACAGGTTGGTGCCCGCCGCGTCCTGAACGACCAGGGACGCTGCGGAATCGACGTCGGTGATCGACTCGCTGCGAAGTTCGTACGACCAGTTCTGGGTCAAAAGCTCGGTAATGTGATACCCAGCACGCAGGCGGAAACCGGTGCGTTTCTTATCGAATGAGCCGTAATCCTGTAGATCCTCGGTTACACGGAACAGGTCGACGCCCGCCGTGATGTCACGGTTAAGGAAGAACGGCTCCGTGAACTTGAGGTCAATTTCGCTACGACGCGCCGCGATGATGAAGCGCAGGGCAAGGTCACGGCCGGTACCCAACAGGTTCCGTTCGCGAAGCCCAAAGTCACCCAGCACGCCTTGGTCGGTCGAATAGCCCGCCCCGATCGAAATCGAGCCCGTGGACTTTTCACGTACCGAAACGTTGATCACCGCCTTATCCGGCGCACTTCCCGGAACCGGCTCCAATTCAACGGATTCGAAGAAGTCCAGGTTCTGAATACGGGTCCGCGACCGGCGCAATTTGGCCGAATTGAAGGCGTCGCCTTCGACCAGGCGGAATTCACGGCGGATAACGTCGTCCTTGGTCCGAACGTTGCCCACGATGTTGATCCGTTCGACGAAGACGCGCGGCCCTTCATTGATTTCGAACACCACGTCGATCGTCCGCTTATCGCGATCACGATCCAGGCGCGGGCGCACTTCGACGAAGGCAAAGCCTTTTTCGCCGACTGCTTCGGTCAGTTTCTGAATAGTGGCATCGACCTCGCTGGCGTCGTACCAATCGCCTTGGTCGATATCGACCTCCTTGCGAATGGCGTCGATGTCGAGGTTTCGGATCGTCGTCACCACGTCGACCTTGCCGAACCGATACCGCTTCCCTTCTTGGACGCTGAAGGTGATGAAGAAGTTCTTGCGATCACGGGTCAGTTCCGCCACGGCGGACTGCACGCGGAAATCGGCAAAGCCATTACGCAGATAGAACCGGCGCAGCAATTCGCGGTCCAGCGTCAGACGATCCGGGTCGTAGCTATCGTCGCTGGACAAGAAGCGATACCAGATGGATTCCTGCGTCTGAATATTTTCGCGCAGGTCATCATCATCGAAATAATCGTTTCCAATAAAGGAGATGCGGGCAACCTTGGTCGGGTCCCCTTCATTGATTTCAAACACCAGATCGATACGGTTTTGCGGCAGGCGAATGACCTTGGGCTCGACCGTGGCCCCGAAACGGCCGGTCGCGCGATAGACGGACAGAATACGCTGAAGATCGGCCTGGACCTTGGCGCGGGTAAAGATCACACGGGGGCGCAGCGTGACTTCCGCTTCCAGGGTGGAATCCTCGACCTTCTTGTTCCCCTCGAAGGCAACGCGGTTGATGATCGGGTTTTCAACCACGTTGACGATCAGGCGCGTGCCGTCCTGACGCATGGTCACGTCGGCGAACAGACCTGTCGCGAACAAGCTTTTCAGGGACCGGTTGATACGAACGGGATCAGCAACCTCCCCCTCTTTGATCAAGAGGTACGAGCGGATGGTGCCCGCTTCGATACGCTGCGCGCCCTCGACCACGATCTGGCTGATCGTGCCTCGGTTCTGCGCCCAAGCGCTCGGCGCCGCGGCCCAAAGGGCGGCGACCAATACAATCCCCAGCAGAACACGCGCAAGCCGGTCCAATGTCTTCCCCCGAACGTATGCCATTATCCCAGGTGACTGCCCTTATCGCCCGAAAATCATTGGCAATCCGTTAAATTAGTCCCTTGAACCAGGCGAAAACCCGATCCCAAGGCATTTGGGTTATATCATTCCAGGTCACGAAAACGACCAGAAACAGCACCAGCGCCAACCCGAAGCGCATGCCGTATTCCTCGATCTTCGGGGTCAACGGACGCCCACGCAGCCCTTCGGCGGCATAAAATACCAAACGCCCACCGTCCAGCACCGGCACCGGGAACAGGTTGATCAGGCCCAGGTTGACCGACAACGCGGCCATGAACATCACCAGTTCCTTGAAACCCAACTGGGCGATATCGCCGGAAAGCTGGGCAATCCGCAACGGCCCGCCCAGTTCTTCGGCCGAGCGATGGCCGGACAACATCTCACCCAGATGGCCAAGGATCTGACCCACCATGTCGGGCACGTACTTGAAGCCGAGATAGGCCGAGGTCATGACGTCCTGCGGCACATATTCGATGGCGCTGGGGTCGAACCGCACTCCCAACAGGCCGATCGGGGCCGCCTGCCCTTCTTCCTGATAGGTCTCCGGCGTCACCTTCAACGACAGCGTCTCAGCCCCACGGACGACTTCCATGGACAGCGGAACACCCGGCTTGGCCGAAACGATCCGCCGCAGGTCTTCGAACCACTTGATCGGCTCGCCGTCTATGGCGGTGATCCGGTCCCCGGCCATCAGTTGCGCGGTTTCCGCGGCACTGCCCGGCTGAACCTGCCCGACGGCGGCCAGCGGCCGCGCCGTTCCGACGATGCCGGCCAGCAAAGCAACCAGAACGGCGGCGAAAATGAAATTGGCGATCGGCCCGGCGGCGACGATCGCGGAACGCTGCCACAGCTTCTTGTGATGGAAGGAAACAGCCTTTTCCTCGGCCGGAAGCGGTTGCGCTTCGTCTTCCTCTTCCCAGCCCAGGTCGCCCTCGCCGAACATCTTGACGTAGCCGCCCAGCGGTATGGCGCTGACTTTCCAACGCGTTCCGTGTTTGTCATTCCAGCCGAACAATTCCGGCCCGAACCCAATGGAAAATACCTCGACCCGCACCCCGGCGCGGCGCGCCACCCAGTAGTGACCCCATTCATGGACGAAGACCAATACGGTCAATACGACCAGAAAGACCACGACGTAGTTAAAGGCGAAATCGACGATGTTCATCTGGGGTCCTTTTTCCGGCAGGCTGAAACCCTTGTTGGTGAAATACCCGAAATTTGGGAATTAACCAACTGATTTCGAAGCAATTTCCTCCGCCGCGCGGCGCCCTTCGGCGTCTGCTGCGAAGACATCGTCGAGCGAATTCAGGGGCCGGGCCGCGACCGTTTCCAGCACCTTTTCCACGACGTCGGTGATTTTCAGGAAACCCAATCCCCGTTCCAGGAACCAGGCCACGGCAACTTCGTTGGCGGCGTTCAATAAGGTAGGGGCGCTGCCCCCTTCCCGCAATGCCTCGCGGGCCAGACGAAGAGCCGGAAAACGCACCGGATCGGGGGCTTCGAAGGTCAGCGTTCCGATTTCTTCCAACGCCAGGCGCTGGGCCGGGGTTTCCACCCGCTTGGGCCAGGCCAGGGCATAGGCGATGGGCGTGCGCATATCGGGCGTTCCCAACTGCGCCAGGACCGAGCCGTCGACATAATCGACCATCGAATGGATCACCGACTGCGGGTGCACGAGAATTTCAATGCGCTCTTCCGGCACCGGGAACAGGTGGAAGGCTTCGATCAACTCCAACCCCTTGTTCATCATGGTCGCGGAATCGACGGAAATCTTGGCCCCCATGTCCCAATTGGGATGGGCCACGGCCTCGGCCGGTGTCACCGCCGCCAATTCATCCCGGGCCCGGGTCCGGAACGGCCCGCCGGAGGCGGTCAGAACAATCCGCCGGACCTTCTCCGGTTGATCGAAATCGAACACCTGAAAGATCGCGCTATGCTCGGAATCGACCGGCAGCAGGGTCGCCCCCGCTTCCTGGACTTCACGAACCATCAAGTCGCCTGCGGAAACCAGGCATTCCTTGTTGGCGAAGGCAACCGTGGCGCCCCGCCGAACGGCGTTCAATACGGGTTTCAGACCGGCCGCACCGACAATCCCGGCAACGACGATCTCCGCCGGATGGTCGCCGGCCTCGGCAATGGCGCCGGCGCCGGCGGCAGCCTCGACCGAAGACCCGGCCAGCGCGCTTTTCAGCTCGTCATATTTGCTTTCGTCACCGATGACCGCGCGCTTGGCGCCCAGCTTCTTGGCCTGCTCGGCCAGCAACGGCGCATTGCGGTGCGCGGTCAAAACCTCGGCTTGGAACGCGCCGGGATGACGCGCCAGGATATCGACCGTGTTGCAGCCGATCGACCCTGTCGACCCGAGTACGGTCACGCCGCGCGTGTTGTTCTCAACCGACGTCGTGTCCGCATTTAAGGCTAAATCCATCCGAAATCCTCGCGTTACCGCTTATTGAACCGTTTATTGCCAAATACCCGTTGCCGCCACGGCCAACGCCGCTGCCAACAAACCGTCGACCCGATCGAGTACGCCACCGTGACCAGGGATCAAACGCCCCGAATCCTTGACCTTGAAATGCCGCTTCGCGCCGGATTCAACCAAATCACCGATCTGGCATCCAATACTGCCGATCACCGCCGCAAACAGGAGGTGCGCATCGATCGTCCCGCCGGTCATGGACCATATCAGGATAGCCGCCCCCACCCCAATCAGCAAACCGCCGACGGCGCCGGAAATCGTCTTGGACGGACTGATTTTCGGGGCCAACTTGGGCCCGCCGACGGCCCGACCGACCAGATAGGCCCCAGTGTCCGTCGCCCAGGTAACGGCCAACAGAAACAGGATCATGTTGCGCCCGGCAAGATCGTCGCCTCGCATCAGGAACAGGACATAACAGGCGGCCAGAATGTAAATCCCGCCGCCGATAAGCCACGGAGCCTGCGAACGGGCCAGAACGGTCCATTCCCAGACCATTGCGATCGCGGCCACCCCTATCAGGATAGAAAACCAGATCCCGCCGAAGTAAACGGCGGCCACAACCGGCGGCAGCAGGACCAGCGCCGATAAGACCCGTTTATGAAATTCAGAAAGGACCAATAGCCCGAGTCTCCGCAACGATGTCCAGGTTTCGCACCTGGAACGGCTTAAGCCGTGGTGCCGCCGAAGCGACGTTCTCGACCGCGGAAGTCCTCCAACGCTTTGGCCAATTGATCAGATCCGAAATCAGGCCAAAACACATCGGTGAACACGAATTCGGCATAGGCCAACTGCCACAGCAGAAAATTGCTGATCCGTTGCTCGCCGCTGGTGCGGATCAGCAAATCCGGATCAGGCAAGTCGCTCGTATACAGAGCACCAGAGAACATCTCTTCGTCGATGTCCGCCGGATCAAGCTCTCCGCTCGCCGCCCGGGTCGCCAGAGCGCGCGCTGCATGAAGGATTTCCTGCCGTCCGCCGTAGGACAGCGCAATCGTCAGATTCAGCCGGGTGTTGGATATCGTCCGCTGCTCCGCATCGCGGATCAGGTTTTGAATGTCCGTGTCGAACCTCTCACGATCGCCGACAATGCGAAGGCGCACGCCCTCGCGATCCAATTCTCCGATTTCCTTGCGCAGATACAGGCGCAACAGGCCCATCAAGTCCGTGACTTCGCCCGAAGGGCGTTTCCAGTTCTCGGACGAGAATCCGAACAGCGTCAGGTACTGAACCCCTTGGTCGACCGCGGCTTTGACCGTCCGACGCACGGCCTCCGCGCCCGCTTTATGCCCCGCCGTACGCGGCAGACCCTTGGCGCGCGCCCACCGACCATTGCCGTCCATAATAATGGCGACATGGGCCGGAACGGTCGGTCCGTCGGATACTTGCAGCGGGGCAGTCGGCATGCGTTAGACCTCAGACCTGCATGATTTCCGCTTCCTTATGAGCGACGATTTCGTCGATCTTGGAAACGTGTTCATCGGTAACTTTCTGAATTTCGTCGGTATAGCCGTGAAACTCGTCTTCCGAGATATCACCGGCCTTTTCGGCATTTTTAAGCTCGTCCATGGCATGACGGCGCACGTTGCGCACGGAAATGCGGGCTTCTTCGGCGTATTTATGCGCGACCTTGCCCAATTCGGCGCGGCGTTCCTCGGTCAGGGCCGGGATCGGAACACGAACCAGCTGGCCGTCGGTCGCCGGGTTCAGGCCCAGGCCAGATTCCCGGATCGCCTTTTCAACGGCGCTGACCAAACCGCGATCCCAGACCTGGACCGTCAGCATGCGCGGTTCCGGCACGTTGATGGTGCCGACCTGGTTCATCGGCATGTCGCTGCCATAGGCGGTCACGGTGATCGGTTCCAGCAGGCTGGCTGCCGCACGTCCGGTGCGCAGGCCGCCCAATTCACGGTGCAGAACCTCGATGGCGCCTTCCATGCGCCGGGTCGTGTCGCCCTTCAAATCGGAAATACTGAAATCCGCCATAACGTCCTCCCGTTGCGACCGCGACGACGCGGTCCGGAGCGCCGGTTACCACCCGATCAATCGACCAGGGTAAACCGCCCCTCCCCTTTGATTACCTTGGAGAATTCTCCAGGATTGTGGATTGAAAACACGAGGATGGGAACCCGATTGTCGCGCGCCAACGCGATCGCCGAGGTATCCATCACCTTCAAGTCGCGGGCCAGGACATCCTGATACTTCAGGTTGTCGAAACGCACCGCATCCGGATTGGTTTTAGGGTCGCTGTCGTATACGCCGTCGACCTGTGTCCCCTTCAAAAGTGCGTCGCAGCCCATTTCCACCGCGCGCAGGGCCGCCGCGGTATCGGTGGTAAAGAACGGGTTTCCCGTCCCGGCCGCGAAAATGACTACCCTGCCCTTTTCCATATGACGCACGGCGCGCCGACGGATATAGGGCTCGCACACGGTCTGCATGGGAATGGCGGATTGAACGCGGGTCGCGACGCCTTTGGATTCAAGCACGCTTTGCACCGCCAGGGCGTTCATCACCGTGGCCAGCATGCCCATATAATCGGCGCTGGTCCGCTCGATGCCCTTGGCGGCCGAGGACACACCGCGAAAGATGTTTCCCGCCCCGATCACGAGGCAAACCTGCACGCCCATGGCGTGAACGTCGCAGACTTCGTCGCAGATCCGCCCCACCATGTCCGGGTCCAATCCGAAATCGCGTTGCCCCATAAGGGCTTCACCCGAAAGTTTCAGAAGGACTCGCTGGTATTTAGGATCGTCGGACACGGGCGCTTTTCCATCGAAATCCGCCGCCGGACCTTGCTTAGGGGCACCGGCGGCGGGAAATAGATTCGGGGTGACAGTTTACATCACCCGAAGATCGGCGTCTCGCCCGGCGCCCGACCGGGCGCCGAAACAAGGCGCGGACGGCTTAGACGCCGGCTGCCGCAGCAACCTCGGCGGCGAAGTCGCCTTCTTCTTTCTCGATGCCTTCGCC
>DJHY01000030.1:0-3134 GCA_002433335.1 Rhodospirillaceae bacterium UBA6608 | reverse complement strand
TTCTTCTTTCTCGATGCCTTCGCCCAGGACGAACATCTTGAAACCATTGACGGAAACGGCGCCACCGGCGTCCTTTCCAGCGGCTTCAACAGCCTTCGAAACCTGAGTTTCACCGTCGATCACGAAGGTCTGATCCAACAGGCAGACTTCTTCGTAGAACTTACGCAGACGGCCTTCGACCATCTTGCCGATGATCTCTTCCGGCTTGCCCGATTCGCGAGCCTGTTCGGACAGAACGGCGCGTTCACGCTCAAGCGCTTCCGGATCCAGATCATCGCGGGAAACAGCCTGCGGCTTGGCGGCGGCGACATGCATGGCCAGCTGCTTTCCGAAAGCTTCCAGCTTGCCCTTGTCGCCTTCGGATTCCAGACCGACCAGAACGGCGATCTTGCCGATGCCGTCGGCCATGGCGTTGTGAACGTACGATGCCAGCACGCCGTTACCGACGGACAGGGATTCGCAACGACGGATGGTCATGTTTTCACCGATGGTGGCGATCATGTCGGTCAGCTTTTCCGACACGGTGCCGCCACCCGGGAATTCCGTGGCCAGCAGTTTGTCCAGGTCGCCGTCGGCGGTCAGGGCCAGTTCGGCGATCTGACGGACGAAGCCCTGGAACTGTTCGTTACGGGACACGAAGTCCGTTTCCGAGTTCACTTCGACGACCGCGCCCTTGGTGCCGGAAACGGCAACGGCGACGAGGCCTTCCGCAGCGACACGGCCGGCCTTCTTGGCGGCGGCCGCCAGGCCTTTGGTGCGCAGCCAGTCGATCGCCTGCTCCAGGTCACCGCCGTTTTCCGACAGCGCCTTCTTGCAGTCCATCATGCCGGCACCGGATTTTTCACGAAGCTCCTTAACAAGAGCCGCAGTGATTTCAGCCATGGTTTTACCTTCTCTTCAAAACGTACGTGGGTCGCCTAAGGCGTAGGAAAACCCGGCGTTAGGACGCCGGGGTCGCTTCCCCGCCTTCGGCCGGAGCTGCTTCGGCAGCGACGGCTTCCGGCGCGGCTTCCTCAGCAACGGCGGCGTCGGCTTCCTCGATCGGGCCACCGGCGTTCTCATCGGCGCCCAGGTCCACACCGGACTGGGACAGAGAAGCGGACAGACCGTCCAGAACGGAATCGGCAACCAGGTTGCAATACATAGAAACGGCGCGGATGGCGTCGTCGTTGCCCGGGATCGGATAGGTGATGCCGGCCGGATCGCTGTTCGAGTCGATCACCGCAACCACCGGGATGCCCAGCTTGTTGGCTTCGGCGACGGCAATGTCTTCCTTGTTGGTGTCGATCAGGAAGATGATGTCCGGCAGGCCGCCCATGTCCTTGATGCCGCCCAGCGCGCGTTCCAGCTTTTCCTGCTCGCGGGTCAGGCCCAGCTGCTCACGCTTGGTCAGGCCCTGAACTTCCTGGCCGCCCAGCTTTTCGTCCAACTCGCGCAGACGGGCGATGGACTTGGAGATGGTCTGCCAGTTGGTCAGCATGCCACCGAGCCAGCGGTGATTGACGTAATACTGCCCGCACTTCTTGGCGGCTTCGGCAATACGCGGCGCAGCGGCGCGCTTGGTGCCGACGAACAGGATGCGGCCGTTGGACGCGACGACGTCGCGAACGGCGGACAGGGCCTGATGCAGCATGGGAACGGTCTGGCGCAGGTCGATGATGTGGATGCCGTTACGGTCGCCGTACAGGTACGACGCCATTTTCGGGTTCCAACGACGGGTGCTGTGACCAAAGTGAACGCCAGCTTCCAACAGCTGACGCATGGTGAACGACGGAATCGCCATGGTAATACCTCTTCTCCGGTTAAGCCTCCGCGGGTGTCATCCAGGCCCCTGCCTGGACACCGGAGCGGCAGAACCCGTGAATTTGCACGAGCCGCCGCGTTCCCGCGTGCGATATGGGGCGGGTTCTATAGGCTCAGGGCCCGCCGATCAAGGGAAAAAGGTGTTACGGTTTGACGAAGGAAACTCAGCCTTCGACGACTTCGAGCACGCCCTGCACCGATTTCAGGGCCTGGATCACCGCTGGAGAGACGGCGTAACGCTCATTCAGGGTCAACACGACCTCGCGATTATCCTCCAGGCGCGGGACGACATGGACCGGCACCCGGCCCTTGCCCTGCTCTTCCAGAACCTCGCGCAGCGGCACCAGCGGGCTGGTCCCGCCGATCACCACCGTGACCTCGGCGACCGAGTTCAGAGCGGCGCTTTCCAAGGGGCGCAGCCCCTGGATCATGAAGCGCGGGGCCTCGGCTTCGATCTGAACATCCATATCGATCAGGAACGAATTGCCTTCCTGAAGGTTTTCGCGGTTCCCGGCCAGGACCTCGGAGAACATGATCCCCTCGAACGTGCCCGTGGTGTCCGAGAAACTGACAAAGGCATAGCGCGAGCCCTTGGCCGAGGTCCGCTCCTTCATCGCAACCAGCGTCCCGGCCATGCGCTTGTGCCCGGGCCGCCCGGCGGCCAGGATTTCGGCGAAGCTGGTGACCTTCTGCTTTTCAAGCATGCTCTCATAAGGCTGCAGCGGATGGGACGACAGGTAGAACCCGACGGCGTCGAATTCTTCCTTGAGCCGGTCCATCGGATTCCAGTCGGCGATATTGTCGAGGCGGATTTCCGCAACCTGCGGGGCCTCACCGCCACCGCCGCCGAACAAGCCCATCTGGTTCGATGTCCTGTCCTGATGGGCGGTCTGCGCTTCCTTGAGGATCCGCTCCAGCCCGGTATAGAGCTGCCGCCGATTGGGGTTCAGGCTGTCCAACGCACCGGCGCGGACCAGGTTTTCCATCTGCCGCTTGTTGATGATCTTGGGATCGAGGCGATGGGCGAAGTCGGCAACGTCCTTGTACGGGCCGTTTTCCGTGCGTTCCTGGACGAGCGAGGCCATGGCCCCCTCACCCACGTTCTTGATCGCCGCCAGGGCGTAACGGATGGCGCTTTCGCCGCCGTCGCGTTCGACCGAGAACCGAACCAGCGATTTGTTGACGTCCGGCGACAGCAGATCGACGCCCATGCGGTCCAGCTCCTGCTTGAACACGTTCAGCTTGTCCGTGTTGTGCTGGTCCAGGGTCATCGACGCGGCCAGGAATTCGACCGGGTGGTTGGCTTTCAGGTAGGCCGTTTGATAGGCGAC
>DJHY01000139.1 GCA_002433335.1 Rhodospirillaceae bacterium UBA6608 | reverse complement strand
TTCCGACAGTTCGTCCATGCCCAGGATCGCGATGATGTCCTGCAGCGACTTGTAGGTCTGCAGGGTCTGCTGAACGCTGGTCGCGACCTTGTAGTGCTCGTCACCGATGATCCGCGGATCAAGGATACGCGAGGTCGAGTCGAGCGGGTCAACCGCCGGGTAAATGCCCAATTCCGCGATCTGACGCGACAGAACGGTCGTCGCATCCAGGTGCGCGAAGGACGTGGCCGGCGCGGGGTCGGTCAAATCGTCCGCAGGGACGTAAATGGCCTGGACCGAGGTGATCGAGCCCTTCTTGGTCGAGGTGATGCGTTCCTGCAGCATGCCCATGTCCGTGGACAGGGTCGGCTGGTAACCCACGGCCGAAGGAATACGGCCCAGCAGAGCGGACACTTCCGAGCCTGCCTGGGTGAAACGGAAGATGTTATCGACGAACAGCAGCACGTCCTGACCTTCTTCGTCGCGGAAGTATTCCGCCTGGGTCAGACCGGTCAGAGCGACGCGGGCACGGGCTCCGGGCGGTTCGTTCATCTGGCCATAGACCAGAGCGGCTTTGGAGTTGCCGCCTTCGAGGTCGATAACGCCGGATTCGATCATCTCGTGGTACAGGTCGTTCCCTTCACGGGTACGTTCACCCACACCTGCGAAGACCGAGTAACCGCCGTGGCCTTTGGCGACGTTGTTGATCAGTTCCATGATCAGAACCGTCTTGCCGACGCCGGCGCCGCCGAACAGACCGATCTTACCGCCCTTGGCGTAGGGGGCGATCAGGTCGACGACCTTAATGCCGGTGGTCAGAACTTCGGTTTCCGTCGACTGTTCGGCGAATTCCGGGGCCGAACGGTGGATCGGGGAACGCTTCTTGGTGTTCACCGGACCACGTTCGTCAACGGGGTCGCCGATGACGTTCATGATGCGGCCCAGCGTTTCCGGGCCAACCGGGACGGAGATGCTGTCGCCGGTGTCGGACACTTCGGCGCCGCGCTGCAGACCGTCCGTGGTATCCATGGCGATGGTGCGCACGGTGTTTTCACCCAAGTGCTGCGCCACTTCGAGAACCAGCGTTTGATCGCCGACTTTAACTTCCAGGGCGTTCAGAATCGCGGGTAGATCACCCGAGAACTGGACGTCCACGACGGCGCCCAAAACCTGGGACACCTTACCGACACTGTTAGTAGCCATAGTCTCCTAGCTCCCGTTCAAGCGGACTCTAGAGCGCTTCCGCGCCAGAGATGATTTCGATGAGTTCTTTGGTAATGAAGGCCTGGCGCGTCCGGTTGTAGGTCAGCGTCAAGCCGTTGATCATGTCGCCGGCGTTGCGGGTCGCGCTGTCCATGGCGGTCATACGCGCACCGTGTTCCGAAGCGGAGCTTTCCAACAGCGCCTGGAACAACTGCACCCCAAGGTTACGGGGCAGCAAGTCGGAGAGGATTTCGTTTTCTTCCGGCTCGTACAGGTAGACGGCGGACGGACCGGAGGCTTTCTCCGCACCCTCTTCGTCTTTCGGCGCCTGGAAGGGAATAATCTGTTGTTTGGTGACGATCTGCGTCATCGCCGACTGGAAGCGGTTGAAGACAACCGTGCAGACGTCGAATTCGCCGGCCTCGAACATTTCGATGATCTTGGTCGAAACCATTTCGGCTTCGTCGTACTTCACGCCGCGTTTGCCGATACCTTCGAAGGTTTCGACGATGTCGGCGGCGAAGTCGCGACGCAGCAGGTCACGCGCTTTCTTGCCGACGCAGAGGATCTTGACCGTATGGCCTTCGATCTTCAGGTGGCGGGCTGTGTTGCGGACGGCGCGAACGATCGACCCGTTGAAGCCGCCGCACAGGCCGCGGTCCGCGGTGCAGGCGACCAACAGGTGAACGTCGTTTTTACCGGTCCCGGCGAGCAGCTTGGGTGCCGCTTCCGGGTCGCCGATGTTGGCGCCGATGGCCGCCACCATGCTCTCCATGCGCAGGGCATAGGGACGGGCGGCTTCGGCACCTTCCTGGGCGCGGCGCAACTTGGCCGCGGCCACCATTTTCATGGCCGAGGTGATCTTCTGCGTCGATTTGACGCTGTTGATCCGGATTTTCAGATCCTTGAGCGAAGGCATGAAAGCGCTTTCCTCGTTCGTTCGTCAGGTTGGCCGCCCGGAGGGCCGGGCGGCCGTCAATATTTGACCTGTCCCGACGCTTAGGCCGCGAAGGATTTGGAGAAGTCGTCGAGGAATTTCGACAGCTTTTCCGAGGTTTCGTCGCTGATGGCCTTGTCCTTGGTGATAGCACCCAGGATGTCGGCGCCCTTGTCGCGGACCGCGTCCAGCAGACGGCTTTCGAAGGCGGTGATGTCGCCAACGGCAACACCGTCCGCATAGCCCTTCACGCCGGCGAAGATCACGACAACCTGTTCGGCCACGGTCAGCGGCGAGTACTGAGGCTGCTTCAGCAGTTCCGTCAGACGCGCGCCGCGGGCCAGCAGCTTCTGGGTGGCCGGGTCCAGGTCCGAAGCGAACTGGGCGAAGGCCGCCATTTCGCGGTACTGGGCCAGTTCCAGCTTAATGGAGCCGGAAACTTGCTTCATGGCCTTGGTCTGGGCGGCGGAACCGACGCGGGAAACCGACAGGCCGACGTTAACGGCCGGGCGGATGCCCTTATAGAACAGTTCCGTTTCCAGGAAGATCTGACCGTCGGTGATCGAAATCACGTT
>DJHY01000112.1:2998-3822 GCA_002433335.1 Rhodospirillaceae bacterium UBA6608 | reverse complement strand
TCGGTCCAGCTAGAAATCCGCGCGTTCCCGGTCGCAGCGCGCGACCTGTTCCCGGATATCGCCGAAAACGTCGGCTGACCGGCCCGCCGACAAGGACGGGCCGGCAGCGGCGTTCGATCAGGCGGCCCGTTCCAGGCCCGCGACCTGGGCGCAGGTCTTCAGAACCGCGACGCAGGCATCGGCCAGTTCCGCGCCCTTGACCTTGAAATGGTCCAGGAAGAAGCGGTGATGCTCATCGGTCTCGTGATAGATATGCGGTGTCAGCACCGCCGACAGAACGGGCACGTCGGTTTCCATCTGCGCCTGCATCATGCCGGAGATCACCGCGTCGGCGACGAAGTCGTGACGATAGATGCCGCCATCGACAACAAAGGCCGAGGCGACCACCGCGTCGAACCGACCGGTCCGCGCCAAGCGGCGGGCCAACAGGGGAATTTCCAACGCGCCGGGCACGTCAAATTCCTCGACCGTCGCCTGGACGCCGTCGTGTTCGGCCAGACGCGCGATGAAGGCGTGGCGGCACTGGTCGACAATGTCCGCGTGCCAGCGCGCCTGAACGAAGGCAATGCGGAAAGGTTTGGATTGGGTATTAGGGCTCTGATTCATGGCGCTCTCCTTATCTTCCAGAAGCCAGAATCAGGACGGACGGATAGATGCCGTCCGGCGAAAATCGCCGGTCGCCATGCCCCGCTCTCTCTCATCCGGACTGTAACCGTCGGCTTCGGAGTCTCACCGAATCTGCTGACCCCGATGGCGGATCGCCGCCGGGCGCTCGCGGGCTTCCGCCAAAGCGGTCACCGCCGGTGGGGAATTTCACCCCGCCC
>DJHY01000112.1:0-2697 GCA_002433335.1 Rhodospirillaceae bacterium UBA6608 | reverse complement strand
CCGGTGGGGAATTTCACCCCGCCCTGAGAACGTCTGCCGGAACCCCCGGCCGGGTCATTTATGTAGGGCCGTTTTCCCCCGTTTCGAGCGATTTTGCAATCCCGTCCTTGGGCGATATCGCCATTTAGCGGGTTACGTGCTCAATCCACGGATCGCCGCCTCGGTTTCCGCCGCCAGTCGCGCCATCAGCTCCGCCGCCGTCGTGCGCCTGGAAAGCCCCACCCCCTGCCCTGCCCAAAGGGACAGCAGGCCCGCGTCACCAGCCGCCGCCGCCGCCGTGCGCATCGGCCGGGTCAAGGCGTTCTGCCACGGGAACGGCAGCGGTCCGGCGGGGGAATCCGGGCCCTCGACCCGGTCCATGAAACGATTGCGAACGCCCCGCGCCGGACGGCCGGAGAAAGCCCGCGTAATACGCGTCTGATCCGGGCCCGCGTCCATCAGGGCCTGTTTGTAGCATTCGGCGGGCCCGGCCTCGGCGCAGGTCAGAAACGCCGTGCCCATCTGCACCGCCTGCGCCCCCAACGCCAAGGCAGCGGCGATCCCCCGCCCGTCCATGATCCCGCCCGAGGCGACGACCGGTATCGAGACCGCATCAACCACCTGCGGCACCAGAGCCATGGTCCCGATCAAGGCATCGTCCGTGAAACCGTCGAATAGTCCGCGATGACCGCCCGCCTCCGCCCCTTGGGCGATTACCGCGTCGACGCCCGAGCGCTCCAGAAGCACGGCATCGGCAGGCGTCGTCGCCGTGCCCATGATGAAGACGTCCCGCGCCTTCAGCGCCTGGATCGCGTCGTCAGGCAACGGACCGAAGGTGAAGCTGAATACCTGCGCACCGCTTTCCAGGGCGACGGGGAACGTCCGCTCGAACGGATCGGCCATGCTTTCGGGCAATTCCGCCGGAGGCGCCCCGACTTCCGCCCCCGACATCTCGACAGCGGCCAAAGCCCCGTCGATGTTATCCGGGCGGGACGGCACCGATTGCGGCGCAAACAAATTGACGGCGAAGGAACGGTTGGTCTGCGTCCGAATCTTGGATGCCGCGGCGCGCAGGGCGTCGGGCGTCAAATAGGTCGCGCCGCTACTCCCCAGACCACCGGCTTCCGAGACGGCGACGACCAGTTCCGGTGTGTCCCCGCCTCCGGCCATGGGGGCCTGGATAATCGGTTGGCTCAGTCCCAATCGGGTCATCAGGGGTGTCTGCACAGGCATGGCGCGGCTCCGTCGGTGGATCGTCCGATCAACCTACGCCCAGCCGGGTCCAGTGAAAACGATTTCGCCCCTTTAATTTTTCGGTCTCGAATTTTTCACTTGTGATATTGATAATCATTCGCATAGATTGTCGTCACCGGCGGGGCAGCCGGACAATTTCCTCGGTCACCGACCGATATCCGGTTGCCCTCCAAACGCACCCACTTGGGACAAACCGGAGTCGAACGCACCTATGTGCGATCTTTGCGGCGATAACAGCGAACACGTGGACCTGGTCCTGGACGATCTCCCGGCTGCGGCGATGAAGCGGCGGCGGTTATGGGAGATGACCTCGGGCTGGCATTGCTCGATTCTCGGCACCTGCCTGACCCTGTCGGACCTGCGCGCGCTGGCGCGGAAGCTGCCGCTTAAGACCCGCCCGGACTTCCCGATCGATTACCAACTGCACGGCTTTTTCGTGAAGGAAGCGGACCAGCAAGGCCGCGCCGCGAAGATGCTGAACAAGCTGCTCGACCGCAAACACACCCAGGCCATCAAACGCACCCGGGCCATGAAGACGGCGAAAGAGCTGGAAGCCCATTGGATCGAGTCGATGAAAGCCGGGGACATCCCCGGTCCCTATTGGGCGATCCTCAGCCATCCGGTCACGACCACGGACCTGTCGGAGCGCATGTTCGCCGACGTCCACATGCTGTCGCATCTTGTCGGCGCGTCCAACCGGGGCGACATCCGCCGCCTGACCGAGTTGGAAGAAGAAACCGCAACCCTGCGTGAGAAGCTCGCCAAGCAGCAGAACCACCACCGTCAGCGGCTGGAGGAAAAGGAAAAGCAGATCCTCGATCTGCGCGACCAACTTCATCACGATCCAGCCCGCGCCATCCGCGTCGCCCAACCGACCGCTGCTGCAAACGATACCGACGGCGCTTGCGCATCGATCCCCGCCCTTCAGGGTGAACTGCGCCACCTGGAGGCCCAGGCAACACAGGCCAACAGCACCATGCGCGGCCAACGCAGCCGGATCGACGAACTGACCCGCTTGGTCGATAGCCTGCTGGATGAAAACCGCTCGCTGGAAATGGCTTTGGTCCGGGAACGCGCCGAATGCGACGGCGGCCCGTGCGAAACCTCCTGCCCCATGGACCTGCGCGGGCGCTGCCTACTGTACGTCGGCGGGCGGCAACAGACCGTGCACCGCCTGAAATCCTTGGTCGAAGCCTGGAACGGCCAGTTCATCCACCACGACGGCGGGCTTGAGAAATCGATCCATGAATTGGCCGGCGCGGTGGTCAAGGCCGACGCCGTAGTCTTCCCGACCGATTGCGTCAGCCACGACGCGGCGCTTCAGGTCAAACGCCTTTGCCGCCAAACGATGAAGCCGTTCGTGCCGCTGCGCAGTTCGGGCGTGGCCTCGTTCGTCGCCGGGCTGCGCCATGGACTGGACGACATGACCGCGATGGGCGAAGCGAATTGAGCGACCTCATGACA
>DJHY01000042.1:468-4110 GCA_002433335.1 Rhodospirillaceae bacterium UBA6608 | reverse complement strand
GCTGTTGCATTGCGTGTTGCTGTACATGGCGCGGGTCAAGATCGGCCCGGCCCGGATCGCGGGGGCAGCCCTGGCCGCCGCCAGCCTGCAATGGACCGTGGCGCGGGCAATTTACGACGGCTTCCGCCTACCCGGCCTGCCGTTCCAACGAACCCAGAAAGGCAAGGGACCGGCCGCCGCCGATGCGACCGCGTCTCCGGTCAAGGCCGAAACCCGGATCGGACTGGCCCTGCTCGCCAGCGCGATCGCCTTGTTCGCGACCAATACCGCCGGGATTATCGAACTGAATCTGTTCGCGTCGACCCTTGCCGTGCAAAGCCTGCCCTTCCTGGCGGCAACGGCGATGTACGCCCTGCAACTGCGCGACGCGGCCGTTCAAGCGCGCTTGGCAGGCAACAAACAGGGCGAGCGGTCCGGCGAACTACCCAGAGATCAAGCCGCCGCATAAAACTTTCACATCCAGAACAGCCCGGTTTTCCGGGGTATTCCGGCCCACTCATCAAAATCGGGGGGAGCCCCGGTTGATCCCCCCCTGCCCGGCTGTTACCTTCGCGGCGATGCCCATGGGCGGCACATCGGCCTGAATTCAAAGATTTCGGTCGATAGGGCAGGTTTTCCTGCCGTCCTGGCGGTGGACGCGTCGGGGCCGTTTCGGCCTTGTCACCCCTGGTTCGGGGTGGACAACAGCAAAAGATAATCGCGTCTTTTTCGGGGTGAATCGCGCCAATGCGCGGTCGATCACGCTCCCCTTCTTTGCCGCCAAAGAAAATCATATCGCTTCGGCTCGGATAGGCCTCAAGGCCTTTGATCCTGTGCCGTCGTCCGCAAAGCGGGCCCCCAAGGGCCCGTTGTCGCGCGTCGCCGCCATTCATGCGCCGACGCGCCAACAACCAAGGCGAGGAGGACAATCATGGATGATATCAACCAAGAGGCGCAGGACTTCGGTGACAACCCGCTGGAAACCCGCACCACGGACCACTACCAGAAGGAATACATTCAGTCCTTCGTTGAAAAATGGGACGAATTGATCGATTGGGACGCCCGCGCCGAAAGCGAAGGCCGCTTCTTCATCGATATGCTGAAGGCGCGCGACAAGCACCGCGTTTTGGACGCCGCGACCGGCACCGGGTTTCACTCCGTCCAATTGTTGAAAGCCGGGTTCGATGTAACCAGCGCCGACGGCAACGCGGAAATGCTGACCAAGGCGTTCGAGAACGCGCGCTCACGGGGACTTGTCCTGCACACCGCCTATGCCGACTGGCGCTGGCTGAACAAGGACATCCACGGAAAGTTCGACGCGATCATCTGTCTGGGGAACTCGTTCACCCATCTGTTCGACGAGAACGACCGACGCCGGGCCCTGGCCGAATTTTACGCCGCCCTGAAATGGGACGGCATTCTAATCCTGGATCAGCGCAACTACGACGGCATGCTGGACCACGGATTTACGTCTAAACACAAATATTATTACTGCGGCGACCAGGTCACCGCCGAACCGGAGCATATCGACGACGGCTTGGCGCGGTTCTGCTACTCATTCCCCGACGGCTCGCAGTTCCACCTGAACATGTTCCCCCTGCGCAAGTCCTATACCCGCCAGTTGATGAAGGACGTCGGCTTCCAGAAAATCAAAACCTACGGCGATTTTCAGGAGACCTATCAAGAGCACGACCCGGATTTCTATATCCATGTGGCCGAGAAGACCTACGTCCCGGGGGAATCCGAAAATGACTAATCGCTCGCAAGCAGTCCAAAAGGCCGAAGAGTATTACGACAGTTCGGAAGCCGATGCGTTCTACAAGAACGTCTGGGGCGGTGAAGACATCCACATCGGCATTTACGAAACGCCGGACGAGGACATCGCCCGCGCCAGCCGCCGCACGGTCGAAACGATGGCGGGGCTGATCGACGGCCTGGGACCCGATACGCGCGTCGTTGACCTGGGCTCCGGCTATGGCGGGGCGGCCCGTTACCTGGCCGGCACCTACGGCTGCAAGGTGACCTGCCTGAACCTGAGCGGCACACAGAACGCCCTCAACCGGGATAAGAACGCTGAGACAGGCCTGGACGACCGGATCGAGGTCGTTCACGGCTCGTTCGAGGACATTCCCGCCGCCGACGGGGCCTTCGATGTCGTCTGGTCGCAGGACGCGATCCTGCATTCCGGCGACCGGCCCCGCGTGATCGCCGAAATAAACCGTGTCCTGGCCCCTGGCGGTCAGGCGGCGTTCACCGACCCGATGCAGGCGGACGATGCCCCTGACGGCGTCTTACAGCCGATCCTGGACCGCATTCACCTGTCGACCCTGGGGTCCTTCGCCTTCTACCGCGAAGAATTCGCCCGCAACGGTTTTGCCGAAGTCCACGCCATCCCGATGTTGGATCAGTTACGAACCCACTACCACCGGGTCGGCCAGGAACTGCAGGGGCGCTATGACGAGATCGTCGCCATGTCTGGAAAAACCTATGTCGACAACATGCTGCGCGGTCTGGCTCATTGGGTCGACGGCGCAGACAAAGGGTACCTCGCCTGGGGCATCCTGCACTTCCGCAAGGGGTAAGCCGACATGCATGCGCGTAAAGTGGCGGAGGCCTGTGCCTCATCGGGGTTTCACAAGGGCCTGAACCCGACGGTAACTCTGTGGTCGCAGTTCATCGTCTTTACGCTGCTCATCTTCGGCACGGTCTGGACAGATGTCGCCGGCGGCCTGTTCGACGCGGTCAAAGCCTTCATGGTGACGACGATGAAATGGTATTATCTGGCGATCGTCGCCGGTTTCCTGTTCTTCGTCATTTGGCTGATGTTTTCGCGCTACGGCAACATCCGCCTGGGAAAAGACGACGACCGCCCGGAGTTCGGATACTTCTCCTGGTTCGCGATGCTGTTCAGCGCCGGCATGGGGATCGGCTTGGTGTTCTGGTCGATCGCCGAACCCATGTACCATTTCCAAAGCAATCCGTTCATGGCCGCGGAAATGGCCGAAACCCCCACCGCGGCGAACATCGCCATGCGCCTCACGTTCTTTCACTGGGGGCTTCACCCATGGGCGATCTATGTGGTCGTGGCATTGTCGCTCGCCTACTTCGCCTATCGTAAAGACCTCCCCCTGACGATCCGCTCGGCCTTGTATCCTTTGATCGGAAATCGCATTTACGGCCCGCTGGGACATGCCGCCGACATTCTGGCCGTGTTCGGCACCGTGTTCGGCGTCGCGACCTCTTTGGGCCTGGGCGTGCAGCAAATGGCCACCGGGCTGTTCGATCTGACCGGCTGGGAAGCCTTCGTCGACATCGCGCCCGACGGCGCACAATCCCCCAACATGACGGCCATGCTGATCCTGATCGCGGCGATCTCGGCCGTCGCAACTCTTTCGGTGGTCTCCGGGTTGGGGCGTGGGGTGAAAATCCTGTCCGAGTTGAACATGTGGCTGTCGCTCGCGATCATGGCCTTTTTGTTCTTGTTCGGCCCGACCGTATACCTGTTGAACACCCTGCTGCAGTCCACTGGCGATTACATCGCTAACGTCATTCCGCTGTCGCTTTGGTCGGATGCCCAGAAAGACACGGACTGGCAAGGAAGCTGGACCGCGTTCTACTGGGGCTGGTGGATCGCTTGGGCGCCGTTCGTGGGCATGTTCATCG
>DJHY01000042.1:0-165 GCA_002433335.1 Rhodospirillaceae bacterium UBA6608 | reverse complement strand
GCCGTTCGTGGGCATGTTCATCGCGCGAATTTCACGGGGTCGAACAATCCGCGAATTCGTCCTGGGCGTCTTGTTGGTTCCCACCTTCCTTGCCTTCATCTGGCTGGATCTATTCGGCGGAACCGCAATTCATATCGAGCTATTTGAAAACGGCGGGATCGCCGA
>DJHY01000327.1:2440-2779 GCA_002433335.1 Rhodospirillaceae bacterium UBA6608 | reverse complement strand
CACCGGGCCAGCTTCGACGCCTTCGTGGTTCAGCAGACCTGGGTCCGGACCCGCGAAGAGACCAAGACGCCCTTACAGGCCTAGCTCGCTCAGGCTCGGGAAATCCGCCGGGCGCGGGCCGTCGCCTTCCCAGGTGAACTTGCGGTCGGCTTCCTTGATCGGCACATCGTTGATCGAGGCTTGGCGCCAAGCCATCAAACCGTTTTCGTCGAATTCCCAGTTCTCGTTGCCATAGGCGCGGAACCAGTTTCCGTCGGCGTCGTGATATTCGTATTGGAAGCGCACGGCGATGCGGTTTTCGTCGAAGGCCCAAAGCTCTTTGATCAGCTTGTAATCCAG
>DJHY01000327.1:0-2137 GCA_002433335.1 Rhodospirillaceae bacterium UBA6608 | reverse complement strand
TTTGATCAGCTTGTAATCCAGCTCCCGTTCCCACTTGCGGGTCAGGAATTCGACGATCGCGTCCCGCCCCTGAAAAAAGTCGGACCGGTTGCGCCAGCGGCTATCGGGCGTATAGGCCAGGGACACCCGCACCGGATCCCGGCTGTTCCAAGCGTCTTCGGCCATGCGGGCCTTTTGTGCGGCGGTTTCGCGGGTAAAGGGCGGCAGCGGCGGACGGGCTTCGGACATGGGAACGGTTCCTTTCGAAATCAGGAGACGGGATCAGGGGTTAAGCCGGCGGCGGCCAATCGGGCCTCCAACTCGGCGATGCGTTCTTTCAGAGGGGCGACGGCTCGGACCACATCGGCGTGGGTGTAGCGCGGCAGGATGTGCTGCGGGCAGTTGGAATCCCAGGCCGTGATTTCGAACACGATGGCCTGTTCCGGCTCCGCTTCGTAGCCGGGCACCATCAAATCGGCGATCAGATGCGCGTCGTCCTCGACCACATGGGCCCGGCCCCAAATCTTGATGCGGCGGCGGTTCGGGTAGTCCATCAGAAAGATGAAGGCCTGCGGGTTTTCAGCCAGGTTGCCTTGCGTGATGTACTGCCGATTGCCCTTGAAGTCAGCGAAGGCGAAGGTCTTGTCGTCCAGCACCCGGATAAAACCGGGCATGCCGCCGCGGTGCTGGATATAGGGATGCCCGGCGGCGTTGGCGGTCGACAGGTAGAACGAATCCCGCGACGCCAGAAAGGCGGCCAGGTCTTCCGTGATCCGGTCCCGCCATCCGCCTTTGTCCTCCATCCGCGCATATCCGGCGCGCGACCCCTTGCGCGTTTGGATCTCTTTCACGGTATCGGTAAACGCAACGTCGCTCGTCGGACGTATCTGGCGGCTGGAACCGTCTTGGTCTGTCATCAGGTTTTACTCCTTGTCGGGCCCGCCGGGCCTATTCTTCCGGTCAATCCGTCGCGCCGCCGGGGAAGGCGCGGGCCGGCCGAACCATATCCAAACTATCGCTTAGCGTGACCCAGCCGGTCTCCAGCGGGATCGGAAAGCCGAAAGAATCCGCCGTCGACAAAAGCGGATCAAACGCCTCCTCCGGGACACGCCAATCGGCAAGGCTCAAATCCTGCGCCGGCGCGTCCGAAATCGGGGCGCGGCCCGCAAATTCCGTATCGGACGTCGGCCCGGCGATAACCGCGCCGACAATGGCCGTTGCGACGACAAAACCACCGGCAATGGTGATTTTCACAATATCCGGAATATCCACGGCCAACCTCCTTAGCTGCCTCCACGCCCCGGAAAATCGGGACGATGACGTTTCCGCCATGCGGTGATTGCGTTTTAGATAGATCGGTCTATATTGTCAATATGCAAATCAACACATCTCCATTGCGCTGCCGACCGCTCAGCAACTCGATGCAATTGCACTGGTTAAGGGGAACCTCGCCCTTGGAGTAGCAGGGCAGACAGACGAATGGCTTCATCGCGACGGCGCACAAGCGTATGTTTTAGATAAATCGTTCTATTTAATAAGAAAGCGTACCAACATGGCATCGTCTAAACGGGAACTGCTGGTCGACACGGCACTGGAGCTGTTCAAACGTCACGGCTATCACGCGACCGGCATCGATCGCGTCATCGCGGAGGCCGGGATCGCCCGCATGACCCTGTACAATCACTTCAAGTCCAAGGACGAGCTGATCCTGGCGGTCCTGCAGAAACGGGACGAACGGTTTCGGGATTGGATGGCGGTTGCGGTCGAACAGAGGACCGAGGATCCGAAGGAACGCCTGTTGGCTGTGTTCGACGCCTTGAGCGATTGGTTCGCGACCGAGGACTTCACCGGCTGCATGTTCATCAATGCGGCGGCGGAATTCGCCCAGGCCGAGGACCCGATCCACCGGGCCTCGCGCGAACACAAGGAGCTGGTGCAGGACTACCTGTTAGAGCTGTGCAAAGCGGCGGGCGCCAGAGATCCGGAGACCCTGGCCGACGGCCTATGCCTGCTATCCGAAGGGGCCATCGTCATGGCCCATGTCGCCGGTCAAAAAGACGCGGGCCAACGGGCCAAGTCCGCGGCGCGGACCTTGATCCGCGACGCGGGGCTGTAGGCGCGCTTACGCCGCTTGCTCTCCGTCTCCGTCGCCGTCGAC
>DJHY01000228.1 GCA_002433335.1 Rhodospirillaceae bacterium UBA6608 | reverse complement strand
TTGAAGCGCTGGCTTCAAAAGATTCGAGGCATCCATCGCTCCGCCAGACGTCGCACCTGCACCGATGACTGTGTGGATTTCGTCTATGAACAACACGGCATCAGGATGTTCCTCTAGTTCGGTAACCACTGCTTTCAGCCGTTCTTCGAAATCTCCGCGATATCGTGTGCCGGCCAAAAGCGCACCCATATCCAAACTGTAGATGGTCGTTTCGGATAAAACTTCCGGTGTGTCTCCGCTTACTACTTTGCGCGCAAGCCCTTCGGCGATAGCGGTCTTGCCAACGCCTGGGTCGCCCACGTAGAGCGGGTTGTTCTTATTGCGCCGGCAGAGGATCTGGATTGTGCGATCGATCTCTTCCGAGCGGCCGATTAACGGGTCGATCCGACCCTCGTCAGCTTTGCGGTTGAGGTTCACGCAATAGGTGTCCAAAGCGTCCTGGCCTTTTTCCACGATCTTTTCGTTGGCCGCCTCTTCATCGGCGCCATGAACCACACGACTCTCAAATTGTCCCGGCACCTTGGCGATGCCGTGGGAGATGTAATTGACCGCATCCAGGCGCGTCATGTCCTGTAGTTGCAGGTAATAGACGGCATGCGATTCCCGTTCCGAGAACAGCGCGACCAGCACGTTAGCGCCCGTCACTTCCTCGCGGCCCGAGGACTGCACATGGATCACCGCGCGCTGCACGACGCGCTGGAAACCGGCGGTCGGCTTGGGCTCCAACCCGCGCGGATTGTCGATTTCGGTCAGTTCGTTATCAAGGAATTCCGTCAGGTCGGCGACCAGGCGCTCCAACTCGACATCACAGGCTTTCAGGACGGCAATGGCGTCCGGATCTTCGGTCAGAGATAACAGCAGATGTTCGAGAGTTGCGTATTCATGATTACGCTCGGCGGCTAGGGCCAGGGCGCGGTGAAGGGTCTGTTCAAGCTCTCGTGAAAGCATCTAATCCTCGTCTCCGCTGCCGTCTTTCTCGATCGTGCACTGCAGGGGGTGCTGGTGCTGACGCGCCAGATCCATGACCTGAGTGACTTTCGTCTCGGCGATTTCATAAGTGAAGACACCGCACACGCCCACGCCGCGTTGATGGACGTGCAGCATCACCTGGGTGGCTTGCTCGCTTGCCATGCCGAAATAACGTTCCAGCACATGGACGACGAATTCCATAGGGGTGTAGTCGTCGTTGAGCATCAGGACTTTGTACATCGACGGCCGCTTGGTACGGGTCCGCGACTTGACCGCCAATCCGGTGCCGGAATCATCGTTCCGACCGGGGTCAATTGGGGATTTTGGCGGGTCTGTCGGTCCTGTCATCTCCGTCCTGTCCTTGCCGTGTCGGGCCGGCGTACACCGCCCATCGGCGCCGCCAAAGCGGCCTTACCACTCCGACGGTAACCCAATTCTATTTAAAAAGGATTGCCCGGGGAAGCCCCGGAACCGGGGCACGGCAGCCGTTCGTCCAGAATTATATGGGCAGGCGCCCCCGATCCGCCAAGCCCCTGGTCGAGAAATCATTGCCCGCGCGCGCGAAATACACCCCAAAAACAAAGCGCCCGGCGATTTCTCGCCGGGCGCGTCTAGCTGCCCTTACCAAAGGGGGATGGGGGAGGAATCAGGCAGCAAGCGGTTTGCCGGCCTTTTCAACGGCCACGGACACGCGCGCAGCGATCGGCGCGGTCGCTTCCTCGGCCAGCTTGACGGCCATGTCGGAAATCTTGCGGCTTTCGTCCAGGGCCTTGGAATAATTGGTCTTCATCATGTCATTCTGAAGCTTGACCACTTCCTCGACCGATTTGCAGCCGAACATCTTCTTGGTCAGGGTGACCGAGTCTTCCATGTTCTTCTGCGCCATCGAGAACAGCACCTTGTTAATGTCCTGCACACCCTTGACCAGGATGTTGTTGGAGGACACCAGGGCATCGACGTTGTCCTTGCCATAGGCAAGAACGTCTTCGTAATTCTTGAAGACTTCCGTACCGGCCTTAACAGCCGCGGCGACCTGTTCCTGGCTCATGGCGACGGCCTTCTCGACCCCCTTGGTCGCGACTTCCGTACCGGCTTTGACAACGGTCTCAACGGTTTCCTTGCCGACCGTAACGGCCGCCTCGACCTGGCTGGCGGGAGCGGCGGGTTTCGCGGTCGCAGTAGGCTTCTTGGCTTCAGCCATCGTACTCTCCATCAGAATTTTGTTTGGCGGGCGATCAATATCTTTACATCGCAGGCGGTCTGCCGCTTTCGGCGCCGCCGCTGACTGGCAACAGAGGACCTCAATGTTGCGTTGCAGCAATGGAAAAAACATACGCCTCTCAAGGGCTACACGTCAAGGGCGACTTGTGCAGTGCACAAAAGTTTATTCGATTTGTCATCCCATTGTATTTCAATGACTTAGGAGCACACCTCCCCCTTGTCACCTCCGCCCTGAAACCGCCTTTGACCTGCCCGTTTTTGGCCATTTTCGCCCTCGGTTAACCTTTTATTCACGATGAATCCTTAAAGAACATATTGATTCGCCTGCGAAATTTCTGGAGACGCCGCATTCGGATTCGGTTACGATGCGGACGAATCGGGGGACGACGCGACGACGACGATGAGACCAAATGCTCGGAACGGGGAAGAGAGCTCTCATGGCTGACACGACGCGCCCGACTATTAAGCGGGGAGGCTTCGGCCTTCTGGCGGCCGCAGCCGCCATACTGATTACCGCCATGCTTGCCCTTCCGGGTCAGGCAGCGGCCAAATACGCATCTTTGGTGATCGACGCCAATACCGGCGAGGTTCTGCACGCGGTCAACGCGGATACGCGGAACTATCCCGCCTCTCTCACGAAGATGATGACCCTTTATAAGGTGTTTGAAGCGATCGACAGCGGTCGCTGGTCCATGAACACGCGCCTGCGGATGTCCCGTCATGCCGCCAATCAGCCCCCGTCGAAGCTGGGTCTGAAACCGGGCGAGACGATTTCGGTTCGCGACGCGATCCTGGCCCTGGCCATCAAGTCCGCCAACGACATCGCCGCCGCCGTGGGCGAAAATTACAGCGGTTCTGAACGTAAGTTCGCGCTGGAAATGACCTCGACGGCGCGTCGCCTGGGCATGGACCGGACGACCTTCCGCAATGCCTCGGGCCTGCCCAACCGGGGACAGATGAGCACTGCCCGCGACATGGCCAAGCTGGCCCGCGCCCTGCTGCGTGATTTTCCGCAGCACTATCACTTTTTCTCGCGCACCCGGTTCGACTTCCAGGGCGTGTCGCACAAGACGCACAATAAGCTGCTGCTGACCTATGAGGGCGCGGACGGCTTTAAAACCGGCTATATCCGCGCCTCGGGCTTCAATCTGGTGACCTCGGCCAAACGCGACGGGCGTCGCCTGATCGGCGTGGTTTTCGGCGCCAATTCGTCCAGCTCGCGCAATCGCCTGATGGCTAAGTTCCTGGATAAGGCATTCGACAAGGTCGGCAGCGCCCCGATCCTGGCCAAAGCCGAAGTTCCGGCCCCTGCTCCGCTGCCGACTTCCGGCAACCGTCAGGAAGAACAGGGCGACGGCGACGGTCCGACCCGCATCGTCGAATTCGACAAGCATTCCCGCTGGGGCATTCAGGTCGGCGCGTTCAGCCATTCCGACCAGGCCGAAACCATGGCCATGAAGGCCCGCGCCACCCTGCCCAAGCTGCTCGATAACGGCGTCGTTTCGATCGTGCCGCTAACCAAAAAGAATGGCTCGGTCCTGCATCGCGCCCGGGTCTATGGCCTGTCCAAGCGCGAAGCCTTCAACGCCTGCAAGTTGCTGGAGAAGCGCCGCATCCCCTGCATGGAACTGCGCGGCCCGCCGACGATGGAAATGGCGGCCCTGCAGTAAGGATCGCCCTTCCCCGCTCTCTTTCCTTCTATTTGACCGTCACGCCGTCGACAGCCCTGTCGGCGGCGTTTCTGCGAATGCAAACTGGAACGAATTTAAACGTGACATGGACCAACAAATTTTGGCAAAATTGTCGATGAGATTTTGTCGGCGAGAGGAGGTCTAGGCCTTTTCACTCGACAAGGGGGAGGGAGAGGAACCGTCTTTCGGCGGTTCCTCTCTTGTTTTTCTGCACTGATTTCCAGGGGATAGGGTCCAGAGACCGGAACTAAAGGTCCGGCGCTTCCAGTCCGCTCTGCGCCAATTGGTCGACCAAAGCCGCCTTCAGCGTCTCCAACCCCGCCGCATCCGCAGCTTCGCAGCGCGCCACCAGGACCGGCTGTGTATTCGAGGCCCGCAGCAGCCACCAACCGGCCTCGGACTGCACCCGAACCCCGTCCATGTCATGGACGTCGATCCCGCTCAGGCGGGTCAGGCGATCTCGGACCTCATCGACGACCTTGAACTTGCGGTCATCGGCGCAATCGAAGCGAATTTCCGGCGTGCTGACCGTCTTCGGCATGGAATCCAGCAGATCGGCGAGGCTGTCGCTCGTACCATTCAGGACGTTCAACAAGCGGACAGCGGCATAAAGCGCATCGTCATACCCGTAGTAG
>DJHY01000176.1 GCA_002433335.1 Rhodospirillaceae bacterium UBA6608 | reverse complement strand
GGACCGTCGGTGGTGCCACGGTCGTTGTCGGCCTGGGAATTGCGGTCGGTCGCGGCCACGTTGTTCTGGTCGTCGCGGCGATCGTCACCGTAGTTACGACCGGCGTCGTCGGCCTGGCTGACTTCGTGATCGTCGCCGAACTTGCGCTTGCGCTCTTGATAGCGCGACGTTTGTTCGACGTCGGTCCGGCCAACGTCCTGCGAGGAGCTGCGATCGCGATAGGACTCGCTGCGATTGTCGGACGCGCGTTCCATCCGCGCGACATCACGGCCCGCTGCCTGTTGGGTCTTGGACGGGTCGAGAATCTTCCCCTGCATGTCCATGACCAGGGCCTGGAACGTGTCGAACAGTTCCGTGTGCGTGGCAAAACGCCCTGCCTGCTGCTGCCGTGCGGCGCTGCTGGCGATGCCCGAACTTGTGGCCGTAACTCGATCTATGATGCTCACGTTCTCAATCCTTACGCTTCGTTGGCTATCGATCCAAAAACGGGCTTTCTGCTCCGCGTATTCATGAGCAATGATCGGGCCAAACTGTCGGCACGACTTAATTAATTGAAAAATATATATATTTTGATTTTTGAGGTTTGTCGAAGACGGGTAAAATCGGTCCTACCCGGCAATTTTTGACCGGTCGGGGGTAAGAACTTACCGCCCCGCCAGCCAATCGCGGGCCGACCGCGCCGCGAATACCAGGTCCATGGCCTGGCCATCGACCGGCGTCGGTCCGGGGTGGCGATGGGTCTCGCGCATGCCGGATTTTTCCATGATCCGGCGCATGCCGGTATTGCCCGCCAAGGTGCCCGCCGTGACCATGGCCATCCCCAGGTCATCGAACAAATGGGCCATGACCGCGTTCCAGGCCTCGGCTCCCATGCCGGTGCCCCAGGCCGCGCGGTCGCCGATCAGAATCCGGATGTCGCCGGTCCCGGTGGTGGCGTCGATTTCGGTCGAGATATTGCCGATATGGCGCAGATCGTCCGATTTAACGCGGATCGCCCATAGGCCGTTGGCCGTGCCGTCGAAGGTGGCGATGAAGTCGCGGCAGCTATCCAAGGTATGCGCCCGATGGCGCTGTTCGGAAAAGCGGACGACTTCCGGGTCGTTCAACCAACCGACATAGCGCTCGGTCAGCAAATCAGCGGGGAACGGCTCCAGGATCAGGCGTTCGCTCGTTAGCGTCGGCGGCGCATAGGGCAGGGTGCCGTCGGGGGCGGGCGTTCCGCCTTCGGCGATTTGGGCCAGCGCCCGTGCAGTCCGGGGGGAAGCCCCCAGGCGCAGCGTCCCGCCGGATTGTTCCGCCAGGAAGCTTTCCGGGGCGTCGAGGGCCCGGGTCAGCATCGCCCGCAGGTCATCGCGGGTGGAGACATGGGGAACCAGGTCGCCGCCGATCAGCCATTCGGCCTCTCGTTCGCGGGGCAGGACAGACAAGGTCGGGCGGCCCATCACGACGGCTTCGGTCAGCAGCGCCGTCGACAGGCCGATCACCAGATCGGCGGCGAACAGCGCCGCATGCGGGTCGCCGCCTTCGCTATAGGCAGCGATGTCTTGGTCATAGGCTGCATAAAGATTGGCCGGAGTCTTTGGGTGCAGGCGCAAGGCGACCCGTGCCGCCGGTGCGATGTCGGCTAGGGCGTCCAGAACCTCTTCCAAAACGATCTCGGTACGGCCGTTCGTCTCGCCGCGACCTTGTAAGGTATAGTCGGCGCTGCGCCGAAACTGCGTCGGGTCCAAGCCGTCGGACAGTTCCGTCAAAAACAGGATCAGAGGCGCATCCTCGGGCAAGCCGGGAAACAGGCCGCGCCGCAGGGTCGCGCGGTCCTGGGCCAACAACTCGTCGCAGGAATCGAGAACCCGGTCGTGGCTGGGATTTCCGACCACGTGGATCCTCGCCGGTTCGATCCCAAGTGCCAGGAAAGCCGACCGTGTGCCGAGGTCGGGCACCAACAGCCAGTCGGTCACATGACAACGCGGATCCGTCGTCCGCCCTTGGAAGCGGCGGTCGGCATTGGCGGGGCCGTCGATTAGCGCCGCCGTGGGAATTGATCTCCGCCGGGCGGCCTCGGCCAGGGAAAATCCCGGGGTATCCAAGTTTTCCGCCGTCCCGATCACACAGGCTACAGGATTGATTTGGGAAATCAGCGCGGCAGGATCCGCCGATGGCAGTGGGGTCAGTGCTTCGCCGCGCGCCGTCAGGTAGTCGAGCGCCGCGCCACCGGCATAAAGATGGGCGATCAAGCCTTGGTTCCGCATCGCCGACGCCAGGCCCAGAACCATATTGGCGGCGCCCGGGTCCTCGACATAAATCAGGATTGGCTGCACCGGCATCGGTTTAATCCAAGATCAGGCGCGGGCCGCCTTCCGCCGCCGAACGTCGGACCAGGCCGATGATCCGCTCGTTGGTCAACGCGGACGCCAGCGGCGACCAGGGTTGCGCCGTTCCCGCCGCGAGCGCGGCCAAATTGTCGTACATCCGGTAGAAGGCGTCGGAGACGGTTGTTTCCATCGGCTTGCCTTGGGCCGAGGCGACTTTCATCTCT
>DJHY01000089.1:1237-33070 GCA_002433335.1 Rhodospirillaceae bacterium UBA6608 | reverse complement strand
TGGTCGCAGCGCATGGTCGCCATCATCGCGCCCCGGCGCGAACCCGCCGACATGATGGTCCGGCACATGGAATCCCAGACATCCATGAACGACAGCGGGCCCGAGGCATCGGCCCCGACCCGTTTGACCAGCGCCCCCTTGGGCCGCAGGGTCGAGAAATCGTAACCGATGCCGCCGCCCTGCTGCATGGTCAGGGCCGCTTCCTTCAGATTGTCGAAAATGCCCGACATGTCGTCGGGGATGGTGCCCATGACGAAACAGTTGAACAGGGTCACCATGCGCTCGGTCCCGGCGCCGGACACGATCCGCCCGGCAGGCAGGAATTTGAAGCCGCTCAACGCGTCCTTGAACCGGGGCAACCAGGCCTCGGCATCGTCCTCACAAGCCGACAGGGCCGTCGCCACCCGTTCCCAGGTGTCGTCGATCGTCTTGTCCACGGGCCGCCCGTCCGGCGATTTCAGCCGGTACTTCATGTCCCAGATCTGCTGGGAAATGGCGGCAATGGGGGCAGTCGACGTGGTCGGCGGTTGAGACACGGGCCCTTGATCCTTCAATGCTTGGTAATGCTTGGGAATTTAGGGAAATGTAGGCCCTACGCGCGCGGGAGGCAAATTATTTGTTCTTGATATGTTTCCCCGTTATTCAACATTTCACCCCCTGTTCGACCCACAGGAAGAAGCGCGGAAATCCGGCTGTCGGGTGAGTTTTACCCGTTATCCACAGAAGGTTGCGGCGTGGGCAGGTAGGGATAACGGGCACGCTTGTCGGCCATCAGTTTGGCGCTTTCGCCCTCGACCCGATCCTGCAGCAACGTCATGAAGGCGCGGCGGTCCATGCCCGGCGGGATGGGTTCCAGAAACTTGATGGTGATCTCGCCCGGATACTTGATCGGCGCCATCCGGCCCCAAAACAAACCTGAATCCAAGGCCACGGGGACCACCGTCACATTGGCGTCGCGATAGATCGCGGCGATCCCCGGATGATAATCCACGGATTGATCCGGATGGGTCCGCGTTCCTTCGGGGAAGATCACGACCTGACTGCCGCGGGCCAGCGCCGCCTGCACCCCCTGCACCAGATGCTTCAGGGCCTTGGCCCCGGCCTTGCGGTCGACCACGACACAGCCGGCTTTGTAAAAGCCCCAGCCCCAGAACGGGATGCGGGTCAGTTCCTTTTTTACGACATAGACCGGGTCCGGCAGCAGGACATGAAACACCATGGTGTCCCAGGCGCTCTGGTGCTTGGCCGCCAAGACGCAGGGGCCCGGGGGAATATTCTCAAGCCCTTCGACCCGCCAACGCAAGCCGACCGCCCAACGCAGCAGAAACCGCACGCCGATGCCCCAGACCTTGACGATGCTCTGCATGAAACCGCGCGGAAAGACCAACGACACCGGCACCACCAGGGAACATAGGACGCTCCAGGGAAAGAACAGCGCCCCGAACAGCATGGACCGAAAGACCATCATGACGCGTCACCGGCCATCGGCGCGAACAACTGCGTTATCCAGTGCCGCCCGCGGGCGAACAGCCATTTGTTGTATTCGGAAACGATCAGGCTGGCCGTCCCCGGCCAGGCCCACCAGTCCTTTTGCTTCACATGTTCGGGAAACACCGGATTGGGAATGATCGTCACATGGGGCATGAAGAAATGGAACTCGGCCAGGGAACGCGGCATGTGATAGGCCCCGGTCACCAGCCGCAATGACGAATAGCCGTGCTTTTTCATCCAAACCTGCGTTTCCGCGGCATTGCCGACGGTGTTGATGGCGTCGCCGATGCCGATGCGCGGCTCCAGGCCCTCGGGCTCGCGCTTGGAAATCTGCACCAGGCGTTCCACGTCCACACCGTGATACACCCCCGACACGAACAAGCGCTTGGCGAAATTCCGCGACAACAGGTCCAACCCTTCGTCCAATCGGCCACTACCGCCGGTCAGAACCACGATGGCGTCGGTATGGGTTTCGGGGTCGGCCACGGCCATTGGAATGGTATCAGCGAAACGGAACAGCCCGACACCCCAGATCGCCAGCACGACCACCGCCATGACCAGAACCCGGCCCGCCCCTACGGCGGCTTTACGGCGTGGACGCTTGCTCATCAGGTCATCCGCTTCAGGTTGCGCATTACCGTGGCCCGCGCGGTGATCATGGCCAGAAAAGCGACCGCGACCGGCAACAGCACGAAGCCCACGACCTGGAAGAACCCGAAATCGGGCTTCGGGATCATGGTCGCCCCGGTTTCGGACGCCAGATAACCGATCCCGGCCAGGGTCGGGGCGGCCAGAGCCAACCCCAGAAACCCGCCCTTCAGTCCCAGCGCCAGGGCGCGGGCCGCGAACTGCCGGGCGATATAGGCATCCTGCGCCCCGATCAGGTGCAGAACCTCGATCGCCTCGCGGTGAATAGCCAAGCCCGTGCGGGTGGTGAACACCACTGTCCCCATGGTCGCCAACGCAATCAGGCCCAACACGCACCAGGCCAGAACCTGAATCACCGTAACCAGACGGACCAGTTGCGACAGCCAGACCCGGTGGTCATCGACCGACACCCCCGGCACGCGGGCCTGCAGTTCCTTGGCCAGCAGATCGATATCGACGACCGTATCCCGGTCGACCGTGACGTCGATCAGCATCGGGATCGGCAGGTCCTGCGCCTGACCGGCTTCGCCGATCCAGGGCTTCAACAGGGCGAACAGGCTTTCCCGCGACATGGTCTCGTACCGCTCGACGCCCGGCTTGGCGGCCAGAACCGACAACACCTGCTCCAGGCGCAGATCGTCCTCGCGCGCGTCGGCGCCGGGCGGCACCTGGACCGTAATCGTCGCCTTCAGGCCCGTGTCCCAACGCTGCACGGCGTCGTGCAGGACCAGCATCCCGGCCAGGGCCAGGGCCGACAGAAAGACCATGAACGCGATCAGCCACGGCAAAAACCGGGCAAGGGTGTCCTCGTTCATCGGAAGGTCGGAGCGGCGGCGGAACATCAACACGATCGCATGCCGTCAATGAATACGGGTGAAGCCGGGGCCGGACGGCCGCTTTCCGGCGCTGATGCCCGGATCGTCCAGGCGCAGATCTGAAATGATCGCCGCCTCGTCCGTGTTCAACCGGCCGTTTTCCAAACGCATCACCGGATGCGCCATCTGACGGACGATTCCCAGGTTGTGGGTCGCGACGATCACGGTCGTGCCCAGCTTGTTCAATTCCTCGAACAGATGCATCAGGCGCAGGCCCATTTTATCGTCGACGTTGCCGGTCGGCTCATCGGCCAGCAGCAGTTTGGGCCGGGTGATCACGGCGCGGGCGATGGCGATGCGTTGTTGTTGGCCGCCGGACAGGGTCGTCGGGCGGGAATTCAGATGATCCTTCAGCCCCACCCAAGACAGCAGTTCTTCGACATGGCGGCGGATATCGGCCTCGCGCGCCCCGGCGACCCGCATCGGCAGGGCCACGTTGTCGAACGCCGACAAATGATCGAGCAGGCGGAATTCCTGAAAGACCACGCCGACCCGGCGGCGCAGACGCGGCAGGTCGTTGCGCGAGGTCGCGGCGACGTTCCGCCCGAACAGGGAAATCTGCCCCCGCGTCGGACGCAGGGCCATATAGAGCAATTTCAACAACGAGGATTTGCCCGCGCCGCTTTCGCCCAAGAGAAAGCGAAACGACGCCGGCTCTAGCTCAAAGGTGATGTCTTGCAGCACCTCGGGGCCCAGGCCGTAACGCAGTCCGACGTTCTCGAAACGGACGATACTCTGCTGGTCGCTGTCTTTCACCTTGATGGCACCTTGGGCGGGCTCTCGGAAAGTTAGGGAAAAATTCACGGATGACCGGGTATTCCCTTTCGGGAACAATGCCATGGGGTTGGACGAAGGTCCAGGGACGCGGCGGAAGTCCTTGGGTTTGCTTGGCTTGCTTTCCTATGGACCGACGCATATAAAGTCCAAGGGTGGAATCGGGGTTAATATGCTGATTACCTGTCCGAATTGCCGTACGCGCTACCAACTGCAACCTGCGCAGCTTGGTCCCGGTCGCAATGTGAGCTGCTCGAACTGCAGCCACGTGTGGTTTGCCGACCCGCGCGATGCCTTGCCGGATCCGGCTCCCCGGCCGATGGCCCCTGCGCGCCCGGCGCCGCAGGCCTATCCCCCGCAATACATGCAACAGCCCCCGATGCAGCAGCAGATGTACGCGCAGCCGCAGGGGGCCTATGCCCAACCGGCCCCGCAGATGGCCCCGCCTCCGGCGCCTGAGCCAGCCCCCATGCCCGCGCCGCCGCCGCCCGAACCGGCGGACGAACCGGATCCCATTCCCGAGCCCGAGATGTCGATGGATATGGACGAGCCGGAAGACATGGGCGTGCTGCCGGACGATATCGATTCCATGTTCGAGGACGACGACGACGACATTCCGCCGTTCGAATCCTTGATCAACAACGACGACGAACACGACGACCTGGACGCCATCGATTCCCCGGATCAAATGGAAGACCCGGATTACATCCCGGATGTGTTCTCCGCCGACGAACAGGAACCGTACGACGACCTGCCGCGGAAAAGCCCGATCCTGAAGATCATCGTGATCTTCTTCGTGCTGCTGATCGGCGGTTTGGTCGCGGGAACGTTCTTCTTCAAGGACCAGGTGGTCGCCAAGATCCCAGCCCTTGAGGGCGTGTTCGACATGTTCGGCTTCCATCAGATCGGCGAGGGCCTGCAGATTCAGCGCGTCGACCCGATCCAGGAAACGGATCAGGGCCTGGAAGTCCTGGTGGTGCGCGGGCAGATCGAAAACGTCGACGACCAGCCGCGGCCGGTGCCGATGCTGCGCGCGATCCTGTTCGATGCCGAAGGTCATGAAATTCAACATGCCGATGCGCCGCCGCTGAAAAGCGAGCTGCGCAAGGGCGAAAAGATGTCCTTCAAGATCCGTATCGTCGAGCCGTCGCCCCTACGGCGCCGTATGACGGTCGTGTTCATCGATCCGCAGGAATCCGGAGACGCCGGTGGCGGCCATGGCGCAGCCCCTGCCGCCCCGGCCCATTCCGTCGGTCACTAACAGTCTCGCGATAGCCGATTAATCAGAACTGCTTGAGCAGCCGCTCGATGTAGTCCCGCTCCAACGGCGGGCGCTGCCGCTCGCCGGAACGCTTGCGCAATTCTTCCAGGATCTCCCGGGCGCGTTGCATCTCGCCCCGGGTCGGCAGGTCGGTTTCGCCGTCCGCCGATCCACCAAAGGCCCCGCCCTCACCGCGCCCGAACGGGTCCTGTCCCCGGTCGGGGCGGCCACGGCCCATCGGGCCGGGACGCAGGCCCATTTGCGGGCCCAATTGTTGGGCCATCTGTTGTTGGGCTTGGTTCTGCGATTCCTGCAAATGATCCAGGGCTTCGGATTGCTTGGGAACGGCCAAACCCGGACGCCCTTCGCTTAAGGCCCGCGAGGCTTCGCGCATGGCCCGCTCGGCCTTGCCCATTCCTTCGGGAATGTTGCCCAGCATCTCGTCCATTTGCAGCATCAGTTCGCCCAAGGCGCGGCGCAGGGCTTCCTGCTGGGCGCGGGCCTGGGCATTGGGGTCGCCGCCGCGCCCCAATTGACCTGGGCGCGGATCGGCGTTCGGGCGGGACTGACGCTCACCCTCGCCCTGCATGCCCTCACCCTGCTGTCCCTGTTGGCCTTGCCGGCCGCCGGGCCGGCCCTGATCGCGCGACCCTTGGCCGCTGCGCATATCGCCCTCGCGAGAACCGCGATCGAGCGGCATGGCACCCTCCGGCCCTTGGCGGCCCGAGCGGTTCATGCGGTCCTGCTGAGCGCGCTGGAAGGTATCGTCCATCAACTGTTGTTGTCGCTGGGTCAGTTCCTTCAGGCCTTCCATCAGCCGGTTGGCTTCGGACATTTGCTGTTGCTGTTGCGGTTCCATGGCCATGCCGCGACGGATCTGTTCCAGCGCCTTCTGCAATTGCGACAGCATCTTGCGGGCCGCGTCCATGGCCCCGTTGCGGGCCAGTTCGCGGGCCTGATCCAACAGGTCCTGCAGGTCGCGGCTATCCAGGCTCTTCATATTCGGGTCGAGCGCCGGAAGGTTCTTCAGGTCCTGGCGCGCCAACTGTTCGGCCAGGGCCTTCATGTAGTCGTCCAGGGCTTCGCGCAACTGATCCATCAGGCGCTGGACCTCTTCGGAATCCGCGCCCTCGCGCATCGCCTTCATGACCTTGTCCTGCAGGTCCATCAATTCGCGCTCGGCCACGGCGAAATCGCCGTCCTCGATCCGCAGGGCCGTGTCCCACAGCAGCTTTTGCACGCTGGCGACTTCGGAATCCTTTCCGCCGCTGTGCAGCAGCCGCGCCCCGGCGATGTTGATGCCCAGGAACACCACCGTGTCGTTGAAGAAATGGTCCGGCTTGTGGACAAGGTCGTTCAGAACCTCGACGACCCCGGCGATCACGTCGGGCGAGGCATCGGACAACAGACGCCGCTGTTCGACCAAAGCGCGCGCAACCGGATGGTTGAAGGTCCGCTGCGGCAACAGGAATTTCAGATCTTCGCTGGTCCCGACCTGACCCCGGCCGTCCGTGGCCTCGATCCGGCCGACGACCTCCAGCCCCGCCCAGGGATGAGCGCTCAGATCATGCACCCCGACGCCCTGCGTCAAAACCGTGCCCGGTTCGGCCAGCGGCAACGGCAGACGCACCACATCCTCGCCGCCCGGCACCGCCCGCCCCTTGGGGTGGCGGATCGTCAGTTCGATGGAATTCAGGCCGAAATCGTCCTTGGCTTCGAACTCCGTCTTCACGGACGCCCGACCGGTCCGCGACGGCTTGGAAACGAATTCCGCCGACGGCGGCGCATCGGCGGCGACGACCAACGGCCATTTGGCCAAACCGCGCCCGCCGACGGACACCGCCAAATTTTGTTCACCCGGCGCATCCAACAAGGTTTCCGCCCGGTAGCTGCCCGCGTCCTTGCCTTTGCCGATGGCCGAAAACGGCGTCTCGACCCCGCCCAGGATCAGGTCGGGCAGATCACCAACGCCCGCGACCTGGGCCAGCAGGGTGCTGCCTTGCGGAACGGTAACGGTCGCCGGGGCCTCCACATGCGTTTTGTCCTCGGCTGCGGGCTTGTGCGGCCCGCCCAGTTCCAAAAACACCGGGGCCTGGCGGGTATAGGCGGGCGGGGTGATCCAGATGGAAATGCGGATTTCCTGACCGGCGCCGACGGCGCTCAAGGGCGTCACCGCCCGCAACAGGCGGTCGCTCATATCTCCCCATCCGGCGGCGACGCCCAGGGCCAGGACCACCAGCAACGGGGCGCGCAAGGCCTTGGGATCGTTGCGGGCGACGCCGGGCGACGGCACGCCCAGGCGCAAAGCTGCAATCCGGGCGGCCATGCGTTCGCGGTGGCGACGCCACATGCGCCGCGCCAAGCGGTCGTCGATCCCGACCAGCAATTGATCGTCCAGGGCTTCCAGGGGGCGATGCTCGAGCCCGCTATCCTGTTCCAGACGGTGACGGGCAGCGGCGCGGCTGACCTGCGGGCGGTTTTCCCAGGCCCGGCGCAGGGTCAAGGCCAAGGCCCCGGCGAATGCCGCCAAAGCCACACCGTGCAGCCATTGCGGCAGATGCGGCAACAGGTCGAGCAAGGCCACGGCCATAAACAGCAACACGACCCCAACCACGGGGGCCAACGACGGCCAGAATTTTTCGATGAACAGCACCGCCCGCGCCAGCGGTAACAGCAGGCGGTAACGCAAACCCATTCCGATGTCCGATCGGCCCTTGTCCGACCCAGCTTTGTCCATCTGGGCGGCGGCCGACGGCGGAGCATCCAGCATGCGGCGGGCTCCTTTCTCCCCCGGGCGAATTCACCTGTTATTCAGGTGGGGCCGCCCGCGATACCCCGCAACCCATTTTTCCGCCGCTGGATATGCCGTGTCAGCTCTCCAGCCAGTCCGGAACCGCGTCATAGGCCATGATTTCCTCGGCCTCGACACGGCGGCGCACCACCGCATGGTCGCCGCCGGAAACCAGAACCTCGGGCACCAGGGGACGACCGTTATAGGTCGAAGCCATCACGGCCCCATAGGCCCCCGCGGACCTGATCGCCAAAAGATCCCCCGGCTTTACGGCGGGAAGATGGCGTTGCACCGCAAATGTATCACCGGTTTCGCAGATCGGTCCAACCACATCGACGGTGTGGCGTTCACTATCCTGAGACGGCTCGGCCACCGGAACGATCGCGTGATAGGCATCGTACAGGGCCGGGCGGATCAGATCGTTCATGGCGGCGTCGACGATCACGAAGCGCCGGGTCGATCCATCCTTGGCGAACAAAACGCGGGTCACCAGCACGCCGGCGTTCCCGGCAATCAGGCGGCCCGGCTCGACCGTGATGTGACAGCCCAGCGGCCCGACGATTTCCTTGACCACCGCGCCATAGTCGGCAGGCGGCGGGGCCTGTTCGTCGTCATAGGGAATGCCCAGACCGCCGCCCAGGTCGAGGCGGCGAATGTCGTGTCCCCGACTACGCAGGTCCAATGCCACGTCGCGCAGGCGCTCATAGGCGCGGCGATACGGTTCCAGATCGGTCAACTGCGATCCGATGTGAACGGCGATGCCTTGGGCCTCGACCCCCGGCAGGTCCCGCGCCTTGGCATAAATGTCGGGCGCGCGGTCCCAATCGATGCCGAACTTGTTCTCGGCCCGACCGGTGGTGATCTTGGCATGCGTCTTGGCGTCGACGTCCGGGTTGATGCGGATCGCCACATGGGCGGTCATGCCCTTCGACGCCGCGACCTCGGACAGGGCGACCAATTCCGGTTCGGACTCGACGTTGAGCTGATAAATACCCGCGTCCAGGGCCTGGGCCATTTCCTCGCGGGTTTTGCCGACGCCGGAAAACACGATCTTTTCCGCCGGCACGCCCGCCGTCAGGGCGCGCGTCAACTCGCCGCCCGAGACCACGTCGGCCCCGGCGCCCAATCGGGCCAGGGTCTTGACCACCGCCAGGTTGCCATTGGCCTTTACCGCGTAACAGATGGTGTGGTCCAACCCGGCAAGGGCCTCGTCAAAGACCTTGAAGTGCCGTTCCAGCGTCGCCCGCGAATAGCAGTAAAACGGCGTGCCGACCTGTTCCGCCAATTCGGCGAGGCTGACGTCCTCGGCGGCCAACTGGCCGTTTTGATAGGTGAAATGATCCAATGTTCGATGTCCGGTCTGGGGTGGCGGGCCGGAGACGGCCCCGCCGGGTTACTTGCTGCGGTCCCGGATAGGGTCCAGTTTCAGGTACGGCGCGGTATCCGTCGGCTCCGCCTTTTCCGCTTCCGGAGCGCCGGAAGGTAAGGTCCGTTTTTCCGGTGGGAAATACGGATATTCATGCGGGAATTCCGACCCCCCGGGATGCTTGGGCGAATTCTTCCGCCCACAGGCCGCCAGCCCGGCAGCCGCCAGGCCGACCGTGAGCGTTGAAAGAAGCTGCCTGCGTGTCATCGCCATCGGATGTCGTCTTTCCGTCCGTCCCGTTCCGCCCCCGGACCTTAGCCCAGAAACCGTTCGCGCGCCGCCTTGACCTGGGCCCGCACGTTGTCCGGCGCGGTCCCGCCGAAGCTGGTGCGGCTGGTCACCGAATTCTCGACGCCGAGCACCGAATATACGTCTTCGGTGATGCCCGGGTCCACTTCGCGCATCTCGTCGATGGTCAGGCCTTCCAGGTCGCAGCCCTTGGCTTCGGCCTTGGCGACCAGTTCGCCCGTGACATGGTGCGCGTTGCGGAACGGCATGCCGAGCACGCGAACCAGCCAATCGGCCAAATCCGTCGCAGTGGCGAAGCCGCGCACCGCGTCGGCGGCCATGCGGTCCTTGTTGAAGCGCACGTCGCGGACCATCCCCGCCGTGGCGGCCACGGCCAGGGCGACGTTGTCGGCGGCGTCGAACACCGCTTCCTTGTCTTCCTGCATGTCCTTGCCATAGGTCAGCGGCAGGCCCTTCATGACGATCACCAGGCTTTGGAAATCACCGGCGATGCGCCCGATCTTGGCGCGGACCAGTTCGGCCGCGTCGGGGTTGCGCTTTTGCGGCATGATCGACGAGCCGGTCGAAAACGCGTCGGTGAAGCTGGCGAAGCCGAACTGCTGCGAGCACCAGATCACCATTTCCTCGGCGAAGCGCGACAAGTGCACCGCCAGGATCGTCGCCGTGGACAGGAACTCCAGCGCGAAATCGCGGTCGGATACGGTATCGAGCGAATTCGCCGTCGGTCGGTCGAAGCCCAGGGCTTCCGCCGTCATGTGACGGTCGATCGGGAATGACGTTCCAGCCAGCGCCGCCACGCCCAGCGGGCATTCGTTCAGGCGCGCCCGGCAATCGGCTATGCGGCCCCGGTCGCGGCCCAGCATTTCCACATAGGCCAGCAGATAGTGGCCCAGGGTCACCGGCTGCGCGCCCTGCAAATGGGTAAAGCCGGGCATGACGGTTCCGGCTTCGGCCTCGGCCCGGTCGATCAGCGCGGTTTGCAGGTCCCGGACCCCCGCTTCCAATCCGTCCAGTGCGCCGCGCACCCAAAGCTTGAAATCCGTCGCCACCTGATCGTTGCGCGACCGCGCCGTGTGCAGGCGGCCCGCCGGCGCGCCGATCAATTCGGCCAAGCGACTTTCCACATTCATGTGGATGTCTTCGAGCGAGCGTTTGAATTCGAAACCACCAGCGGCGATTTCGTCCTTCACGGTCGCCAGGCCATTGGCGATCGCCTCGGCATCGGCTTCGGCGACGATGCCCTGTTTGGCCAGCATGCGGACATGCGCGGTCGAGCCGGCGATGTCTTCGTTGGCCAGACGCTTGTCGAATTCGATGGAGGCGTTGATTTCCTCCATAATGGCTGCAGGGCCGGCGTTGAAGCGGCCGCCCCAGATGGTCGAAGCGCCGGAAGCGCCCTCGCCGCCCGATCCGGACTTGCCCGGTGTGCGCGCCATGGCTATCTCCTTAAGTCCAAGGCGAAGTTGAGACGATCAACCCAGACGACAAACGCAGACGGATAAAGAACCCGAATGGCGACCCGAATGACACACCGTGCCCCCGGACGAAACGCAACCCTGTCGGCCCTGGCCGTCGCCGTCCTGTTGAGTGGGGGGATTTTCACTATTCCCGCCGGCAATGCAAGGGCGGCGGAGGCAACTTGTCCGGCAGCGCCCCCCGCGCTGTCCAAGTTCAAGCCGCAGACCGCGAAAACCGGCCCCGTCGAAACCCCGTTCACCACCGCCGACGGCAAGACCGTGACCATCGCGGAACTGGCCCGGGGCCGGGGGGCGGTGGTCAACCTGTGGGCGACTTGGTGCGCGCCCTGCATCAAGGAAATGCCGCAACTGGACGCGCTGAAGGCCGAATTGGCCAAGGACGGCATCCCCGTGATCGCCCTAAGCCAGGATCGCGGCGGCATGGATCAGGTCAAACCGTTCTATGCCAAGCAGGGCTACAAGAATCTGGAGATCCATCTGGATCCCAAGGGCGCGTTCTCGCGCGCGGTCAAGGCGCGTGGCCTGCCGACGACGGTGTTGTTCGATGCCCAGGGCCGGGAGATGGGCCGCGTGCTCGGCGTTGCCGAATGGGACGCGCCCGAGGTCGTCGCCTTCATCCGCGCCTGCCTTCCCAAGGCGGAATAGCACAGCGTTTATTGGCGGCCGCGGACGCGCTAGAATAAAAGCCATGAAAACACGACGCCTTATTCCTCTGGCCTTTTTGTCCCTGATCGCCTTGGCGGCCTGTTCGGTGACCGAATGGACCCTGCCCGGCGGGACTGACGAACAACTGGCCTTCGACCGACAGGAATGCCGGTCCATCGCCCGCGCGGAGACGGAACGCGTCCTGCGCCGCCAGCCCCTGCCGCAGCCGGACACCGGCCCCGTGATCGGCAGCGAGTACGATGCCGCCATGGCCCGCTACGACATGCGCAAGCAAGGCGACAAATTCTTCCAGAACTGCATGGAAAACAAAGGCTACCGGCGCAGCAGCAAGCCGTTCTCGCTGTTCTGATCCGCCCAAAGCCGCCATCCGCGCAAACGAAAACGGCGGCTCCCGCCAGGGAACCGCCGTTTCGCGTGGAACTGCAAGGCGCCGGATCAGGCAGCCAGGCGACCGCCCGACTGCTGGGCGTCCTGGTTGGCGGCGGCGTTGGCTTCCTGCGGCTGAACCGGGACGAACACGTCGACGGCGGCGGCATCGGCCTGAGCTTCCTGATAAGCGGCGCGCTGTTCGTTGGCGAACGAGCCGGAGACCAGGGATTCGATGTTGCCACGGGTGATGCCGATGTCGCGGAGCATGCGATCATCCAGGGCCATCAATTCGCGGCGCATGGCCCGACGGCGCAGGCCGGTGGTGAACTTGGCGGCCAGGGTCGAGACGGCCCGGACCAAAGGCAGAAACAGCACGTCACTCTGCATCAGGCGCGCGCGCTGCAGGATGTCCAATTCGGCTTGGACGTTGGCGGTTTGGGTACTCATTTTCACTCTCCTGAAAGCGTGTCGCGGGCCGGCCCCGAAGCGGCGTCGGTCGGCGGCAATGCGTTTGGCGGAACCTATGCCTGGAACTCCCATGCGAAAAACGCAATTGCCGCACTGCAGCACTGCGCCATTTGCATAGCTATCTGTGCGCAAAATCACAGACGAACCGTCGCTCGATCGCGCCTTCTGACGTCTCAGGTCTTGCCTATGGCCCGCGTCCTTCCTAGCTTGATCGGATGGACACGAAACCCGCCTCCCCCAAAGACATCCCGGCCTCGGATCGCTCCGCCGCCGGACCGCAGAATCCCAGCCAAAGCGCCGCCGCCGAACGCCTGGCCCTGTTGCGCGCCGAATTAAAGCGCCGCGGGTTGGACGGCTTCATCGTGCCGCGCGGCGACGAACACCAGGGTGAATACGTCGCGGCCCGGTCGGAGCGCCTGTCCTGGCTGACCGGCTTTACCGGCTCGGCCGGGCTGGCCGTGGTCCTGGCCAAGCGGGCCGCCCTGTTCGTCGACGGGCGTTATACCCTGCAGGTCGCGACCCAGGCGGATGCGACCTTGTACGACCTGCGCCACATCAGCAACGAGCCGGCAACCGACTGGATCGCCGAGGCGCTGCCCAAGGGCGGCAAGCTGGCCTATGACCCTTGGCTTTTGACGCCGACGCAGGTGCCGCGCTACCGCGAGGCGGCGCAGAAAGCGGGCGGCGACCTGATCCCCATCGACGGCAATCTGATCGATGCCGTCTGGGCCGACCAGCCGCCGCCGTCGTCGGCCCCGGTGCGGGTTCACCCGCTGAAGTACGCAGGCCGCAAATCCGCCGACAAACGCCAGGACATCGCCGAACAACTAAAGGCCGAGGGCCAGGATGCGCAGATCCTTTCCGCGCCGGATTCCATCGCTTGGCTGTTGAACATTCGCGGCGACGACGTGCCGCGCACGCCGCTGGCCCTGAGCTTCGCCGTGATCCACAAATCGGCCAAGGTCGATTGGTTCATCGACCCGGCCAAGGTTCCGGCGGCAGTTTTGCGCCATGTCGGCAAGGACGTGCGCGTCCACGCCAAGGGGGCTTTGGGCGACGTTCTGGACAAACTGGCCCGCAAACAGGCCCATGTCCGCATCGACCCCATGGCCGATCCGATGTGGATCGCGGCGCGCTTGGCCGACGGTGGGGCCGTTGTCGAGCGCGGCCAGGACCTCTGCATCCTGCCCAAGGCGCGCAAGAACGACACGGAAATCGCCGGGATGCGCGCGGCCCATCTGCGCGATGGCGCCGCGGTCGCCAATTTCTTGTGCTGGCTTGAGACCGAGGCCCCCAAGGGCGAGACGACGGAACTGGACGCCTCGGACCGGCTGTACGACTTCCGCCAGGAAAACGACCTGATCCGCGACCTCAGCTTCGACACCATTTCCGGCAGCGGGCCGAACGGCGCGATCGTCCATTACAAGGCGACGCCCGCGACCAACCGGCGGCTACGCAAGGGCGATTTGTATCTGGTCGATTCCGGGGCGCAGTACCTGGACGGCACGACCGATATCACCCGCACCGTCGCCATCGGCAAACCGCCGCGCGAAGCCAAGGATCGGTTCACCCGCGTGCTCAAGGGCCATATCGCCCTGGCCCGCGCCCGGTTCCCCAAGGGCACGACCGGGACCCAGTTGGACCCCTTGGCCCGCCAGTTCCTATGGGCCGAGGGATTGGACTTCGACCACGGCACCGGCCATGGCGTGGGCAGCTATCTCAGCGTTCACGAAGGCCCGCAGCGCATTTCCAAGGCGCCCAGCCCGGTCGCGCTGGAGCCGGGTATGGTGATTTCGAACGAGCCCGGATACTACAAGACCGGCGGCTACGGCATACGGATCGAGAACCTGATCCTGGTCGGCGAGGCATCGCCGCCCAAGGGGGCCGAACGCGATCTGCTGGAATTCGAGACCCTGACCCTGGCCCCCATCGACAGCAATCTGGTCGAGGCGTCCTTGCTGGATGATGGCGAGCGAACCTGGCTCGACGCCTATCATGCCCGGGTGCGCAAGGCCCTGACGCCGCTGGTCGACAAGGCCACGCGGGCCTGGCTCAAACAGGCGACGGCGCCCATCGGCAAGGCGTGAATTAGCCTGTCCGGGCGGTCGCCTCTTGGGCCCGGTCGGTCAGGTGCAAAACCAGCTTCTGCGCCACGGCGGGCAGCGCCGCCGCCTCGCGCACGCCCAGCAGCAACCGCCGATGAGCCCAAGGATCGGTCAGCCCATGGGCCGCCAGGCGATCATTCAGATAAGGCGCGACCGCCCCCTGCGGCAGGAAACCGATGCCAAGCCCGGCCTCGACCATGCCGCGCAGGGCGTCGAAACTGGTGACCTGCAGGCGGCAATCCAAATCCGCGCCCGCTTCCTCGGCCGCCTCCCGCACCCGGGTATGAAGCGAACTGCCGGTCTGCAAACCGATCACCGGATATCCCAGCACGTCGGCGAACGACAGATCGCCGCCATGGTCGAGCGGATGGCCGACCGGCATCAGAACCATCAAATGATCGGTTCGGTAGGGGAAGGTTTCCAGCGCGCCGGTATCGACCGCTTCGGAAAACAGGCCGATATCCGCGTGGCCGTCGGCGACGTCCTGGACAATGGCCGAGCTAATTCCTTCGCGCAGGTCGATGTTGATATCCGGATTGTCGGCCAGGAATGCAGCCAGTTCCTCCGGCAAGAACTGAGTAACGCAGGACGTATTGGCGGCAACCCGGACGTGCCCGCGGGCACCCGCGCCGAACTCGCTCAACTCCGCTTCCATGCGGTCGGCCAAGCGCAGCAGGTTCAGGGCATGGCGGCATAGCGCCTCGCCCGCCGGGGTCGGCGACACGCCGCCGCGCGACCGATACAGAACGGGCGCGCCCAACTGATGCTCCATGTCGGACAGGCGGCGGCTGACCGCCGAGGGCGCGATATTGTGCCGCGCCGCCGCCGCCATGATGCTGCCTTCCTGCACGGCGGTGACGAACAGACGCAGGGTCGTCAGGTTGAACCGCATGCCGCCCCCCGGCCCGTTCGCTCGTCCGGCCTTAGGCTGCCGGCCGGTCGGCCAAAGCCCGACCGCGCGGAACCAAACGCAGGTGCCCGCCGGTCGCCGCCTGCGGCAACTCGGCGATGTCTTCCGCGACCTTCAACAGGCGGTCCAGATCGATGCCCGTCTCGACCCCCATGTTCTCGAAGGTGAAGACCAAGTCTTCACTGGCCGTGTTGCCGGTGGCGCCGGGCGCGAACGGACAACCGCCCAACCCCGCCGCCGCCGCGTCGAACACCCGCACCCCTGCCTGAAAAGCGTAAAGCGCATTACTGACGCCCAGGCCGAAGGTATCGTGGCCATGAAAGGCCCAGGTGCAGCCCGCGCCGTCATAGGCCCGCTGAACCCGGTCGAACAAATTCGCGACCTGATCGGGGAAGGCGCGGCCCGTGGTGTCGCACAGGCCGATTTCCATGGGAAAGGCCGATTGCGTCACCCGATCCAGGCAGGACATGACCGCTTCGGTCGGCACCCGGCCTTCGAACGGGCAGTCGAACGCCGTCGCCACGTTGACCCGCAGCAGGAAGCCTTCTTCGTCCCGGCCCAACTCGATGACTTGTTCCAGTTCGGCCAGGCTGTCGGCGACCGGGCGGCGCACGTTGCCCTGGTTGTGGCTTTCGGTCACCGAAAAGACATAGACCAGATCCTTGATCCCGGCTTCCAACGCGCGGCGCACGCCGGTCATGTTGGGAACCAGGGCGCAAAGACGCGCGCCCTCCGGCGTGGCGACGGTGGCGTGAATGTCCGCGGTATCAGCCATTTGCGGGATGGCCTTGGGGCTGACGAAGGCCCCGGTTTCGATCCGCCGGAACCCGGCGTCAAGCAGGCCTTCGACCACAGAGACCTTGGTTTCGGTCGGGATCCAAGGCACCACGGCCTGGAATCCGTCGCGCGGCGCGACGTCGACGATCTCGACCCGCTCGGTCATCGGGTTGTCGTTGAAGGGGGTATCGGTTTGGGAATTGTCCGTCATTAGAGCGCTCCCGCTTATTAATTATCAGCCAGGGCAGCGGCGCCTCGGGTCGGGGCCGCGCCGAATTGGCGGAATCCCTACTCTGATTCGTTTCATGATTAAACCAGAATTTACCGACGCCTGCCGTCGCAAAACGCGACGGAAGCGTAATTATCATCGCCGATAGAGATAGACCGGCGAGCGATGAAGGTCCGCGACCCGGGCCTCGCGCAGCGGCGTCCACCCCGGCAAGGCAAAGGCATTGGACAGGACCAGCGCGCCCGGACGCAGGCCGTCGGCCAGCTTCGGCGCCAGCCGCGCCATCGCGGGCGGGCATAGGAAACAGACTGCCAGATCGGCGCCGGACAGATCGGCCTTCATCACATCGGCGAAGCGGACTTCCAAGTTGTCAGGCCCGAACAATGCCGCCCGCAGGCGGCACACCGCCCATGGCAAAGGAGAGACCTCGATCGCGATCACCCGGGCATCGGGAAAACGCCTGGCCAGCGCCGTCGCCAAACCGCCCCAACCGGCCCCCAATTCGTAAATAACGTTCGGGTTTTCCCCCTCGGCCAGATGGAACATGCAGTCCCGAACCGCCCCCGAGGTCGGCATCGGCGGCACGCCGGTGCGAACGGTCCCCCACAGGACCAGGACGATTGCCGTAACGACCAGTATTAACGATAAAAATTCCATCGACAGGGGGGCTTTTCGCGGTCAAATTACCGCCCCATATTAGGAACGTCTCCGGCGGGGCACGCGACGTTCCGGGGGGCACGAGAAGGAAGGTATGTTTTTTAAGAGCGCCACCAAGAAGATGAGCCAGCTGGGGAAGCCTGTCGACCCCAATTGGGTTCGTAACGACAAAGGCAAATTCTTCCGCTTCATCAATCTCGACCCCCAGCAGCAAAACCTGGAGGGACAAACCGGCGTGTTCATCATCTGGCACGGCGGGGTGCGTCCGTCCTGGGTGTTCGTCGGCACTTCGCGCAATCTCGCCCGTGACCTGCAATGGTGCCGCGAGAACGAAGACATCATGTATTTCGAACGGTTCGGCGGTCTGTTCGTCAGCTGGTGTTACATCCGCAAGGAATTTCAGGCCGGGGCCGCCCGCTATCTGACCCAGGTCGCGCGGCCCGAGGTCGAAAACCCGCTGGCCCCGACCGCCGCGGTCGACGCCATTCCCGTCCTGCTTCCCGGCGCGAAAGCCGCCTGATTTCAACCCCACGTCCCGACTGATCGGAAATTTCCGATTGACGGGACCAAGCAGAATTTCAATTCTGAAAATATGGCCAGAACACGCGAATTCGACCCCGACCAAGCCTTGGACAAGGCCATGCACCTGTTTTGGGAGCGCGGTTTCCAACACACGTCCATGGAAGACCTGGTCAAGCACACCGGCGTCAGCCGCTATGGCCTGTACGGAACCTTCGGCAACAAGGATGCGATCTATCGCCAGGCGTTGATCCGCTACATCCAGAGCCTGAAGGACGACATGCGCAAGGAACTGCGCAAACCGAGCGCGGGACGGGCCGAGCTGGAAGCCTACTTCCACCAGATCACCGGCTATCTGTGCTCGGACGAGGGGCGCAAGGGCTGCATGGTCTACAACACGGCGGTCGAACTGGCCCCGCACCACCCGGACATCGCCGAATACCTGCGTGGTCTGCAGAACGACATGCGCCTGATCGTCGCCCAGGTCCTACGCAACGGCCAACAGGCGGGCGAGGTCCGCACCGACATCGACGCCGACGAGTTGGCGATGATGCTGTTCGCCATGGAACAGGGCATGGCCGCCCTGCATCGCGGCGGCTGGCCGTTCGACAAGCTGATGCCTTGCTACGAGACCTTCTTGAAGGTGCTGGACGGCTAGACCGCCCAGCCGTCTCCCCCGCGAATCACTCCGCCGCCGTCTTGAGCCTTTCCGGCGCCGCCACGGCGCGCATGATCGCCGGCGAAATCCGCGCCGATCAGGGCCGTTTGGTTCGGAGCGTGAAGTGAAATTCGGACCCTTCGCCCTTCACGCTTTCGATCCAGATCTTGCCGCCGTTGCGTTCGACCATTTCCTTGCACAGGGCGAGCCCCAATCCAGTTCCGCGTTCTCCGCCCGTGCCGACGGTCGATGTTTCCTGATCAAGACCGAAAATCGTATCAAGCCGATCCCGGTCGATACCGACGCCGGTGTCACGAACCGTCACCCGGGTTTCGCCGTCTTGTTCTCGCGCTGACACATCGATCTTTCCACCGGGCGATGTGAATTTTATCGCGTTGGATATCAAATTTCGCATGACCGTATCGATCATAATGGGGTCCGCGTATGCCGATGCCCCTTCGATCGAATTGACGATCTGAATGTCTTTTTCACGCGCCAGCGGCTCCAGAACGCTGATGTTCTTTCTGACGACTTCGCGTAGCGACAGGTCCTCCGGCTCGATGCTGGCACCGTCGATTTGCAGGCGCGCCCAATCAAGCAGGTTCCGCAACAAACTGAAGACCTCTTCCGCCGAGGCATGCACCTTCTTTGCGAAGTCCGAAAGCTCTTCCTTGCTGTAATTGTCGGCGCGTTCCGACATCAGATGAGTTCCGCTCAGCAGCGAAGAAAACGGCGAAATCAGGTCGTGGGATATGATCGAGAAAAATTTGTCCTTGAGCTCCAACTCATACTTGAGCCGTTTGTTGAGGCCCGCCTCATGCTCCGCAAGTTGGGCCATCTCGAGAGCCTTTTGTTCCAGGCGCGCATAGAACCAGTTGACGGCGTAAAGCACGATGACAAGCGTCAGCGAGATGGCGACAAGGCCCACGAAAAAGTTTGTAATCAGGCTTTTGCGAATACCGGCAAGGGCGCTTGCCTCTTCTTGTTCGATGATGACCCACCAGTTCAATTCCGGAATGTGGCGGGCGCTGACCAGCATGGTTTCGCCATTTCGCTCATACTCGAAAAAGCTATGGTCGGCGGCCAGCAATCTGTCCGCGATGGTGGCGGCACCCTCGGCCTTGTGGATGTTTTCCTCGGTGATCGAAGCGCCGTCGGAGCGCGTCATGATCTTCCCGGTCTTATCGACGAAATAGACGTGGCGGGAGAAGTTCTCCCTGTACCGATCGACCACTCTGACGAGCGAATCAAAGGCGATGCCGACCCCTGTCGTCGCCAGGTAGTTGCCTTGGTAATCGAACACCTTTTGATTGATGAAAATCGTCAGGGCGTCGTTTTGCTCGGCGTTGAGATCGACATTGATTTCGTGATCTTCCTTCATCGCCCGAGCGCGGAAGTACCAGATATCCCGGGGGTCGTCTTCCGAGACGACCTTCGAGATGCCTTTGAAGTGGTAGTACCGGCGGGTTTTGTCGGAGATCAGAAAGGTCGTGAACATGCCGTGCTGGGCCCGGATTTCATCAAGAAACCGGGTCATCTTGCCGGGATCGACTTCGCCATCGAGCAACCAGTCCCGGACAAACGTATCGTCGGCCATCATCGATGCGACGAACACCGGGCGGAGCAAATCTCTTTGGATCTCCGAATAGATATTGTCGCTGGTCAGCGGCAGTTCATTGCCAATGAGCGCTTCCCGCAGACTCTTTTTCGAGACCTGGTAGCTGATGACGCTGCTGGTTGCAAAACCGGCGATCAGGATCAGTCCGATAAGTGCGATGAGATTGCCGCGCACGGATGAGTCGGCCCGCCAATTCGCCATGAGATTCAATTCCCCTTTCCATCCCCCCGGAAGAAAGGGTGTTTATGCAATGCTCGAACCGAAACCCGCAACCTGATTTAAGGTATAGGTCGAACGTCCTTGGTACGATCGCACCGCCGCGGCGCCCGGCATGTGGGGCCCCGTCAATGGAATCCGGCTTGAAAGGCAAGCACTTGAACCCGGCGGGCGCCTGACGGCCCTTGACGTAAAAACTACTCCGCCGCCGTCTTGAGCCCTTCCGCCGCCAGATCGACGATCTGGTCCATGATCGCGGTCAGGTCGTAATCCTTGGGCGTGTAGACCCGGGCGACGCCCGCGGCCTTCAGCGTTTCGGCATCGGCGGGCGGGATGATGCCGCCGGCGACGACCGGGATATCGTCCAACCCCTCCGCCCGCATCAGGTTCATGACATCGGTCACCAGGGCGACGTGCGAGCCGGACAGGACCGACAAGCCGACGACGTGCACGGCCTCGTCCCGGGCGGCGGCGACGATCTGTTCCGGAGTCAGGCGGATGCCTTCGTAGACGACTTCCATCCCCGCATCGCGGGCGCGCACGGCGATCTGCTCGGCCCCGTTGGAATGCCCGTCCAGGCCCGGCTTGCCGACCAGGATCTTGATCCGACGGCCCAGAGCGGCGGAAACCTCGTCGACCCGACCGCGCACGGCGGCGATGTCCCCGGCGGCGCCCAAGGCGGCACCGGAGATGCCGGTGGGGGCGCGGTATTCGCCGAACACGTCGCGCAGGGCCTGGCCCCATTCGCCGGTGGTCACGCCCGCATGGGCGCATTGGATCGACGGCTCCATGATGTTGGCCCCGGATTTGGCGGCCTCGGTCAAAGCCGCCAGGGCCGCCGAGACCTTGGCGTCGTCGCGGCTGTCCCGCCAAGCGTTGAGCGAAGCAATCTGCTGGGCCTCGACCTCGGGCGGGACGGTGACGATGGCCCCGCTTTCCCCGACCAGGGGCGAGGGCTCGGCTTCCTTGAATTTGTTGACGCCGACGACGATCTGCTCGCCCGCCTCGATCGCGGCCAGACGCTTGGCGCTGGATTCCACCAGGCGCTGCTTCATGTAGCCGTTTTCGATCGCCGGCACGGCGCCGCCCATGGTTTCGATCCGCGCCATTTCGGCCAGGGCTTCTTCCTTCAGAGCCTCGACCTTGGCTTCGATTTCCTTGGATCCGTCGAAGATATCGCCGAACTCCAGCAGGTCGGTTTCATAGGCGACGATCTGTTGCAGGCGCAGGGACCATTGCTGATCCCAGGGACGCGGCAGGCCCAGGGCTTCGTTCCAGGCCGGAAGCTGCACCGCCCGCGCGCGGGCGTTCTTGCTCAGCGTGACCGCCAGCATTTCCAACAGAATGCGATAGACGTTGTTTTCCGGCTGTTGCTCGGTCAGGCCCAGGGAGTTGACCTGCACGCCATAGCGGAAGCGACGGTATTTCTCGTCCTCGACGCCGTAGCGGTCGCGGGTGATGTCGTTCCACAGCTCGGTAAAGGCGCGCATCTTGCTCAGCTCGGTGATGAAGCGCATGCCCGCGTTGACGAAGAAACTGATCCGCCCGACCAGACGGGGGAAGTCTTCATCCGCGACCTGGCCCGAGGCCTTGACCGTGTCCAGGATCGCCCGCGCGTTGGCCAGGGCATAGGCCAGCTCCTGGACCGGCGTCGCCCCTGCTTCCTGCAGGTGATAGGAGCAGACGTTGACCGGGTTCCATTTCGGCACTTCCTTGCAGGTGAAGGAAATGGTGTCCGAGGTCAGGCGCAGGGAGGGCCCCGGCGGGAAGATGTAGGTGCCGCGCGACAGGTATTCCTTGAGCACGTCGTTCTGCGTCGTCCCGGCCAGATCGGCGCGGTCAGCACCCTGACGCTCGGCGGCGGCGATATACAGCGACAACAGCCAGGCGGCCGGCGCGTTGATCGTCATCGAGGTATTCATCTGCGCCAGCGGAATGCCGTCGAACAACTGGCTCATGTCGCCCAGATGGGAAATCGGCACGCCGACCTTTCCGACCTCGCCCTTGGCGAGCGGATGGTCCGCGTCGTAGCCGGTTTGCGTCGGCAGGTCGAAGGCGACGGACAGGCCCGTCTGCCCCTTCTCCAGATTGGTCCGGTAAAGGGCGTTCGACTCCTTGGCCGACGAGTGCCCGGAATAGGTCCGGAACAACCACGGACGGTCCCGCGTGGGGGCCTCGGCCCCTTTCCGCAGAGCATCATTCTTTGCTGCGTTCGCTAACTTGTCACTCATGACAAACTCCCAAAAATGGCGGAAAACCGCCTCACGCCAGAAATTTTTGTAATTTTATTTCGTTTTGGCAATCTCACACGAAAGATAGAATTTTGTGCATTGCGAAGAAAATGTAAAGGGGATAAGACCGAACACAAAGAAAAAAGACCGTGCAGGACACAGGGACATTCCTGCCGAACGGCCCCGCTGGGGGATGGCGCAACACAGCAAAAAGGAGGCGACAATGTCGGATGCCGCCGAAGTCGTTCAATTGAACCCCGAACTTCCGAAGAAAGATCTTTACGAAGTCGGAGAGATTCCGCCGCTCGGCCATGTGCCGAAAAAGATGTACGCCTGGGCGATCCGCAAGGAGCGCCACGGCCAGCCGAACACCGCGATGCTGGAAGAAGTCGTCGACGTGCCCGAGCTGGACAGCCACGACGTGCTGGTCATGGTGATGGCCGCGGGCGTCAACTACAACGGCGTTTGGGCCGCGCTCGGCACGCCGATTTCGCCGTTCGATTACCACAAGGCCGATTATCACATCGCCGGGTCCGATGCCTCGGGCATCGTTTGGGCCGTCGGCTCCAAGGTCAAACGCTTCAAGGTCGGCGACGAAGTCGTGGTTCATTGTAACCAGGACGACGGCGACGACGAGGAATGCAACGGCGGCGACCCGATGTTTTCGACCTCGCAGCGGATCTGGGGATATGAGACCCCCGACGGTTCGTTCAGCCAGTTCTGCCGCGTCCAGGACCGCCAGTGCATGATGCGCCCGCGCCATCTGACCTGGGAGGAAAGCGCCTGCTACACCCTGGTTCTGGCGACCGCCTACCGCATGCTGTTCGGCCACCGCCCGCATATCCTGCGCCCGGGGCAGAACGTGTTGGTCTGGGGGGCGTCCGGCGGCCTGGGTTCGATGGCGGTGCAGCTTTGCGCCGTGTCCGGGGCCAACGCCATCGGCGTGATCTCGGAAGAGGACAAGCGCGATTTCGTCCTGGGCCTGGGGGCCAAGGGCGTGATCAACCGCAAGGATTTCAATTGCTGGGGCCAGCTGCCCGAGGTCAATGGCCCGGGCTTCAAGGAATACATGGCTGAGACCCGCAAGTTCGGCAAAGCCATCTGGGAAATCACCGGCAAGGGCAACGATGTCGACTTCGTGTTCGAACATCCGGGCGAAGCGACCTTTCCGGTCAGCTGCAACATCGTCAAACGCGGCGGCATGGTCGTGTTCTGCGCCGGGACCACGGGCTACAACCTGACCATGGACGCGCGGTTCGTCTGGATGCGCCAGAAGCGTATCCAGGGCAGCCACTTCGCCAACCTGTTGCAGGCCTCCCAGGCCAACCAGCTGGTGATCGAGCGGCGCATCGACCCCTGCATGTCCGAAGTCTTCTCCTGGGCCGACATTCCGGCGGCGCATATGAAGATGCTGGCCAACGAGCACAAGCCCGGCAACATGGCCGTGCTGGTTCAGGCCAAGCGCCCCGGCTTCCGGACGCTGGAGGACTGCATCTCCGCCTAAGCCCAGAACGGTCCCCTTTTCGCGGCAACCCTGCTATACTCCAGGTTGAAATCCCTGGGCAGGGAGTCCGTATGATGGATTGGAGATCAGCCCGCGTGCGGCGACATGCCGCCGCGGTTGGCTTGATAGCGTTATTGTCCGCTTGCAGCGCGGGCGGCGGCTCGGTCGTGACCATTGGTCATGACCGGATCGTCGTTCCGCCGAACGCCGACCTTTCCGGACAACACCCGCCCTGCGCCCACCTGGTGATCGAAACCGTCGGATTGGCCATTCGCGCCGCCCCGGTCATTGCCGCCCCGGGAAAGGCGCCGCTCGTCTGCGTTTATCACACGTCATCGACAGGCGATTCGCCGCGTCTTTGACCCCCGGCCCGCCCCACTGAAAATTCCCCGCCAACTAGACGCTTGATATCGGTCAAGAAATCAGACCGACACCATATATATTGCCCATCCATAGAACTTTCCCGACTATGTTGTATTAGAAAAAAATAAAACATGACTGCACTTTCATGCGGCGCTCGTAATTTTGGGGGACAACGGGATTTTCTCGAAAGCAGTTACCTGTGGTCTGTGCCTTACGGTCTTAACCGGCTGCGCCGTCAGCTATGAAAGCAGCGACGGGCCCGGCGGACAGACTTATCGCCATGTTATCGGGCTGGCCCAGGTTGAAATCTCCCGTGCCGGCCCAGGGCGACCGTCGCTTGATGGGCATATCCTGACAATTCGCAGTCTGGGCCTGGGATTGAACCAATCGGCCCAGGGCGCGAACGTCAATCTGGGATACGCAGAGGAAATCTCCGGCATTCTGAGAAACTGCGACACCGACCACTTCGACAATGCGCAAGACCCCTGCGGCGTCGCCCAGAAGCCCTGGCTAACGAACAGCCGCCGCGTGTCCGGCGCGGCTTATGCCCATAAAGAAGAGGCCGACGACGGATCGCGAGTTCAATGGACCGGGTTCGTCAATCTCAAGATCCCCGTTCCCCGAGAGCCCGCCGCCGGAACCGCCGTCCACGTAAACGCCACCGGCCTGTCGTTCGTCAGCAACACGACGGAACAGTCCGCGGCCCTCGGCTATGCCGCCAGCACCCTGGTCCGCCCCGGACCCGACGTGTACGTCCGGGGCAACCCCCTGGCAGACATCATTTCACCCGCCGATCCCGCGCCCGCCACTGAAACCGCCGCTCGATTGGAGACCCCCAAATGACCCCACTCTCGCCCCCCCTCCGAAAACTGATAGCGCCTCTTCTCGCCGTTAGCGCCTTGGCTGCATGTGCGGATAAAGACGCGGTCCTGTTCGTCACGGGAACGGACCTCGCGCTGAAGTTCGACGCCGCCGCACAATCGGCAAGCATCGGTTTCGACCGGGTCGAAGGCGTACGGGCCCCCGTGTTCGAAGGCGCTGAAATCCCCCCCGTGTACGGCGCGTTCGAAACCGACCGCTCGATCTTCACCCCCGAACTGAAACAGGTTCATGCCACCGGCAAGGCAGCGCTGATCGCAAGCGGCAAGACGGATTTCAAAGGCAAGGGAAGCGAGAAGGACAAGACCGAGTTGATCAAAGCCGAGACCGGGACCAAACGGATGTTCTTCGGCACCAACACGGGCGTGAATCTGGGTTTCACCCTGTCTTCCGCCCGACCGGCGCATTTCAATCTGGGCTTTAAACGCCAGGAACTCTCCTACATTCCACTGACGAACAGCGTCAAAAATCAAACCAACGCCGCGGGCGCCATCCTCCTGGATAGACACACCAACAAGCCCAAACCGGCCCTCAACAAAGATGGCGTCCCGAAAGTGGACAGCGAAAGCTGGTCCTACGCGCCGGTCATCGGCGCCATCACCCTGAGCACCAAGCTGGAAGGCCTGGAGACTTCGGGGCTGGGGCTGGAACAGTTCTTCGCCACCGGCGACGCCTCGCAACCGGTCGCGGGATACGGCGACATCACCAAGTCGATCCGCGACAAGATCCGGGATGAGGAGAAGCAGCAAAAACAGGCGAACCTGCCCGCCAACCAGGGCCCACCCGTTCACCCCGTGCCGGTGTTGCCTGTCACGCCCGCGCCCGTTCCCCCCAAGAAGTAAGGAGGCTCGAAGCACATGCGTTTGAAAAATCTTATTCCGCTGCTGCTGGGCGCCACAATCCTAGGCGCTTGCGCGGATGACTCCGTGATCTTCGTGACCTCGACGTCGATCGGCCTGGACGGCGATGCCAACACCCAGTCGGCGAACATCGGCTACAACCGGCAGGAAGGCGTCTATGCACCGGTTTACGCGAACGGAGCAACGCCGCCGGTCTACGGCTATCTGAAGTCGGACCTGGCCATCTTCAGCCCGAAGATCAAACAAGTCTACGCGACGGGCGACGCCGCGTTGATCGCCACCAAGTTCATGGATGGCCCGCCCAAAGTGACGGACGAAACGCCGGTCCTGACCGGTAAGATCGGCCCGCAGATGGAATTCGGCACCTTCACCCACTTCGGCTTCAAAATCGGGTTCGAGGGAACCGCGCCGAAGAACGTCACTTTGGGCTACAAACGTTACGAGGCCTCGCGCATTCCCCCCGTTCCTTTGGATAAGGAAGGGCGGATGGCCTATGGCTCTGTCCTGGCGAGCGTCGACATCGCCGCCGGCGCCGGCAGCACGGACAGCAACCCCACGTTCTCGAACTATCAGTATTTCGGCACCGGCGGCGCCGCCGAGGCGTTGGCCGCAAATCCGGAAATTCGCACTAGGTTCGAGGTCAAGGCGAAGGCCGCTCTGACCTCTGTCGAATTCGATAGCGGCGACCCATCCATCAACCGGTTCGCAGCGTGCATGAACTCAGACTTCAAAGTCATGAAACCAAAATGGGACGCATACGCGAAGAAGAACATTCCAGCGTTGGGAGGCAAGGACCCGAAAAATGAACTCTTCATCGTCTTCAGCGGAGACGCGCGGTTCAAACAAGATCGGGAACAGTTTTCGAACGCCAATTGCCCGATTTAAAGATCGGCCCGATAGAGGAGAAAGAAATGGCTGATACCGACGATGATGATCTGCCCGACGCCACCGGTTTGGGCGACGACCAAGTAGGAGGGCAAGTTCAGTTACGCGTGAATTTGGGACAATCAAATATCGTCGCGAAAAAGATCTCGGACGACAACTGGACTGTCTCTTCCAGCTGACCCCGGATTCCTCCGAGCTTATCTGATGCCTGAAACGGACCGCCCGCAGCCGATTTGTTGCGGGGGAAACCGGTGGGATTGCGCGATCTACCTTTACTTGACTAACAGGCACGCTTGGGCCAACCTTTCGCATCCGCAAAAAACTAGGTGCGATGCAATGAACGTGGCTGCAACGACGCTGCCGGGCACTGGTGCCGACAGCCAATCCCCCCTTCTCCCTGATCTTTTGGCCCTGTGCCGCGAGGGCCTTGCGGCCGCCGACGACGTGACCGCCGTGGTCCGCCGGCGCGTTGCCGACATGTGCACCAAGGACGGCAAGGTCTCGGCCGCCGCCCTGGACAGCAATCAATACGCTGCCCATGGCCTGGCCTGGTTCGCGACCTATACCGAGGGCCTGCGCCAAATGTTGGGCTGGGCCGAACGGCTGGACGGCGAAGGCGCCTTCGGCGAAATGGAACAACTGATGCTGCAGGCCGCGTTCGGGGAATACCTGGCGCAGATGAAGGGCGGCATCGCCATCAGCCAGGTCGAGATCGTTCGCCCGGCGGACCTGGGCCTGGAAAGCGCGGACCTGTCGCCGCTCGACGGCAAGGCTCCCAAGACGCTGATCGACAAGGGCAATACCTCTGCCTTGCGCGCCCGCATGGGCGAGATCATGGCCGAGGGCCATTTCGGAAATCTCGGGCTCGACGATGAAATGCTGGAAATGGTCCGCGACCAGTTCCGCAAGTTCGTCGAGGACCAAGTCATGCCCTATGCCCATGAATGGCATCTGGCGGACGACTTCATCCCGATCGAGGTCGTCAACCAGATGGCCGAGTTGGGCGTGTTCGGCCTGACCGTTCCGGAAGACGGCGGCGGCCTGGGCATGGGTAAGACCGCGATGTGCGTGGTCACCGAGGAACTGTCGCGCGGCTACATCGGCGTCGGGTCCCTGGGGACGCGTTCCGAGATTGCCGCGGAGCTGATCCGCCTGGGCGGCACCGACGAACAAAAGGAACATTACCTGCCGAAGATCGCGTCGGGCGAAATCCTGCCGACGGCGGTGTTCACCGAACCCAACACCGGCTCGGACCTGGCCAGTCTGAAGACCCGCGCGATCAAGGACGGCGACACCTATAAGGTGACCGGCAACAAGACCTGGATCACCCATGCCGCGCGCTCGGACCTGATGACCCTGTTGGTCCGCACCGATCCGAACGAGCCGGGCTACAAGGGCCTGTCGATGCTGTTGGCGGAAAAGCCGCGCGGCACGGATGAAAACCCGTTCCCCGCCCCCGGCATGACCGGCGGCGAGATCGAGGTGCTGGGTTATCGCGGCATGAAGGAATACGAGCTCGGCTTCGACGGGTTCGAGGTTCCGGCCGGACAGCTTCTCGGCGGCGTCGAGGGCCAGGGCTTCAAACAGTTGATGGCGACGTTCGAAAGTGCGCGCATCCAAACCGCCGCCCGCGCCGTCGGCGTGGCCCAGAACGCCATGGAATTGGGTCTGAAGTACGCCACCGAACGGGTGCAGTTCGGCCGCGCCATTCATGCCTTCCCCCGTGTCCACGGCAAGCTGGCCTGGATGGCGGTGGAAACCATGATCGCCCGGCAGCTGACCTATTTCGCCGCGCGCGAAAAGGATTCCGACCGCCGCTGCGACATCGAGGCCGGGATGGCCAAGCTGTTGGGCGCGCGCACGGCCTGGTCCAATGCCGACAACGCCCTGCAGATCCACGGCGGCAACGGCTATGCCATGGAATATCCGATCTCGCGCGTGCTCTGCGATGCCCGCATCCTCAACATCTTCGAAGGGGCGGCGGAAATTCAGGCTCAGGTCATCGCCCGCGGCCTGATGTCGGGCCGCAACTAGCCATATTCATTTCGGGAACCCCCAACTTGCGGTGCAATGCCGCAAGTTGGCCCGATCTTTGCTTTCTGTCTCGCAACAGCAATCGAACCGCCCGGCGCCGAAACCCGGCGCAGCGGCAGATGAGATCGAGACAGAAAGATGGCACCGAAAAAAATTCGCCAATATTTGAACGACTTGGAAGCCCTCAGCGCCGAGATCCGCCAATCGTCCGAATTCGCCATGGATGGTGAGGTGACGGATCGCCTGGAACTGATGAAGCGTTTCGAATTGAACCGCAACCTTGTCAATTTGCTCCACTACGTGACGATCCACATGATGCGGGCCAATGCGTCGGACTACGACGTGGAGAGTGAACGTTGGATTTTGAGCTCGATCGATCAGGCGACCAGCCAGATCGATGCCGCCAGCATCAAACACGTCTCGCCGGTTCTGGAACGTATGGTCAACCGCACGATGTCCATCGTGAACGACATCCTCAATGACCTGCGGGGCGCCGTCGCGGCCTAAGCTCAATCGTCTTCGGGATCGCGCCAGGCGGCGTATTCCTGCTGCGTCTCCGCGCTGGGCGGATAAACCCCGAGGATCGGGCTGCCCGCGCGGATCTTTTCCTTGGCAAAACGCTCATAGCGTTCCTGGACCGGGCCGGCGGCGGCGATCTCCGCCGCCAATTCCCGAGGGATCACGACCACGCCGTCGCTGTCGGCCTTGATGATATCCCCCGGAACAACCGCCACGCCGCCACAGCCGATTTTGGTATTCATGTCACCCGCCGCCAAGCCGACGATATGGGCCGGCGCCGCCGGGCCGGTGGCGTATAGCGGCAGGCCCACGGCAATCGCTTCCTCGGCATCGCGCACGCCGCCGTCGGCGACAACCCCGGCGACGCCCCGGGCCTTCAGCCGCTCCATGATCAAATCACCCAGCACCGCCGTTTCCGCGTCGCGCCGGGCGTCGATCACAAGCACGGCCCCCTCGGGCACTTCCTCGATCGCGTGGCGCGGCACATAGCCCTCCGCGCCCAGAACCTCCGGCGCGGACAGATCCTCACGTGCCGGAATGAAACGCAAAGTGAAAGCCTGGCCCAACAACGGCATCGCCGGACCGTTCATCGGCCGCACCCCCGACATGACGACGCGCCGCAGGCCTCGCTTCAACAACTGCATCGATACGGTCGCGACCGAGATGCGTTCCAGGTTGCGGCGTGTTTCGGCGTCCATGATCGAGATTCCTCCATTGTCCTTTGGCCGCGATCTTAGCGGGCAAGCGGCCCGCCGCCAGGGAAAATCGGTGACGCCCGGGCCTGAAAGGACTATATCAAGGCAATGGAAACCTTCTTCACCATCCTGATGATTATCGCCATGGCGCTGACGCTGCTGGTGCTGTTCATTGGCATCGGCGCTTTCGCCGTGGGTGGAAAGTTCAACGCGAAATATTCCAACAAACTGATGCGGGCCCGCGTGCTGATGCAGGGCCTGGCCATCATCCTGTTCGCGACGCTGATGCTGCTGTTCGGCAAATAGCGCGGCGAACGGCGGAAGGATACACCCTTGGTCACCCTGACGAAGATTTACACCCGAGGCGGCGACGGGGGCGAAACCTCGCTCGGTTCCGGCGACCGTATCGCCAAGCATGACCTGCGTGTCGCGGCCTACGGCACCGTGGACGAAACCAATTCGGTTATCGGCTTGGCGCGTCTCTATACCGGCCCAACCGGCCAGGACGCGAACGCCGATGCGGACGCCATGCTCAGCCGCATACAGAACGACCTGTTCGACATGGGCGCCGACCTGTGCACGCCGGAAAACGGCAAACGATCCGAAGGCGCCTTGCGCATCGTCGAATCGCAGGTTTTGCGGCTGGAACAGGAAATCGACGCCATGAACGCCGATCTGCAGCCGCTGACATCCTTCATTCTGCCTGGCGGTCGGGCTGCGGCAGCGCATCTGCATCATGCCCGCACGGTGTCCCGACGGGCCGAGCGCCTGATCACAGAACTGGCCGCCCGCGACGAGGTCAACGCCCAAGTCGTCAAATATATCAACCGCCTATCAGATCACCTGTTTGTCCTGGCGCGGCATTTGAACGACAACGGACGGGCCGACGTGTTATGGGCGCCGGGCGCCAACCGCTAGGCCTGCCATCCCGTTGGGGAACCAAGCGATCCGCCTTTAATACCCTAGGCCGAAGGCCACTTGACCGCCCCTGGGGGGAGCCCTATTGTGCGAGTGCGAACGGCCCTTTACCGACAAAAAGATCGGTCCCGGGCGGTTCGTAGCGGAGTGTGGAGATTAAAATATAATGTCAGATAGACTGAAAAAGATCGGCGTCATCGGCGCCGGCCAGATGGGTAGTGGCATCGCGCATGTCTGCGCCCTTGCCGGGCGTGGCGTATATCTGCTGGACGTCAGCGAAGAAGCCTTGGAACGCGGCTTGAGCGGGATCGAACACGGCATGAGCCGCCAAGTCGATCGCGACATCATCTCGGCCGACGACATGAAAGCCGCCATGGCGCACATCCAGACCGGAACCGATTACGCCGGGATGCAGGAATGCGACTTGGTGATCGAGGCCGCGACGGAAGACGAGGAAGTCAAAAAATCGATCCTGCGCGCGCTCGCCGACCACCTGAAGGACACGGCGATGATCGCGACCAACACGTCGTCGATTTCGATTACCCGCCTCGCCGCCCAGACCGACCGGCCCGAGCGCTTCGTCGGCATGCACTTCATGAACCCGGTTCCGCGCATGGAACTGGTCGAATTGATCCGCGGCATCGCAACCAACGAAGAAACCTTCGCCGAAATCCGCGAATTGACCATTGCCCTGGGCAAGAAGCCGGTCAACGCCGAAGACTTCCCGGCCTTCATCGTCAACCGCATCCTGCTGCCGATG
>DJHY01000089.1:680-922 GCA_002433335.1 Rhodospirillaceae bacterium UBA6608 | reverse complement strand
TGCCGATGATCAACGAAGCCATCTACACCCTGTACGAAGGCGTCGGCTCGGTCGAAGCCATCGACACCGCCATGCGCCTGGGCACCCGTCATCCGATGGGTCCGCTGGAATTGGCCGACTTCATCGGCTTGGATACCTGCCTGGCGATCATGCACGTGCTGTACGACGGCCTGGCCGACAGCAAGTACCGCCCGTGCCCGCTGCTGGTGAAGTATGTGGAAGCCGGCTGGCTGGGTCGCAAG
>DJHY01000089.1:0-379 GCA_002433335.1 Rhodospirillaceae bacterium UBA6608 | reverse complement strand
AGCCGGCTGGCTGGGTCGCAAGACTGGCCGTGGGTTCTACGACTATTCCACGGACGTGCCCGTTCCGACGCGCTGATCGCTTCGGCTCGGATAGAGAATTCGGCGAACCCCGGCCCTTGGCCGGGGTTTCGTCGTTTAGAGGGTCATCGATCCGATAGGATCAGTCGTCGCCGGGCGCCGGCTTGGCGGCCGAGACCAGGCCCAATTCGACCCGGGCTTCGTCCAACATGGACTTGGTGATCTGATCGTCTTCCGACCAGCGGGAGGCGAAATCCGCATTCTCCAAGCTGTCGGCGTCGACCACCACGCGCTTGATACCGACTTGGACAATGGCCCGGGTGCAGTCGGCGCAGGGCAGATGGGTGACGTAGATCGTGCA
>DJHY01000297.1 GCA_002433335.1 Rhodospirillaceae bacterium UBA6608 | reverse complement strand
GAATTCACCTGCCGGTTCCGCTGGACGCCGGGCGCTGTCGCCATCTGGGACAATCGGGTGACCATGCATCGCGCGGTCAATGATTACGACGGGTCGCGACGGGTCATGCATCGGGTGACGATCGCCGGGGACCGCCCGGTGGCCGCGGCCGCGGAATCGACCGTCGCCGCCTAACAGTACACTGCTAAGAACAAGGAACCGGAATGGTCGATTTCAATGAGCTTTATCGCGATGCCGATCCCGCACCCGTGCGGGTCGGGCTTGTCGGCGTGGGGGAATTCGGCGCTAGCCTGATCACCCAATCCCTGAACCACCCGCGTATCGATGTGCCGATCGTCGCCGATATGGACACGGACCGCGCCGTCAATGTGCTGTTGCGCTGTGGGGTCAAGGGCGATGCCATTGAAATCTGCCGGGATGGGGACGCCGCCCAGGCCGCGATGGCTTCGGGCAAGGTCGCCGTGGTGCCCGACGGTCATCTGGTCGTCGGTACGGACATCGAGGTTCTGGTCGAGGCGACGGGGGCCCCCGATGCCGCCGCCGCCGTGTCCGAAGCCGCGATCCTGGCGGGCAAGCATGTCGTGTTAGCGACCAAGGAAGCCGCCGCGACCTGCGGTCCATGGCTGGCCAAGCTGGCGGCGGATAAGGGCGTGATCTACACCCTACCGGACGGCGATCAGCCGAGCCTGCTGATCGGCCTGATTTCCCGTGCGCAATTGCTGGGCCTGGACGTGATCATGGCGGGCAAGGCGAGCGAACACGATGTCGTTTGGCACCGGGCCAAGGGGGAATTGAGCTATCGCGGCGATACCATGGCCGCGCCCGATTTCGCCGATAGCTGGAATTTGGAAGGCGCGGATATTCCCGAGGTTTTGGCGGACCGGGCCTTTCCCTTGGGCGCGCGCCCGCTGAAGTCCGTTGCCGATCTGTGCGAGATGACCCTGGTCTGTAACGCCACGGGCCTGAGCCCCGATTTCGATGCCTTCCACGCGCCCCTGGCGCGGACGGTCGAACTGCCCGACATCTTCCGGCCCGAGACCGAGGGCGGGATACTGATGGAAACCGATGCCGGCGGCGTGGTCGATATCGTCAACTGCCTGCGCCGCACGGACGAGTTGAGCCTTGCGGGCGGAGTGTTCGTCATCGTGCGCTGCGCCGACAAGGAAACCTGGCGGGTGATCCGTGACAAGGGCATGCCGGTCAGCGCCTGCGGTAATTACGGCCTGTTGCACAATCCGGTGCACCTCCTGGGGATCGAGGCTGCGGCATCGATCATCGCGGCGGCGCGGGGCGGCATGCCGACCAGCGGGCGGCGACCGACGCCGAAGTTCGATTTGATCGCGCGGGCGACCCAGGCGTTCAAGGCCGGTGATATCCTGGACATGAACGGCCCCCGCCATAGCATCGACGGTCTGGAGCCTTTGGTGCGACCGGCCCAGGCGGCTATCCCCGGTGGGCCGTTGCCTTACTATCTGGCGGCGGGAAACAAGCTTGTCGCGGATGTTCGGCCGGGTGAAATCCTGACTGTCGAGATGATCGAAGTGCCTGAAAATTCAGACCTTTGGCGGCTACGTCGACAGCAGGACGAGGGCTTTTAAGCCCACTTGTCGCGCCGAATTGGTTGAAAAAATATTCATTATAAGACACTAATCTTCGGCCTAGCTGCCGGAGATTTTCGATCGTGCTTGTCGAAGTCGATGTCCAACCGCCCAAGCAAGACACCCTGCCGCCGTTTCTGGACGAGCTCCATGCTTATTGGGTCGCCCTGAAGGGGGATCGGTGGGCGCCGACTTGGCCGGAATTTCGGCTGCCGAACCTCAGGCCCCAAATCATTCCCAATATCCTGGTAATGGATGTGATCCCATCGCCGTTGGATTTTACCTATCGGTTCTGGGGCACGGCGAATACGACAAATCTCGGCTATGACCTGACCGGAAAGTCGGTTTGGGCCAATCCCGCGTTCGGGGAGAAGGTGTTCAACGAATGCCGACGGATCGTCGACGAGCGCAGGCCCCTGGTTTTCGCATCGAAGGTCACCCGGGAAGACGGCATGTGCCGCCAGTACGAACGTATTCGTTTGCCGATCTCCAACGACGGCGAGAACGTGACGCAGATCGCATCGACCATTTATTTGGAAGAAAAGCTCGGCGATATCTTCAACGAAGACTAGGCTTCCGACCCATCGTCCCGGCTTTGTATTCGATATTGATGCAACGAAAGGATATGGGCGCGTTTGCCCTCGTCGTTTTCTAATGGCAGATCGATGGTTTCGAATTCCAAAAAATCGCGATTGGGATAGGTGCTGACGCCCCAGCGGTGGATAGGGATATCGCCGTTCAAGGCCATGAGGTGCGCCTTCTTGACCTGCTCCAGGCTCTTTTGCGGGAAATAGTCGCTCAGCAGCTTGCCGGAGCCGTCGAACTTCAGCCAATCGGTGACGTTCGTGCCCCAATAACGCACGCGGAAATCGCGTCCGTCATCAATGGCGTCCTTGATCACGATTTTGGGTGCTTGCCGGAAAAGACTGGGAAGGTTGATGTCGCGCAGCCTAGGGCAGGGGCGATCGCCCCGCTTTTCCTGCCAGTAATCGCGCATCCAGCAAAATTCCGGATCCGTGAAATCCCATGTCTGCTCGAAGTACGGCCCCTCGACCGTCGTCAAGCCAATGGCATCCAAAGCCATCCGTCGTCTCCCCTTGCCTCCCCATCAGGCGGGGCTGGTAGCTTAAACGAATCCGAGAACAGGAGTCATGTTGTCTGTACCGTTTATTGGTCGAAATTCTGTTTCTATAGAGTTGACGGTGGAGTGTTATAGTCGAAAGAAAAAATATACAGGAGGAGCATCAATGACGATCAAGATCGAACCGTTGGACGCCGCGATGGGCGCGGTCATCCACGGACTGGATTCCCGAAAACCCCTAAGTGATGAAGATTTCCGCGCGGTCGAGCAGGCGATGCTCGACCATATCGCCATCGTGATCCCCGATTTGGAGGAAAACGTCCCCTGGCTGCGCGATTTCGGCAGCCGCTTCGGCCCCCTGGTGCCGCATATCCTCAACCAGTATCACCATCCGGACGGGTTCGAGGTATCGATCATCGCCAAGAACATGGACAGCCCCGAAAGCCGCACCACGGCCAAGCCCGCGGGCGCGTTCTGGCATTCCGATCTGTCCTACGAGGTCAGCCCGTCGGACGCGATCTTCCTGTATTCGACCCATCTGCCGTCCAAGGGCGGGGATACAGAGGTCGTCAACATGCGCGCCGCCTATGCGACCCTGCCGGATAAGACCAAGCAGCGGATCGAGGGCCTGACCTGTATCCATCGTTGGGGCTGGAACACTTTGGGCGCCACGCCCACGCTGACCCCGGAACAGCAGGCCGCCCATCCGGATGTGATCCATCCGGTGGTCCGCCCGCACCCCAAGACGGGTGTGCCGATCCTCTACGTCAGCCCCGGCTACAGCATGCGGATCGTAGAATTGGAACAGTCCGAAAGCGACGATCTGTTGGCGGAATTGTTCGAGCATGCGTTGAAGCCGGAATTCCGCTATCGCCATAAATGGACCCTGAACAGCCTGGTCGGGCTGGATAACAGGTCGTCCATGCATTGCGCCATCGACGACTACACCGAACCTCGGCGGATGCTGCGCATGATCGTCGGCTGCACCGACGGCCGGAAGGGTAAGATCGCCGCCTGATCAAGCGGTGGAAAGCGTCGCGTGGGCTCTTGCGCCGGGCGACGGCAGGCATAGATATCTAGTCGATCTGGGGCGGTCCCGCGGGGCCGCCCTTTTTGGGGAAGGATATCAAGGAATGCTTCGTATTCTGCTGTTTCTCGGCACCAACCTGGCGATCGTCGCGCTGATCAGCCTGACCTTTCGCCTGCTCGGGCTGGAAGGGCTGCTGCAGCAGAACGGCGTTGACCTGAACATCAACGCCCTGGTCGTCTATTCGGCGGTGATCGGTTTCGCCGGGGCGCTGATCTCGCTGTTCCTGTCCAAGACCATGGCCAAGGCCGGCATGGGGGTGAAGATCATCGCCCAGGCCGCCAATCCGACGGAAAAGTGGCTGGTCGATACGGTCGCCCGTCAGGCTAAGCAGGCCGGTATCGGCATGCCCGAGGTCGGGATTTTCGATCATGCCTCGCCCAATGCCTTCGCCACGGGCTGGAACCGCAACGATGCCTTGGTCGCCGTTTCGACCGGATTGCTGACCTCCATGGAGCGCAGCGAGGTCGAGGCCGTGCTTGGCCACGAAGTCGCCCACGTCGCCAACGGCGACATGGTCACCCTGACCTTGATCCAGGGGGTGGTGAACACCTTCGTGATCTTCCTGTCGCGGATCGTCGGCCATGTCGTCGACCGCACGGTGTTCAAGGTTGAACGCGGCCATGGCCCGGCGTTTTGGATCGTCTCGATGATCGCCGAATTCGTGTTCGGGATCGCCGCGATGGTGATCGTGATGTGGTTCTCGCGCTGGCGTGAATTCCGCGCCGACAGGGGCGGGGCGGAATTGGCCGGGCGGCGTAACATGATCAACGCCCTGAAGCGCCTGCAGGCGGCGCAGGACGGCCCGCCCATGCCGGACGAAATGAAGGCCTTCGCGATCAGCGCCGGAAAGGTCCAGGCCCTGTTTTCCAGCCACCCGCCGCTGCAAAAGCGGATCGAGGCCCTGGAAGCCATGGAAGGCGGCGAAGCCGTCGCCCAACCGGGGCGGGTGTCGCGGCCTTGGCGGTAAGTATCGGCCGGTCTATTGCTGTGACGATTTCTTGTCGATCACCTTTTGCAGGCTGGGAAGCAGATTGGACCTGAGCTGTTCTCGGAGTTCCGGCCAAGCCGCAGGGTGGGTTGTGTATTCGAGAATTGGCTTCTTTTCGAGCCCGGCGATGATTGTGTCCATCCCATGTCCACAGATCCAGGACGGGTCGGTGTCGGTCGGATATGTCGCTTCGATTTCCAACGCTCTTTCGCCGGCAGCGATCAGGATGTCGGTTCTATTGCGCAGTCCCTTCGCCACGTCTGGCGCGAGAGATGAAAGCAGGCGATAGCCGCCCCGCGCGCTCTTGTCTTTGCATTTGAGGGCATCGAACTTGGCCCGCATGTAGCCGGCTAGATACCAGGAAATAGCCTCGGACTGATTGGTTGGCCAAAGCCGTCTTGCAAGTTCATACAGGTAAGGCGGCTTCAGTGTTTTCGCGTCTTTTTTTAGCTCTGCGATGATCTCCGGGCTTTCCTCCATCGGCTTCAAATGCATTTCTTCCATATGCTCCGTATATCCAACGGATGGCGGTAAGAGGCGAGTTACCAAGCCTCTTTCTTCCTTGACTTGCGGGATACGCTTTTCCAGGGCTGCGACGAAGCCCTTGGCCGGAGGAAAGCCGGACTCAGCAGCCTTGCGGCCCCATTCAAGAGCCTTAACCGGGTCTTTTGCCGTTCCCTTACCTTCGATGTGGGCCAAAGCGAGTGCCATTTGGGACTGGGGGAAACCTGCCTGGGCCGATTTTTCGAACCATTCGATGGCGGTTTCCGGCGACTTCTCAGCACCTTCCCCGTTCAGATACATGCTTCCGACTAAATCGGCAGCTCGAAGGAAGCCGCCATCGGCAGATTTCTTTGCCCATTCCAATGCTTCAGTTTGGTTTTTCTCGACGCCTTTGCCTTCACGCAGGTGAAGTGCGACAAAATATTGGGCTTGCGGATGGCCCCGCTCGGCCGCGTTCAAAAAGCTGCGGTAGATAATGTCTTCGCGCGCCTTTTGCAGCATGCGCTGGATGCCTCGACTGTAGTCCTTGTCGGGGTCCATAATCGCCTTGCGTAGATCTATATTGAACGGATCTCCGCGCAGCTCCGCCGACGCGGCGAAGGGCAAGGACGCCGCGACGACCAGGGCCGCAAGCAACAGTTTCTGAATACGGAGCATGTTTTTCTCTCCTCCCCAGGGAAAAACAAAAGGACGGCGCAATGGCCGTCCTTTTTTAACACACCTTGTCGTTGATCGGCGGTCTTACTTGCTGAACGCCTTCTCGTCGCCCGGTTGCATGACCACGACTTGCGCGGTCGAGCCCATTTCGGTCAGCTGCTTTTTCAACTCGTCCGGGGTGCCCTTGAGCGGCGGGAAGGTGCCGTAGTGCATGGGCATGACGGTGGTCGGCTTCAAAAGCTTGGTCACCGCATAGGCCGCGTGGCGCGGGTCCATGGTGAACCAGCCGCCGATGCAGATCAGGGCCAGGTCCGGCTTGTACAGATCGTGGATCAGTTCCATGTCCTTGAACACGCCGGTATCGCCGGAATGATAGATGGTATAGCCGTCTTCCATCTTGATGACGTAGCCCGCGGGCTCGCCGCCGGGGAAGATGCCTTCCTTGCCGTCGGGGCCTTTAGATACGACCTCGGACGAATGTTCGGCATGGGTCATGGTGATGACCACGTCCGGGCCGATCGGGGTGATCGGCCCCGATTTATTGAACCGCACCAGCTGTTCCTTCGGCACCATGCCCAGGATACGCAGGGTATGGCCCATGTCGGCGTTGAGCGCGACCTTGGCGCCCGTCTGCTTGGCCAGGGCCGCCGTGTCGCCCAAGTGGTCGCCGTGACCGTGGGTGACCAGGATCAGGTCGACCTTGCCGATTCTCGACAGGTCTTTGTCGGCGGCGGGGGTGCGGGGGTTCTTGGAAATGAACGGGTCGATCAGGATCACCTTGCCGCCCGGCGTTTTGATCCGGAATGCGGCTTGGCCGTACCATTTGACCTCGGCCGAGGCCTGGGCGTCCTTGGCGGGCGCTGCGGCCCAGGTGAAACCGGCAAGCAACGCGCCGGCGATGGTTGTCGTCAGAAAACGTTTCATGTCGATGGTCCTCCCTTGGACAAGCGTTTGCTGTCCTTGATGCGTCAAAGGTGCCACA
>DJHY01000119.1 GCA_002433335.1 Rhodospirillaceae bacterium UBA6608 | reverse complement strand
GGAGTGAGAGGATTCGAACCTCCGGCCCCTGCCTCCCGAAGACAGTGCTCTACCAGGCTGAGCTACACTCCGGCAATTCCGCCGCGACTTGGCTGACCGGGGCCTTGCGGCTCTGGTCGCAGGTGCGACGGGCGCTCGTTATAGCGATGGTTTGTGGCCAGGGCAAGCGCCTGGACACGGCGATTTGCAAGTGCGACGATTTCCTGCCGATTGCGCGCGCGGTCCTGGGCCCGAAAAAGGAAGCCGCCAGTATGCCGATGCGGGTCGAATCGACCGCGTCGGTCAAGAAAGCGCCGGTTTGGAAGACAATATCGGGCGTCGATAAATTTGAGGATTGATCCGGATTGGCCGGGGCTGTAGGTTGTCAAAAAAAGCGCACATAGTGCGTTTTTGATGTCGATCATTGCGGCAAGTGATGATAAACACGGATGAATCGTCGGCAAAAGATCGGCGTAAAAAATCGACGCAGCAAAAGATCGCCAGGGAAGGGTGAGTTTTTGACGGACAGCACGCAACGTGGCCGGGGAACCAACGCCATGACGCCCTCGGCGTCCCATTCCGCGGCCGCAGAGCCCGGCAACAATCGCGAATACGAATGCAAGCTGGGCGGCGACGACGCGGCCCTTCGCGCCGTGCGCAAAGCGGCGCAGGGGTTGTCGGCGACGCGCCTGACCTGGGCCAAGGACGATTTGGAAAGCGTGTATTACGACACGCCGGACCTGCGCCTGGGCCAGCGCCACGTGACCCTGCGGGTTCGCCGCAAGAAAGGCCGCTTCACCCAGAACGTGAAATCGGAAAATGACGGCTCCGGCGCGTTGTTCGCGCGCGGCGAATGGGAGCAGGAGGTGCAGAGCCTCAGCCCCCGCCTGGACGTCCTGCCGGACGAAGCGGTCGAGGTCCTGGGCTTGGTTCTGCCCGGCGAATTGCGCGAAACCTTTCGCACCAAGTTCGTGCGCGAGCGGGCGATCATCACCCGCCAAGCCGCCATGGGCCAGGAAAGCCGGATCGAGGTCGCCATCGACCGGGGCGAAGTTATCGCCAACAAACCAGGGGCGCGGGGTCGGTCGACCAAGGTGCGCGAGACGATCCAGGAATGCGAGCTGGAATTGGTCCAGGGGGATCCCCGCGATCTGTTCGAACTGGCGCTGGACCTGCAACAGGCGGCGGGCCTGACCATCGTTCAGGAAAGCAAGGCAGCGCGCGGTTACCGGCTGTTGAACCCGCCGGTGGTGGCGCCGGTTCGGGCGGCCAAGACGCCGCTGCGCCCCGATCAATCGGTCAACGATGCGATCGCCGAAATCCTGCGGCTCGGCACGCGCCACATGCTGGCGAACGAGGCTCCGTCAATCGACGGTTCCGACCCGGAAGGCGTGCATCAGTTCCGCGTCGCCGTACGGCGCATGCGCTCCATGCTTTCGGTGTTCGCGAAGCTGTTGGACCCGGCGCGGGTCGATTGGCTGAAGGCTGAATTTAAATGGATCGCGGATCAGTTCGGCCCGGCCCGCGATTGGGATGTGTTCATCGCCGAAATCCTGGGTCCGCCCCTGGCGGCGGGGCTGGAGCCGGCGGCGATGGCCGAGCTTGCCCTGGCCGCCGAGGCGCAGCGCCAGGAAGCCTATGCCCTGGTCCGCGAAGCCCTGGCCTCGCCGCGGTACGCGACCCTGGTGTTGCGCCTGTCGGCATTCACGGAAACCCAAGGCTGGGCGCCGCAGCCCTGCCCGCCGGATCATCCCTTGGCCCAGCCGATCATGGAATGGGCGGGGGCGATCCTGAACCGGGCGCATAAGAAGACGTTGCGCGCGGGCGAGGGGCTTGCCGATTTGGACGTTCCGGCCCGCCACCTGCTGCGCATCCGGGTCAAGAAACTGCGTTACAACACTGACTTTCTGCAGGCCCTGTACGATTCCCCACGCAAGAAGAAATACCTGCGCGCGTTGGAGCGGCTACAGGACGATTTCGGCCATCTCAACGACGTGGCCGTGGCCGAAACCCTGTTGGCCGAATTGACGACCGGGGCCGATGCCGCGACCGAGCGGGGGCCGCTGTTGCGGGCGGCGGCGGCGGCGGTCATGGCTTGGCACGCACGGGGACTGCACGACAGCGAACCGCGCCTGTTGGCCGATTGGGACGATTTCACCAAAGCGTCGCCGTTCTGGCGCACGGACAAATAACCGCCCGGCGGGCGGACAAGGAGGCCACCGACATGGCGCGCGCAATCCTGATCGCCAATTCCAAGGGCGGCTGCGGCAAGACCACCATTTCCACCAATCTGGCGGCGGCTTTCGCCCGGGGTGGCCTGCATACGGCCTTGGCCGATGTCGATCGGCAGAAAAGCAGCCTCGCCTGGTTGAAGCGGCGGCCCGAAGACCTGCCGCTTATCGAAGGGCTGGATTGGACCCGCAAGTTCGAAAAGCCGTCGAAGAAGGTGCAGCGCCTGATCATCGACGCGCCGGCGGCGCTTAGCGTGCCGCGCTTCCGCGAACTGTTGAAGATGGCGCAGGTCATCATCCTGCCGGTTCTGCCCTCGGCCTTCGATCAGGCCGCGACCCAGCGATTCTTGAAGAAAATCGACGACCTGAAGCCAATCCGCAGCAGCAAGAAGCCGATCGTCATCGTCGGCAATCGGGTTCGCTTGCGGACGCGGTCGGCGATGGAACTCGAAACTTTCGTCAACGGCCTGAACCATCCCGTCGGAACCTATATTTCCGACCGGGCGATGTATACGGACGGCGCTTATTCCGGGGTCAGTGTGTTCGATAAGGGCGATAAACGTTCGATGGAGGCTCAGGAAGACTGGTCACCGTTGATTACGTTTATCGAGACGAACTAAGCTGTATTATGACAATTGAGTTACAAACGATGAGCATGGACGGCGACGCATTTCGGCATTGGCGCAAACGCCACAAGTTGTCGCAGAAGGACGCGGCACGGGCGTTGGGCCTGAAGCCCCGCATTATTCAGTATTATGAAAAGGGCGAACGAGACGGCAAGACGGTGGAAATCCCGTTGTCCGTGCGGTTGGCCTGCTATGCCATCGAGAGCGGGATCGGCGATTTCGACGGCAAGGACGGTTCGCGCTTCAAACTGCGTGCGAAGAAGTCCAAGGAAGGCAAAGAGCCGAAGGACGCCGCCGGCGAAGGCGACGACGACTGACCTGATCGCAGGGCCCGCTTAGGCGGTTGCGTCAGTACGCCCGCTCGATACAGAAATCGACCAGTTCAAGCAATGCCAGCTTCTGCGGATTGTCCGGGAAGATGCCGAGCGCATCGCGCGCCACGGCGCCGTAATGGCGGGCGCGATCGACTGTGTCGGACAGGGCGTGGTGCTTGGTCATCAATTCGATGGCTTTTTTCAGATCGTCGTCGTTCTGATCCAAGTCTTCCAGGGTCCGGCGCCAGAAAGCGCGTTCGTCCTCGTCGCCCCGGTTGAAAGCGAGAATCGCGGGCAGCGAAACCTTGCCTTCGCGGAAATCGTCGCCAACGGTCTTGCCCAATTCGGCTTGTTTGGCGGAATAGTCCAGAACGTCGTCGATCAGCTGGAACGCGATGCCCAAGTTGGTGCCGTAGCTGAGCAGGGCATCTTCCTCGGCCTTGGGCCGCTCGGCCACGACAGCGCCAATCCGGCAGGCGGCGGCGAACAGTTCCGCCGTCTTGGCGGTGATGACTTCCAGATAGTTGGCTTCGCCGGTCGCCGTGTCGCCGGTGGTCATCAGTTGCAGCACTTCGCCCTCGGCGATCACGGCCGAGGCATCGGACAGAATCTTCAGAACCTTCAGCGAGCCGTCGGAGACCATCACCTGGAATGCGCGCGAGAACAGGAAATCGCCGACCAACACGCTGGCCTGGTTGCCCCAGACCGCATTGGCCGAGGCCTGACCCCGGCGCAATTCGCTTTCGTCGACCACGTCGTCATGCAGCAGCGTCGCGGTGTGAATGAATTCGACGCAGGCGGCGAGGGGGATATGACGGATGCCGTCGTAGCCGCACATGCGCGCGGCGGCCAGGGTCAGAATCGGGCGCAGGCGCTTGCCGCCCGAGGCCACGATGTGACCGGCCAATTGCGGGATCAGGGCAACGGGGCTTTCCATCCGCTGAACGATCACTTCGTTCACGGCTTTCAGGTCGTCGGCGACCAGGGCCTGAAGCTTGTCCAGGTTGGGTTTCTTCTGGCGTTCGCCTTCAAGGTCGACCACAAGGGCCACGGCGTATCCCCTTTATCTCTAGTATCCGCGCGCGCGTCTCTTGACGCTGATTTAAGGAGCCGTGAGCATAGGGACCGCCAGGGGGGCCGGTCAACCGCGACGGACGGCCAGGGGGCGCCATCGATGAGCTGGAAAATCCGCCATGGTTGAACTCTATCGCACCAACGATCCCGTGCTTCTGTCTTGGATGCAGGCGCGATTGGCGGCGCTGGAGGTGCCGGTGTTGGTTTTCGACGGTCATGCCAGCGCCACCGACGGCGCAATCGCCGCCGTGCAGCGCCGGATCATGGTCGACGAGGGGGACCTTGACCTCGCCCGGCAGGTGGTCGTCGAGGCCGAGGAAATCGCCCGTGGCGAACGCGACCCGTTGGACTGAGAGCCAGATGCCACCTTCTCTACCCGTATCACCTGTCGCTGCCGCCGAGACTCGATTGCTCGACGGGCGCGTGGTGTGTTTCCAGCCGGTCAAAGGTTACCGCTCGGCGATTGATCCCGTGCTGATGCAGGCGGCGGTCCCGGCCAGCCCAGGAGCGCGGGTGCTGGAATTGGGATGCGGTGTCGGGTCGGCGGCGCTCTGTCTGGCCTGTCGCCTGCGGGAAACCTCGGTCACCGGGCTCGATATTCAGGCGCCGCTGATCGATCTGGCCCGCAAAGGTGCGGCGGCCAACAGTGTCGATGGTCGGGTTCGTTTCGTGGCCGGGGACCTGCTGTCGCCCCCCGCCGAGGTGGCAGAAGGCGGGTTTGATCATGTAATGGCCAATCCGCCGTTTCAAAAAGAAGGGACCTCGCGACCTTCGCCCGATCCGGTCAAGGCCGCGGCGACGGTCGAGGGATCGGCGAAATTGGTTGATTGGGTATCCGCCGCGGCTGCTTCGATCCGCGAGGGCGGGACGGTCACCTTCATCCACCATGCCGGGCGAACCGATGAATTGGCGAGCCTGATGGCGGATTGTTTAGGGGCAGTACGGGTGCAGCCCTTCGTCGCTCGGGAAGGCGATGTGTCTCCGGTTCGCGTCCTGGTTCAAGGCACCAAGGGCGC
>DJHY01000001.1:18187-19061 GCA_002433335.1 Rhodospirillaceae bacterium UBA6608 | reverse complement strand
TGCTTTGAACCTGGGGTTGGAGATGCCGCCGGTGCGGCTCGACGATGCCGACAGCATCCTCTATCCCGCCGCCATCGCCGACGCGGACGATTTGTTCAACCGCCTGCACGATGAGATTCCCTGGCGGCAGGAATATCTGTCCCTGTTCGGGCGGCGTATCGCGCAACCGCGCCTGACCGCCTATCAGGGCGACGTGCCCTATACCTATTCCGGTTTGACCCTGCCCGCCGCCACTTGGCATCCGATGCTGGCGACACTGCGCGACCAATGCGCGGCGCGGGCGGGCGTCGCCTTCAACACCGTTTTGGCCAACCTGTACCGCGATGGTGCCGACAGCATGGATTGGCACGCCGACGACGAGGCCGAACTGGGCCCCTGCCCGGTCGTCGCCTCGGTCAGCCTGGGGGCCGCCCGGCGCTTTCAGATGCGGCGCAAGGATCGGCGCGGCGAGGCGCATTGCCTGACCCTCGGGCACGGCGACCTGCTGATCATGGCGGGACGCAGTCAGCTCGATTGGCGGCACCGCGTGCCCAAGACCAAACGGCCAATGGGCCCGCGGATCAACCTGACCTTTCGGGCCGTGACGGCTTAGTCCAAATCGAGCGGATAATTCGGCCGGCGCACGTTCTTGAACGGCAGGTCCTTGAAGTTGCAGGACGTCAATCCACCGCCGTCGTCGACCACGATGATCTTGGACGCGATGGGCGCATAGGCGGCGCGGAAGTGGTGCGCCGATTTGACGGCCAGGACCTTTTTCTTCAACGGATCGATCCCGACCGATTTGAAATACATCTGGTCGTAGTTCTGGAACCGCCGTGACGAAATCACGATATCGACGCCGCCCACGGTAAACACCGCCGTCGGCCCCATGTCG
>DJHY01000001.1:0-17876 GCA_002433335.1 Rhodospirillaceae bacterium UBA6608 | reverse complement strand
AACACCGCCGTCGGCCCCATGTCGATGTGCAGGCCACGGGTCATCGGGCCTTCGATCTGGAACTTTCCGTCAGTCAGGTTCGTCACCTTGCCCGACAACGTCAGCGGCCCGCCCTGCACCGTGGCGTCGACCTTGCCGCCGATGGCCAGATCGATGGTCGCGCCGATGCCCGCCGCGTGGCAAGCCGCCGCCGCTTCGGGATCGCACAGCACGCTGAATGCCGCATCGGTCAGGCCCGCGTCGATCATCCCGGCCAACAGCCGCGTCGCATCGGCATAGCCGCCGCCGCCCGGATTGTCAGCGAAGTCGTTCAGCACGATGGGACCGTCCACGCCCTGGGCCAGGGTATCCTTCACCTGGGCCATGGTTTCGGCGACGGTGTAGGTGGTGATGGTCAGGCGATGGCGGTCTTCCCAAAGCTGGGCGATGATCTTGTCCGCGATCTCGCCATAGGCCGGGTTCTTGCCCTCGCCCACAACCACGCAGGTCGGGCCGGAATCGTAAGTATCCGCCCAGGGAAAACCGGAATTGATCGACCCGCTGTAGGTTCCGGGCGTCGCCGCCAGCAGTTTGTCCAGCTCGGCCAAGGCCTCGGTCATCGGTCCCGGCTCGGTCGTTCGCCCGAAATCGGCGCCGTCCAACATGTCGCCCCGGCGGACCTGCACGGTCGGATGAATTTCGCCGTCCATGGTCCGCTGCAACAGATCGCAGGCCTGGGTCGCGACCTCGTACTGGTCGACATGCGGATAGGTCCGATAGCTGATCAGGATGTTCGTCAGGTCCGCCATGCGGTCGGTGACGTTGGCATGCAGGTCCAGCGTCGCCGCGATGGGCATGTCCGGCCCGACCTCGTCGCGCAAGGCCTGCAACAGGCGGCCCTCGCCGTCATCGTCGTGTTCGCAGGCCATGGCCCCGTGCAGGCACAGGTAGATGCCGTCGAACGGCCCGTCTTTCTTCAACGCCGTGACCAGGATGTCGACGACATGGTCGTGCATGTCCTTGGTCACCCGGCCCGACGGCATGGCATTGGCGCAGATCGGATGACACATCGTCCATCCATGCCGTTGCCCGGCGTCCAGCGCCGCGCCGACCTCGGTCCGGGTGCCGCGCATTTTCTTCACGACCTCGGCGTCGCGGTAATATTCCCGCGCTTGGTAGGCCGCCAAATCGGTCGGCAGGACCGAGAAGGTATTGGTCTCGTGTTTGAACGCGGCAATCAGGACGCGCTTGGACATGGCTCGATCACGCCCCCAACTTCTTCAGGTCCGGGATCGGACGGTGCAGCGCTTCGTTGCCTTGGAAGTACTGTTCCATGGCATGAGCGACGGCCAGGACCAACGCGTCCGACCCGCGCGGCGCCATGATCTGAATACCGAACGGCAGACCCTTGTCATCGACGCCGCAAGGAATGACGCAGGAACAGGCCAGGGCCATGGTCGGGGCGTAGCTGATCGCCAGCCAACGCATGTAGGTCGGTAGCTTCTCGCCGTTGATTTCGTCGATATAAAGCTGTTCGTGCGGGAACGGCGAGACCGAGGTCGCGGGGCTGATCAGCACATCGACCTCTTGGAACATGTCGATGAAGTTGCGCATCACCTTGCCCTGTTCGACGAAAGCCCAGCCCGTGTCGGAGGCCGTGATTTCCAACCCGCGCGAGGTATTGTCGATCACGTTGGGGCCCAGCAGGTCGCGGTGGTTGGCCAGCTTCTCCTGATGCGCCGCGACGAAGGCGATGCCGCGGAACACTTCGAACAGGCGATGCATGTCGCCCATGTCCGGGTCGCGGTCCTGGGCCTCGGCGAAGACGCCGCGGAACATGTCCGTGCGTTCCTTGAACGTGGCGCGGATGCCGTTGTCGATGGGGCAGCAGCCCAGATCGGTCGAGATCGCGGCCCGGATCGAGCCCAGGTCCAATCCGTCAAGCGCACCGAACAGACGCGGATCGACGGCATGGGAAAACGGATCGCGGATGTCGTGATCGACCTGCGCCTGCAACAACAGGTGCGCGTCTTGGACCGTGCGCCCCATCGGCCCCAGAACAGACCAGGGCACCAGCGCCGCCGAGCGGCTTTCCGCCGGGACCGTGCCGATCGACGGGCGGAACCCGACCACGCCGCAGAACGACGACGGGGTGCGCAAGCTGCCGCCGTAATCGGAGCCGGACGCAATCGGCACCATGCCGGTGGCCAGGGCCACGGCCGAGCCGCCGGACGACCCCGCGCAGGTCAGCTCGGGATTGAACGGATTGCCGGTGGCGCCATAGACGCGGTTCTTGGTATTGGCGCCGGCGCCGAATTCCGGGGTGTTGGTCTTGCCGACGACGATCGCGCCTTCCGCCCGCACGGCGGCGACGGAACCTTGGTCCGCTTCCGGCACGTTGTCCTTATAGATCAGCGACCCCCAGGTGGTGCGCACGCCTTCGGTCGATTCCAGGTCCTTGATGCCGATCGGCAGACCGTGCAACAGGCCCAGGTCTTCGCCGTCCAGCACCATCTGTTCGGCGACCTTGGCTTCCTCGCGCGCACGATCGAACGCACGGCCGACCATGCAGTTGACGGCCGGGTCCACGGCCTCGATCCGGGCGATGCAGCTTTCCAGCAATTCGACCGGAGAGATTTGCTTGGTGCCGATCATGCGGCGCAGGTCGGTCGCCGTCAGATCGCAGAGGTCTTGAGCCGTCGTCGTCTCGGTCATTTCAATTTCTCCAGGTCGGGAACGGGCCGCGCCAGTTCCGGGTCTTGTTTAAACAGGGTTTCCAGGGCCAAGGCCGCCGACAGCAATTCCTTTTCGCCGTGGCGTTTGCCCGCGATCTGGAAGCCGAAGGGGGTGCCCGTCTCGTCCAAACCGCAGGGCACGGCGATGACCGGATTGCCGGTCAGGGTCAGGGCCGAGCGGATCAACGAGGCATCCATATAGTTTTCCAAAGGTGCGCCGTTGATTTCCTTGGGCGCGCCGTCGTCCAGGCGATAAGGCGGATAAGCGTTACCCGGCAGGATCAACAGGTCGACGTCGTCCATGAAAGCCTGGAACCGCTTGTACCATTTGCCCCAGGCGACTTCCGCCGCCGCCACGTCGGCCAGGCTCATGTCGTAGCCGGCTTCGGTGTTCATGACGATGTTGGGCGACAACAGGTCGCGATGCTTTTCGACCCGTTCCTTGTGGTTCGCCATGTAATAGACGCAACGCAAGACCCAGAAGGCATCGCGCACGCCGCTCAAGTCCGGATGGTCGTCCCGCGCATGGGCAAACACGTCGCGGAACTTGGCCGAGCGGGCGCGAAACACGCGCTTGATCCCGTCGTCCACCGGGGCCGAGCCCAGGTCTTCGGAAAACGCCACCCGCAGGCCCGACAAATCCGCCGGGGCCAGCTTGGCGAAATCGACCGCCGACAGGGGGAACCCCATCGGGTCGCCCGGATGAGCGCTGCCCGCCTGGGCGGAATACAGCAACGCCGTATCGGCGACGTCGCGGCCCATCGGCCCCTGAACCGCGTAATAGGTCAGGGGCACGGTGCGGCTTTCGTTGGCGACAGCGCCCGGGCGCGGACGGAAACCGACCACCCCGGACCAGGTCGCGGGCGCGCGCAGGCTGCCGCCGGAATCGGAGCCCTGCGCCAGCGGCAGCATGGAACAGGCCAAGGCCGCGGCGGAACCGCCGGACGACCCGCCCGGCGTGCGCGCCGGATCGAACGGATTGGTCGTGGCCCCATAGACCTTGTTGGTGGTGTTGGCGCCCGAGCCGAATTCCGGCGTGTTGGTCTTGGCCAGGATGATCGCCCCGGCATCACGCAGGCGGGCGACCTGCCCGTCGTCGGCGGTCGGCACGTTGTCCTTGTACAGCAGCGAGCCATAAGTCGTGCGCAGGCCCTTGACCGCCGCCAGGTCCTTGATCCCGACCGGCAGCCCGGCCAGGGGGCCCGGGTCCTTACCGGCGGCGATCTCGGCTTCGATCTCGCGCGCCCGGTCCATCGCGGCATCGGCATCCATGGCGACGATGGCGTTGACGGTGCCGTTCACCTGATCGATGCGCTTAAGGCAGCTTTCCAACAGTTCGACCGGCGACAGTTCGCCGGCCCGGATGAGACGCCGCAGGTCTACCGCGGACAGATCGCAAGGCTCGGTCATTGCGCGGGCCGGTTTTCAGGTTCGCCCAGGTCCCAGAACAACCCGCCCATCAGGCGCAGGGCCGAGCGGGAGACGGATTCCAGGATGTGTTCGTTGGGCGCATGCTGGGAACAAGCGGGATAGCTATGCGGCACCCAGATCGTCGGCAGGCCGAGGATATGGGCGAAGCAATCGTTGGGCAGCGAGCCGCCCAGGTTCGGCAGGACCGCCGGCTCCTCGCCCGCCGTTTCGGTCAGGGACGAAATCGCCCATTTTGCCCAAGGGGTATCGGGCTCCAACCGCGTCGCGGCCATCAGTTCGCGGTCCGGGGTCAGCTCGATATTCTGGAAGCCCAAGGCATCCAAGTGCTTGCGCAATGCCGGCAGGACGACGCTCGGATCGAAACCGGCGACGAACCGCATGTGGCATTTGGCGAAGGCCTTGGGCGGCACGGCATTGACCGGATTTTCCGGATTGCCGGTCTTGAACGCCAGGATTTCGAAAGTGTTCCAACCGAACACTTTTTCCTCTGCGGTCAGGCCCGGCTCGCCCCAATCGGGGTCGATCTCTGGATCGGTCTCGCCGCCGCCGACTTTGAGCTTTGCCAGCGCCGCGCGAACCGAATTGGAAATCGGCTCGGGCTTCAATTCGTCCAGCAGGATCTTGCCCTTGGCGTCGACGATGGTCGAAATCGCATGGGCCAGGACGACACCCGGGTTGGCCAACAGGCCGCCCCAGTTGCCGGAATGATGGCCGCCGTCGCGCAGGTCCAGCGTCATGGTGAAGTTGAACACGCCGCGCGATCCAAAATAGACCGTCGGCCGCGGAGCCGTCAGGCGCGGCCCGTCCGAGGCGATGAACACGTCGGCTTTGAACAGGTCCTTATGAGCGGCGCAGAATTCGCGCAGGCCTTGCGATCCGGCTTCTTCCCCGGTCTCGATCAGCGCAACCACATTGTAGCCGAGCTTGCCGCCGCGGGCGTCCATGCAGGCCTTCATCGCCGCCAGATTGATGGTGTGCTGGCCCTTGTTGTCGGCGGTGCCCCGGCCGTACCAGCGTTCGCCTTCCTTTTTCATTTCCCAGGGGCCGATGCCGTCGCGCCATTGATCGTCATAGCCGCGCACCACGTCGCCATGGCCATAGGTCATCATGGTCGGCAGGTCATCGCCCTCGTGACGGCGGGCAACCAGAATCGGCTGCGCCCCCGGCTTGGGGGTTTCATAAATCTCGCTTTCGAAGCCCATGTCCGCCAGATAGGGGATCATCTCTTCGTTCAGGTAGCGATACAGCTCGGGCCGGAAGGGTTCGTCCTGGCTGCACGACTTGATGGCGACGCGACGCTGCAGGTCCGTCCAAAACCCACCGTCGTCGAAATATTTCTCAAGGCTTTCGATCACCGCCGTACGGGTCATTTCGATGCTTCCTTATCCCTGCCCGCGGATCGCGGACTTGTCGTTTCTTAAATCGGCGTCCCGGCCCCACCGCGTTTCAGGCGGGGCCGGGTGCAGCCAAATCAGGCGGCGTACCGGGTTTCCGGGTCGCCCAGGTCCCAATAAACGCCGGTCACCAATTCCAGGCCCTCGCGGGTCAGCGGCCACAGGATATGTTCATTGGGCGCGTGTTGCGAGCAGCCGGTGTAGCTGAGCGGCATCCACACGAACGGAATGTGCAGAACGTCCTGGAACACGTCGTTGCAGATCGACCCGCCCGAGTTGGGCAGCACACCGCAAACCTCGCCGGTGGAGCGGGTCACGGCGGCACGCATCCATTTGGCCCAGGGGTGTTCCGGATCGGTCCGCGCGGCCGGGAAGAAGGTGTTGTTCTCGCTCGACGCGGTCTGAACCTTGACCATACCGAAACCGGCTTCGTCCAAATGCTTCTGCAGGTTGGCGAGCAGATTGTCGGCGTCCGTTCCGACGACGAAGCGCAGCTGACAGTTGGCGATCGCCTTGGGCGGTACGGCGTTGACCGGGTTGTCCGGGTTGCCGGTCTTCATCGCCAGAACTTCGAACGAGTTCCAGCCATAGACCTTCTCGGCCCGGGTCAGGCCAGGTTCGCCCCAGGAATCATCGATCTCCGGGCCGTTCGGCGGCGACTGACGGTCGACCGTGGCCAGCAGTTCGCGGGCCGAATTGCTGATCGGCGGCGGCAGCAGCGCCGGCACCAGGATTTTACCGTGTTCGTTGATGATGGTCGAAATGGCATGGGCCAGGATGATCCCCGGGTTGGCCAACAGCCCACCCCAGTTCCCGGAATGGTGACCGCCCTCGCGCAGGTCGACGACCAGATCGAAGTTGAACGAACCACGGTTGCCCAGGCTCAGGTTCGGGCGGTTGATGTTGACGCGCGGTCCGTCCGAGGCGAAATAGCAATCGGCGGCGAAATCGTCTTTGTGAGCGGCGACCAGATCGATCAGGCCCTTGGAGCCGTTTTCCTCGCCCGTTTCGATGATGAATTTGTGGTTGAAGCCTAGGCTGCCGCGTTCGTCCAGAACGGCCTTCAGCGCCGCCATATGGACCGAGTGCTGAACCTTGTTGTCGGCGGTGCCGCGGCCATAAACTTTGTCGCCGTCTTTGGTCAGGACCCACGGATCAAGGCCGTCGCGCCAAGTGCCTTCCATACCCAGAACCGTATCGCCGTGGCCGTAGCCTAGGATGGTCGGCAGGCCGTCGCCTTCGTGACGGGTCGCCAGCAGGACCGGCCCGCAGCCTTTGATCGGATTGTCGTAGATATGACAGGCATAACCCATGTCCTCGAACTTCGGCTTCATCTGCTTTTCCAGATACTCGTAGCAATCGGGAATGCGCTCCGGGTTCTGGCTTTCCGTTTTCACGGCGACGCGGGCTTTCAGGTCTTCGAAGAAACCGGCGGGATCGTCGAAATGGGTCAGGGCACTGTCGATGGCGGATTGGCGGCTCATGATGGGAGATCTTTTCTATTTCTGTGGTGTGCAGGGGCGAGCACGGCCCGTTCCGGCCTTGCTCATCATTATTCGAAACCGACCCTAGGGCGGACTGGTTCCGAAATTCGGGAAACGCAGGAAGGGGGAACGCTCCCGATCACGCCCATGTGGGCGGATCAAGGGTGGGCGGATCGAGGGCATGCGTCCGGCGGCACAGGGCCGGAGCGTAAGCAGAAAACACGCGAACCACAGAGGTACCGGCAACGACCGGTTCCAGACCGGCCGTTGCCTTGATATCCCCTGCGGTTGGCGCGTTCGACATTACGAAGCCTTTCTGCCCCTTCCCTGATCCTCGTCGTAAAGATGACATTCGACGAGGCCGGTTTTGGTGGGGATGGTCCGCGGCGCGGCGACGGAACAATGCGACATGCATTCGACGCAGCGCGGATGAAAGGTACAGCCCGACGGCGGGTCGACCGGGTTGGGATAGGCGACGCCCAGGCCCGTCTCCGGCACGCCCTGGTTGGGATCGGGCGACAGGACCGACGACAGCAGGGCCTTGGTATAGGGGTGCATCGGATTTTCGAACAACTGATCCGTATCCGCGACCTCGACCAAACGGCCCAGATACATGACCGCCACGCGGGTCGCCATGTGCTCGACCACCGCCAGGTTATGGCTGATGACGATATAGGTCAGGTTCAATTCCGCCCGCAGGTCCTGCAGCAGATTGAGGATTTGCGATTGCACCGAGACGTCGAGCGCCGACGTCGGCTCGTCGCAGATCACGACCTCCGGCCGGTTGATCAGGGCCCGCGCCACGGCGACGCGCTGACGCTGCCCGCCCGACAACTGGTTCGGGAAGTTGCCGTACAGACGGCGCGGCAGGCCGACCAGTTCCATGCTTTCCTCGACCCGCATCCGCAGTTCCTTGCCACTGCTGGCTTCGGCGCTGCCCTGAACCCGCACCGGCAGCGAGATGATGTCGCCGATGGTCTTGCGCGGGTTGAGGGACGAATACGGATCCTGAAAGATCGGCTGGACCTTGCGGGCCATGTCGAGGCGCTGCATCTGGCTGGTCGGGGTCCCATCGACGTAAAGCTCGCCGCTCGACGGCGGCAACAGGCCCAACAGCATCTTGGCCAGGGTCGATTTACCGCAACCGGATTCACCGACCAGGCCCAGCACCTCGCCGCGCGGAACCTGGAGGTTGATCCCATTGACGGCGCGCAGCGGCTTTTTGCCCTTCATGAACCCGGCTGAGATCATAAAGGTCCGCGTCACGTCGCGGGCTTCGAGAACGAAGTCTTGATTATCGGACATCTCAGGCGGCCCCCTTCTTCAAATTGGCCGCGCTCTGATCCGGCGTTTGCAGGCAACGATAGACGTGGCCGGGTTCGAACCCGTCACGCAGTTCGACCCGGTCCGACCGGCAGGCGTCGAAGGCATGAACACAACGATCCGCGAAATGGCAGCCCGGAATTTCACCGACCAGCGACGGCACGATGCCGGGGATCGAACCCAGGTGCGAGCCGCGCTTGGTCTTGCCCGGAATGGGAATGCATTCGAGCAAGCCTTGCGTGTAGGGGTGGGTCGGGTTCTCGAACACCTGTTTCGCCGTTCCGGTTTCGACCACTTGGCCGGCGTACATGACGGCGACCCGGTTGGCGACGCGGGAGACAACACCCAAGTCATGGGTGATCAGGATCATGCCCATGTTGAACTCGTCCTGAAGATCGGCCAACAGATGCAGGATCTGCGCCTGGATGGTCACATCGAGGGCCGTCGTCGGCTCGTCGGCGATGATCATTTCCGGCCCGCACATCAGGGCCATGGCGATCATCACGCGCTGACGCAGGCCACCCGACAATTGGTGCGGATACTGGGTCAGGCGGCTGGCCGCCGCGGTGATCCCGACTTTTTCCAACAGGTAGATGGCCCGGTCCCGGGCCTCGGCAGCGCTGACCTTTTTATGGCGCCGCAACGCCTCGGTCAGTTGGTTGCCGATGGTATAGGCCGGGTTCAACGAGGTCATCGGCTCCTGAAAGATCATCGACATCTTGTTGCCCCGGATGTCGGACATCCGGCGCTCGCCGATGGTCTGCAGGTCTTCGCCGTCGAGCTTCAACGCCGACGCCGTGCGGATCGCCGCCTTGGGCAGCAGGTCCATGATCGCCAGCGAGGTCAGGGATTTTCCGCAGCCGGATTCCCCGACGATGCAGAGCGTCTCGCCCCGTTTGACCTCGAAACTGATGGACTGGACCGGGTGGAGCATCCCCGCGGCGACGGGGATGTCGATCACCAGATCGCGGACCTCAAGAATGGTATCGCTCATGTCGGTCCGCTCCTTAGTTTCGGCCTTCGGGCGCGGTGACGTCACGAACGCCGTCGCCCAACAGGTTGATGGAAAGGATCAGCGCGAACAGCGCCGCACCGGGAATACCGATCAGCCAGGCATCGAAGAACATCATGCCCTTCGCCTCGGAGATCATCAGACCCCAGCTCGGCGTCGGCGGCTGCACACCCAGCCCCAGGAAGGACAGGGCCGCTTCCAACAGGATCGCATGGGCCATTTCCAAGGTCGCGACCACGATCAGGTGGTTGACCACGTTGGGCATGATTTCCTTGAGGATGATGTGAAAGGTCGAACATCCGCAGGCCTGGGCGGCGGCGACGTAATCGAGATTACGCACCTGTAGCGTGGTACTTCTCATGACGACCGCAAATCGGTCCCATATGAGAAGCCCCAGCACCCAGATCACGATCCACAGACTGGACCCGATCAGCGAGACCACGGCCAGGGCGACCAGAACGACCGGCATGCTCAGGCGCGTGGTGACGATGAAGGTCACGACCATGTCGACCTTGCCGCCGAAGTAACCGGCGGCCACGCCCAGCGCGGTACCGATGACGCCGGAAATCAGCATCGCCGAGAACCCGATCAGCAGGGAGATACGCGCCCCCCACAACAGACGGGTCAGATAATCGCGGCCCTGCATGTCGGTGCCCAGAACGTGGTCCGGGTCGTACTTCGGGCTGTCGTGCCAGAACGGCGGCTTCAGCTTGTCGGCCAGGTTCTGATCCATGATCGGATCATAGGGCGTCAGCAACGGCGCGAAGATGGCCATCAGGATGATCGCCAGCAGCACGGAGCCGCCGATCAGGATGCCGTAGTGACCGAGAACGCGGCGGCGCAGCTGCGCCATGGGCGACGGCTCGAGAATTGCCTCGGCAGTCGGAATGCCAGCCTTGGGCATGGCGGAGGGAGAGGAAGTTGCCATGTCGTCACGCTACCCTGATACGCGGATCAAGGAAGGCATTCAGCAGATCCGCAAGAAAAGTGATGATGATGTAGAAGATGGAAAACACCAGGACGATCGCCTGCATCATCGGCAGGTCCGCGCGCTGAATGGTTTCCCAGGCCAGGAAACCCAGCCCGTTGATGGCGAAGATCGTCTCGATCACGATCGAGCCGCCCAGCATGAAGCCGAACTGCACCGCCGCCAGCGACACCACGGGGATGATCGCGTTGCGCAAGGCATGCTTGAACAGCACCGCCATCGGGCGCATGCCCTTGGCCTTGGCCGTTCGGATGTAGTCGGACGACAGAACTTCGAGCATCCCGGCCCGGGTCAGGCGCATCACGCCGGGCGTGACGTAATAGCCCAAGGCGACGGACGGCATGATGAAGTTCATCCAACTGGCCGTGCCGGTGATCGGTAACAATCGATATTGAATGCCCAGGACGAAGACCAGGATCAGCGCGAACCAGAAACTCGGCAGCGCCTGCCCGATGACCGCGACGGTCAGGGCGATACGATCGATCAGCGAATTGGGCCGCACCGCCGCGGCGACACCCAGGGGGATCGCCAGGGACAACGCGAAGACGATCGCGCATCCGGCAAGGATCAGGGTATTCGGCAGACGGGAGAAGATGACTTCCGAGATATCGGATTTCAGATAGTGGGAGCGCCCGAGATCACCGGTCAAAGCCCGACCCAGCCAATCGAAGTACTGGACGATAATCGGACGGTCATAACCATAAGCGGTTCTGACGACTTCGATTTCCTCGGTGGTGGCGGCTTCCCCGGCCAGGGCGACGGCAGGGTCGCCCGAAAGATAAATCAGCGAAAAGGTAATCGTTGAGACGGTAATCGCCACCAACAACGCGATTCCCAATCGCTTCAAAAGAAACTTCAGCATACGACCTCCGTTGCTGCTCCGCCTGGCCCTTGGTCAGGCGTCCTCGGCGCACCAAGTCAAGGGGAACGGAACGAAGGACCCGGCGGCGGGATGCCGCCGGGCCGCTTGTTCATCCGAACGTTATTTCCAGCTGGCGGTGAAGAACCGCGGAATGGCGTCCGGCGGGGTCTGAATCTTCAGATCCTTGTTGTAGACGTAGTACTGAACGTAGGTGAACATCGGCAGCCAATACAGCTCGCCCGAGATCTTGGTCAGGGCTTTCTTGTACAGGGCCTTACGTTCTTCGGTGTCGGTCGTGTTACCGGCCTTGTTGATCAGGTCGATGACTTCCGGATCTTCGGCGGGATCGTCCTTGCCGCCGGCGAAGAACACACCGGTGATCGCGGCGACGTCGGGGATCGAGCTGGAACCCCAGGTCATGTGATAGACCGGCGTCACACCGTTCTGGGTCAGTTCACGCAGCTTGCGGTACTGCATGAAGTTCAGTTTGGCCTTCATGCCGACCTTGGCCAGATCGCTGATCACGGCTTCGGTGAATTCACGCTGACGATAGGCGTAGATGTCGAATTCCAGACCATCCGGGAAACCGGCTTCGGCCAACAGCTTCTTCGACTTCTCCGGATCGTAGTCCCACTTCGGAACGTCCTGCGTGCAACCGAACTGATCCGGGTGACAGGCAGAATGGATGACTTCCGACGCCGGGCCGACCAGGTTCTTCACGATGGCTTCGCGGTTGATCGCGTGGGCAAAGGCCTCACGAACGCGCTTGTCCATGAAGTACTTGGTCTTGGAACGACCACGAACGTCGAAGGCGATGTAGCTGACGCGCATCGTCTTGGCGTTTTCGACCGTGACCTGACCGGTATCGGCCATCTTTTCGGCCTGATCCTTCGGCACGTTCCAGATCCAGTCGATGCCGCCGGTCAGCAGTTCGGCGAGCTGCGTGTTGGTTTCCTTGATCGTGCGGTAAACCAGGTGCTTGATCGCCGGCTGTCCCTTGGGACCGTTCTTCATGTACTTGTCGAAAGCTTCCATGACGACTTTCTCGCCGGGGACGACTTCCATGACCTTGTACGGGCCGGTACCGATCGGCGGAACCGAAGTGTAATCCTTCTTGCCTTCCTTAGTGGTCGGCGCCTTGTCGTAGTGACCGTCGGGCAGGATGTAAACGGCCTGAGCCAGATAGGCCAGGGCCGCCGGGAACGGCTTTTCAAGGTGGATGCGAACGCTGTGCGGACCCGTCTGCTCGGCGTCCTTCATCCAGCTCACCTTGTTGTAGGTGTAGATGCCGTTTTCCTTATTGGTCGTGAATTTGACCGTATAGACGACATCTTCCGGGCCGAAGGTCGAACCGTCGTGGAACACGACGTCGTCACGCAGCTCGAAATCCAGGGTCAGGTTGTCGACCCATTTGTAGGATTTGGCCAACAACGGCTCGTATTCACCGGTTTCGACGTTGCGATACAGCAGACCGTCCCATCCGGCGTGGCCCATGATGACCAGTTCGCGGGTCCGGTTGTAGTACGGATCGACGACCGCGGTTTCACGGTCGGTGGCCCAGACCAACGTATCGTTGGACTTGCCCGCCATCGCGACGCCGCTGCAGACGCCTAAAGCGACGGCCGCAAGTGGCAGAGTTTTTAGAATTTTGCGAAACATTTAGCGCTCCCTTAGTTCGGTTCCCTGCCGCCCGTTTTTTACGCCGTTGAAATTCACCGGCCGGCACGGTCGATCTTCCCGGGTGGGAAAACCAACAACATTTCAAAGTATCAGCAGTGCGATTGCAAGGAAGCACTTCGGGGCCGCACGGTTCGCCTGTGAGAACTGAACACAGACAATGCGACGGCCAACAATGGCCGGCGCGGCGGCTGATTCTCCCACATCGGCACCGCTCCTTCGTTGGTATCGCGTACGCATTGGACTGCGCTTTTGTTCGCATCTGGCCAGATACACTTGCGTGCTCCCTTATCTCGGCCAGATCACCGCGAAAGGATTGAGAAAGCTTATCCAACAACGAACGGAATGTGCTTTCATATGTCGCGCGAGCGAGTCAATTTTTGTTCAAATCTTCACAGGTTTGAAATTTCTCGTCTCATGCCCGCCCCTCACCTTGCAAACTCGGGAATATCGGGGGGCAGCCCCCTGCGAATTATCGACCAAGATTGGCCGAGACATCCGCATAAATAGATAAAACCAAGGATACATCCACATGCCCACGCCCAAGCCCTCGCAACCCACGACGCAGCAAGCCCTGGACAGCGTTCTCGAAACGGTCGCCTGGGGTGGACGGCGCGCGGATTCAGTCGCCTTCACCGGCAGCGACCCGATCCTGCCCTGCAACTTTCGCCTGGCCACCGCCGGCGCGGCCGTGTTGGGCGCGGTCGGCCTTGCCGCCGATGCCTTGCATCAGACGAAAACAGGGCGCCATCAGGATATCGCCGTCGACCACCGCGCCGCCGCCATGGCGATGCGGTCGAACCGGCACGTTCGCCTGGATGCCGCCGACCGGGGTGAAGTCTGGGCCGATATCTCCGGGCTGTATCAATGCGGTGACGGGCGGTGGATCCAGCTGCACTGCAATTACCCCTGGCTGGCCCAGGACATCCTGAGCGTCCTGAACTGCGCGCCCGAGCGCCCCGCCGTCGACGCCGCGCTGAAGACATGGAAGGCCCAGGACTTCGAAGAAGCCGGCAAGGAAAAGAACCTTTGCGCCTTCATGGTCCGCACCGCCGAGGAATGGGCGGCCCATCCGCAAGGACAGGCCGTTGCGGCCCTACCCCTGATGTCGATCGAAAAAATTGGCGATGCCCCGGCCGAACCCCTGCCCCAGGGAGACCGCCCACTGTCCGGCGTGCGCGCCCTGGAACTGACGCGCGTCCTTGCCGGTCCTGTCAGCGGCCGAACCTTGGCCGAGCACGGCGCGCAAGTGATGCGGATCGGCCGGGCGGATCGGCCGGACGGCGTGAACCTTGTTCAGGACACGGGCCTGGGCAAGCTTGCCGCCGACCTGGACCTTCGCGAAGCCGCCGACCGCGACCGCCTGGACGACTTGATCCGTCAAGCCGACGTGGTCACCCAGGGCCATCGCCCCGGCACCCTGGCAGCGCGCGGGCTATCGCCGGAACGACTGGCCGAACTGCGCCCCGGCATCGTGTTCGTCAGCCTTTGCGCCTGGAGCCACGAAGGGCCATGGAACTGGCGGCGCGGGTTCGATTCCCTGGTGCAATGCGCCATGGGGCCGGTGTGGGAACACGGCGACGGCACCACCCCCCGCCACCTCCCCGCGCAGGCCTATGACTACGTCACCGGCTATCTGGCGGCGTTCGGCGCCATGGCCGCCCTGCACCGCCGCGTCACCGAAGGCGGTAGCTGGATGGTCCGCCTGTCGCTGGCGCAGATCGGCCATTGGGTCAACGGACTGGGCCGCGTCGGCGATGCGTCGCTCAAGCAACTGCCCGAGCCGACGTTCGAGGACGTCGCCGATTTGATGGAAACCCACGATACGGTCTGGGGGCCGATGGCGCATCTGAAGCCCGTGGTGCAGATGTCGGAAACGCAGCCTTATTGGGCTTCGGGTTCGGTGCCGCTGGGCACCCACGATCCGATCTGGCCCGCGTTTTAAACCGCAGTCGGCGAAAGATCAGCCCTCGGAGGTTTTGAGGTTCACGCCTTCGAGGGCGCTTTTCGCCCGATGCTCGCGATAGGTGATGTACAGGGTGGAACAGAACACCACCGTACCGCCGACCCAGGTCCACATATCCGGAAATTCGCCGAACATCACGAAACCCAGGCCCGCCGCCCATAACAGGCGGGTGAAATCGACGGGCATGACCGCCGTGGCCTCGCCCAGTTGCATGGCCTTGGCCATGCTGACATGGGCCGCCGCCGCCAACAGACCGATGATGATCAGCTCGCCCAGCTGCATCCAGGTCGGCCATTCCCACACGAACACGGCCAACAGCAACGTCGCGGGCGTGAAATAGACCGACGAATAGAACACGATGGTGATGGGTGAATCGTAGCGCACCAGCACCTTCACCAGCAGCAACGCCCCCGCCCACATAAATGTTGAGCCTAGGGCCCAGAGGTATCCAGCGCTGATTTCCTGAAAGCCGGGGCGCAGGATGATCAAGGTTCCGATGAACCCGACGATCAGCGCGCCCCAGCGGCGCATGCCCATTTTCTCGCGCAGCAGGAAGACAGCGCCCAGGGACGTGAACAGCACCACGGTAAAGCTCAACGCCGTCGCGTCGGCCACCGGCACGATCGACAGCGTGTAGAACCAGCTCAGCATCGCCCCAAGACCGACGATGCCGCGCAGCAATTGCAGGTCGGGGCGCTTGCTTTTCCAGGTCGAGCGGTCCTGACGCAGCAACGCCGGGGTCAAGACCAGCAGGACGATCAGATTACGAAAGAACGCGACCTCGAAGGAATGGAGTTCCTGCGTCATGTCGCGAACCAGCGTGTGCAGGAACGCGATCAGCGTCGCGCCGAGGAGCATGAACAGCATGCCCCGGAAGTTGTCGACCTTCCGTGGACCTGTTTGCTCGTGAACCGGTGGATGGGGAGTAAGGTCCGGGGTGGTCGCCATGGCTTCACTATAGACGCGGCGGAAGGTCTGGCAATAAGGTCATCCCTTCAACCATGGTGCCAATTACAGATAAAATCTTGGGTTAAGGAAGCATACGCATGATCAAGGCAGGTATCGCCGGACTGGGCCGTTGGGGCCAGACTCTCGTCAATTCCGTCCACGGCAAGAGCGACAAGATCACCTTCACCGCCGGGTGTACCGGCCGCAAGGCGCGGGCGCAGAATTACTGCGCCGAGAAAGGGATCGACCTGCGCGACGGTTTGGCCGACCTGCTGAACGATCCTGAATTGGACGCGGTCGTGCTTGCCACCCCGCACAGCCAGCACGCGGACCAGGTCATTGCCGCCGCCGCCGCGGGCAAACAGATTTTCATCGAAAAGCCGTTCACCCTTGACCGGGCCAGCGCCCAGGCCGCTGCCGACGCCGCCGCAGCGGCGGGCGTGGTTCTGGCCCTTGGCCACAACCGACGCTTTCATCCGATCACCATGAAGATCAAGGAAATGATCGAGGGCGGCGAGTTGGGCCAGATTCTTCATATCGAAGGCAACTTGAGCGGATCCGGCGGGCTGCGCTATCCGCCGGAAAGCTGGCGCGCCCAGGCCGACGAAAGCCCGGCCGGCGGCATGACCCCGATGGGCATCCATGTCGTCGATGCCTTCATCAACCTGATGGGCTCGGTCGACGAGGTCGTCGCCCGCTCCGATCGTCAGTTCCTAAAAATCCCGACCGACGACACGACCTCGGTGATGATGCGCTTCGCCTCGGGGGCGACCGGCTATCTGGGCACTCTGACGGCGACGGCGCCGATCTGGCGCATTCAGGTCTTCGGCACCGGCGGCTGGGCCGAAATGCACAGCTACGACCGCATGTTCGTCTGCAAGGTCGCAGCCGACGGAACCCCCGGCAAGGAAGAGATGATCGAATACGGCCCGTTCGACATGGAGCGCGCCGAACTGGAAGCTTTCGCCGACGCCTGCGAAGGCGGGGCGGCCTATCCGCTGACCCCGGACGAGGCCGTGCACGGGACAGCGGTGCTGGAGGCGGTCATCCGCAGCGCCGACAGCAAGACCCCCGTCCTGTTGAAAGACGTCTAAGAGAGACCGGGCGGCGCGGAGGAACCAAAATGGGATTTCTGTTGCGCCGCCTTCTCGCCTATGGCCGCTGGGTTTCTCTGGCGGCGGCGACCTCGGTCGCGGGCGCTGTTTATGCGGTGCTGTCGACGCGCGAACAGATCGCCCCCTTCGGCGGCGAACCGCACGTCATCGAATGGTGGGAACCCTATACCTGGGCCGCGGTCGCGTTCTTGGTCGTCAACCGCGGGCTCAGGATGATTCTGGGGCGTTTCGCCGCCGCCGCCGGGGCCCATATGGCGCGAATCCGGCGGGGCGACGTGTTCGGCCCCCGGCCCTGATCGCCGGGGAACGGGCCGGCTAAATCAGCTTTCGCCGCTGTCGCCGCCCATGCTGCCGCCGCCCAAACCGGCCTGGGCGATCTTCTTATCGGTGTTGTAGTTGTTCAGCGCCCAAATGGCCCAGATCGCGGCGGGAATCCAGCCGATCAGCGTACATTGCAGGATCAGGCAGATGATGCCTTGGATCGGGCGACCGATGGTGAAGAACACGAACCACGGAATCAAAATCGCAAGAAGCAAACGGATCATGGAACCCCCTAACGGCTTGTTGATTTGCTCCGGCCCCTATCGGACCGAACGAAAACGTTAGCCCGCCAAGAATTCCCTGACAATCGCCGCGCGTTGGCATAGGTTCCCCGCCGACCCCCGCTGCACCCGGAATACGTCCCTATGAAAGTCGACCTGTTCGATTTCGACCTGCCGCCGGAACTGATCGCGCAAAAGCCGGTCAGCCCCCGCGACGCCGCGCGCCTGTTGGAAGTCGCCCCGGACGGCCTGCATGACCGTGTCGTTCGCGACCTGCCGTCGTTGCTGCGTCCCGGCGACGTCATGGTGGTCAATGACACCCGGGTCATCCCCGCGCGCCTGACCGGGCGGCGCGGCGACGCGTCGCGTCCCGGTCGCCCCGAAGGCGGCCCGAAGGTCGAGGTCACCCTGCACAAATGG
>DJHY01000075.1:3818-4298 GCA_002433335.1 Rhodospirillaceae bacterium UBA6608 | reverse complement strand
AACGGCTGGGTCGTGCCGAGCTATCTTGTCCTGGGCCTGGCCACCGGGCTGGTTTGGCTGAATGCGTTGCTCGCCCTGTTCGCGGCGGAAAGCTACATGGTATCGGTCGCTGCGATGTGGACCTTGTTGGCGGCGGCGGCGGTCAAGGTGCTGTATTGGCGCTTTATCGACACCACCCGCCATGCCGCGACGCCGGAAAGCGCCACGGGCCTGGGCTCCATCGGTCGGGTGCGGTTCCTGGAAGGGCCGCATACGGAAGAAAACTACCTGCTGAACGAAATGGGTTACCGCGTGGCGCGCAAGCATGCCGTCAAGCTGCGCCGCATCGCGCTGGTCGGCGGCTATTTGGCCGCGATTTGCGCCATTGGGCTGGGGCTGAAGGCTTCGGGCGCGGGCGAGGGGGCTTTGGCCCTGCTCGGTGCGGCTCTGGCGACCGGTGGAACGCTGCTTGAGCGTTGGCTGTTCTTCGCCGAAGCCAAG
>DJHY01000075.1:0-3513 GCA_002433335.1 Rhodospirillaceae bacterium UBA6608 | reverse complement strand
CTGTTCTTCGCCGAAGCCAAGCACGTGGTCACGTTGTACTACGGGGCCGATCAGGTCTGATTTTCAAAAGGGGCGCTGCCTGCCATGATTATGGCGAGTGTGATTTAGATCACTGCCGCAGCGCCCCCTTTGACATAGATTTACCAAGAGCGTATATGAGCGCTTAGACGTATGTCCGGTAGCCACACCCAGCTGCTGTGGCATTACGTCGTTTATATAAAAAGAAAAATAACAACGATCTGGGCTCCGTGACGGCACTTTGGAGCAGCCGTCCGTAAGGAGTTCGAAAAAATGGCTGACACCACTCAGACCCCTGGTGGTACCCCGCAGACCCTCGTCATGTCGGCGACGGACGCTGATGTCCTGACGCTGCCCGAGGGCTTTTCCGTTTCCGAAGCTGATTTCGCGGTCGATGGTTCCGACCTTGTCCTGACTTTCCCCGACGGGTCGAAAGTCACGATCGAGAACTATTACGAGCAGGCACAGCCGCCGCAGATCGCATCGGCCGATGGCGCCAACCTTTCCGGCGACATGGTCGTGCAGCTGACGGGTACGCCCGAAACCACCAACGAATCCACGATCCAGCAGTTCGCCCAGGCTTCCACCGGCGGACAGGTCATCGGCGGCACCGACGGTGCGCCGATCGGTACGGTCAAGACGCTATCGGGCGAGGTCTGGGTGACTCGCGCCGACGGAACCCGCGTGCAGCTCCAGGCCGGGGACCAAGTCTTCCAGGGTGACAATATCGAAACCGGCCCCAATGGGGCGATCGGCGTGCTCCTCGCCGACGAAACCACGTTCTCGATGGGCGAGAGCAGCCAGATGGTCCTGGACGAGATGATCTATGATCCGGCGACCCAGGATGGCTCGCTGAACGTCTCCGTTGTTCAGGGCGTGTTCACCTTCGTGTCCGGTCAGGTCGCCAAGACCGACCCCGACGCCATGCACATCGATACCCCGGTCGCGACCATCGGTATTCGCGGTACGCAGGTCGGTATCGAAATCCCGCCCGATGGCGAGATGCAGGTCGTCCTGATGGAAGAATCGGACGGCTTCGTCGGTGAAGTCGTGATCGAAAACAATTCCGGTCAGATCGTGATGAACCAGGGGGGCGATTTCGTCTCCATCCCCAGCTACGATTCCGAAGCTTCGTCGCGCGGTCACATGACCGACGATGACATCGTCGAAAAGCACGCCACGACCCTGAAGTATCTGCCGGTCGAAGACGCTGCCGGTGACCGGACGTCGGGCAACCACTTCGGTCTGCAGGAAGAAATCGAGCAGGGTACGAACCAGGATCAGGGCGCGTCGCAGGAAGGCGAGCCGTCCGCCGAAGAGCTGGCGAATACCGAGACCGCCGCCGGCGGCCCGCAGGACGACAATGAAGATCCGTTGTCGCAGGGCTCGGACCTTCCGTCCGCTGATGATCTTAATGATCTGCAGACCGATGCCGGTGGGCAGTCGGGCTTCCAGGAAGACTTCACCAACGTGACCGACGAAGTCGATCCGTTCGGCGGCGGTACGCAGGATCTGGGCCTCGACCAGCAACAGTACGATGCGCCGGAAACCACCTATGACGAAACGTCGGGTGGCGATACGGGCGCTCAAGATGATACCGACGCCGCCATTCTCGCGGCGCGTCAGTCGGCGCAGGAAGCGTATAATCGGGCGGCTGCCGCGGCGGAAACGGCGAATGACGCGGCGCAGCGTGCGGCTGACGCCTACAACAACTCCGGTAACGATCCGGACGCCAAGGATGCGTACGACTCTGCTCAGGAAGCGGCGGACAACGCCAATGACGCGTTGCAGGATGCACAGGACGCCCTGGATGCGGCCAATGGCGCAACGAATCCGACCGACGCGCAGAACGCGGCCGACGATGCCAACAATGCGGCCAATGATGCCGAACAGGCCGCGGGCGACGCGAACGATTCAGCGGACCAGGTCGAAGATGTCATCGCCCTGTCGCAGCAGATCGACGATTTTGGTGTTACCGGGAACGAAGACACCGGCATCAGCCTGACGATCAACGTCACGCCCAATCACGAAGACAGCGACCTGACGGTCACCATCTCCGACATTCCGGAAGGCGCGACCCTGACCAACAGCGCCGGTGACGAAATCGCCATCGTCGACGGAACGGCGACGCTGACCCAGGCTCAGTTGGATGGTTTGAGCATCACCCCGCCGGAAGACTCCGACGTCGACTTTGACCTCAGCGTCTCCGTCGTTGAAACGACCGCGGACGGGGATACCATCGGCCCGGCCACGGCGACCATCGACGTCTCCGTCGATGGTGTCGCCGATGCGCCGACGCTGGACCTGTCCACCGGCAATGCCGAAGGCAACGAGGTTCCGCTGAACATCGCTGCCACCGTTGCCGACATCAGCCCGACAGGGGCCGGTAACGAAGACGGTGCGGAAACGATCCAGTCCGTTACCATTTCCGGCATTCCCGATGGGGCGGTGCTGAAATCCGGCGATACGGTTCTCGAGGTCGTTGACGGCTCGATCACCTTTGCCGACGGTGTCGTTCCCGACGATCTGTCGATCATCGCGCCGACCGGGCAGAACGACGCCTTTACCCTGACCGTCACGGCGGTCTCGGAAGAAGACGGCACGACCGCGACCTCCAGCGGGACGTTGGATGTGATCCCGGCCATCGTCGCCGATGGGGCCGAGGTTTCGGCCGACGCAGCGACCGGTGATGAAGACACCGCCATCGCCCTGAATATCAATGTCGACAAGGCCGACGCGGACGAAACCGCGACGATCACGATTTCGGACGTGCCCGCGGGCGCCACCCTGTCCGCTGGTACGGACAATGGCGACGGCACCTGGACTCTGTCCGAAGCGGACCTGGATGGCCTGACCATCACGCCGCCCGCCGATAGCGATGGCGACTTTACCTTGGGTGTTTCCGTCGTGACCTACGAAGGCGACGTCGCCTCCGATCCGGTCGAGACCACCTTGGACGTGACCGTCGATGCCGTTGCCGACGATGCGGAACTGAACGTCTCGGCTGCGTCGGGTGCGGAAGACGCGTCGATCCCGCTGACGATTTCTTCGGAACTGACCGATACCGACGGCTCGGAAACCCTGAGCGTTACGATCTCTGGCGTGCCCACTGGCGCGACCCTGTCCGCCGGTACGGACAATGGCGACGGTTCCTGGACTTTGACGCCGGAACAGCTCGAAGGCCTGAGCATCACGCCCGCCGTGAATTCCGACGAAGACTTCCAGCTGACGGTTTCTGCGACCACGACCGACGGCACTGACACGGCGACCGTTTCCGAGACCTTGGATGTTACCGTGCAGGGTGTGGCCGACGCGCCGACCCTGGATGTCTCCGATGCTGCGGGTACGGAAGACACGGCCATTCCGTTGAATATCGCTTCCGGCCTGTCGGACACCGATGGCTCCGAGACGCTGAGCGTTACCATCTCCGGTGTGCCCACCGGCGCGACCCTGTCCGCCGGTACGGATAACGGCGACGGCACCTGGACTCTGTCC
>DJHY01000016.1:7441-7653 GCA_002433335.1 Rhodospirillaceae bacterium UBA6608 | reverse complement strand
CCCGAACTGGTCGATTTCACCCGCCGCTTTTGGGTCGGCGCGGTCCTGAGCCTGCCCTTGCTGACCCTGGCCATGGGACCGATGCTGGGCCTGGGCATCCGTGACGCCATCGGCGAGACGGCGGCGCAATGGATCGAACTGGCCCTGGCGACGCCTGTCGTTCTGTGGTGCGGCTGGCCGTTCTTTCAACGCGGTGTGAAATCGGTAATAAG
>DJHY01000016.1:0-7097 GCA_002433335.1 Rhodospirillaceae bacterium UBA6608 | reverse complement strand
AACATGTTCACCCTGATCGCCATGGGCGTGGGCGCGTCCTATTTATTCAGCCTGATCGCCGTTGTCGCTCCCGGCATCTTCCCCGACGGCTTCCGAGGGCCGGGGGGACACGTCGGCGTCTATTTCGAAGCCGGGGCAGTGATCGTCGTCCTGGTCCTGCTGGGACAGTTGATGGAACTGGGCGCCCGCGACCGCACGGGGACGGCGTTACGCGCGCTGTTGGACATGGCGGCCAAGACCGCCCGACGCATCGATGCCGACGGCACGGAACAAGAAGTCCCCTTGGAGGGTGTCCAAGCAGGCGACCGCCTGCGGGTCCGGCCCGGCGACAAGATCCCGGTGGATGGCGTGGTTCTGGAAGGCCGCTCGTCGGTGGATGAATCGATGATCACCGGCGAGGCCATTCCCGTCGAGAAAACCACCGGCGATCCGGTGACCGGGGCAACGATCAACGGCACCGGCAGCCTGATCATGGAAGCCCAACGCGTCGGTGCGGACACCATGCTGAACCAGATCGTCGAGATGGTCGCCAGCGCGCAACGGTCCCGCGCGCCCATTCAAAAAGTCGCCGATTCCGTCGCGGGTTTCTTCGTGCCCGCCGTGATCGCCGTCGCTATCGCCGCCTTTGTCGCATGGTCGGTCTGGGGCCCCGCGCCCGCCATGGCATATGGACTGGTCGCCGCCGTCGCGGTGCTGATCATCGCCTGTCCCTGCGCCCTGGGCCTGGCCACGCCGATGTCGGTCATGACCGCGACCGGACGGGGCGCGCGCGCAGGCGTGCTGATCCGCAACGCCGAGGCCCTGGAACGGTTCGCCAAAGTCGATACCTTGATTGTCGACAAGACCGGCACGCTGACCGTCGGCAAGCCGCAACTGGTCGCCGTACTGGCGTTGAACGGGCAGGATGAAGATACGGTACTGCGCCTGGCCGCCGGATTGGAGCGCGGATCGGAACACCCCCTGGCCGAGGCCATCGTCGCCGGGGCCGAAGCCCGCGGTCTGACGCTGGCCAACGCCGAGGACTTCGAGGCCGCGACCGGCAAGGGCGTCTCCGGCGTGGTCGATGGCCGCCGCGTGGCACTCGGCAATGCCCGCATGATGGACGATCTGGGCTTGGACCGTAACCACGCCCGGGACGAGGCCGATGCCCGCCGCGACCGGGGCGAAACGGTGATGTTCGTGGCCGTGGACGGCGCGTTGGCTGGATTGATCGCCGTCGCCGACCCGGTCAAGGAAACGACGGCGGACGCCATCAAGGCCCTGCATGCCCAGGGCTTCGCCATCGTCATGGCGACGGGCGACAACGAACGGACCGCCCGCGCCGTGGCCGCCGACCTGGGCATCGACGACATCCGTGCCGACGTCCTGCCGCAAGACAAGGCGCAGATCGTCAAAGACCTGCAAGCCCAAGGCCGCAAGGTCGCGATGGCCGGAGATGGGGTCAACGACGCCCCCGCCCTGGCCCAGGCCGATGTCGGCATCGCCATGGGCACGGGGGCTGACGTGGCGATCGAAAGCGCGGGCCTGACCCTGGTGAAAGGGGATTTGAACGGCATCGTCCGGGCCCGCCGATTAGCCCGCGCGACCATGCGCAACATCCGCCAAAACCTGTTCTTCGCTTTGGTCTATAATGCACTGGGCGTGCCCGTGGCGGCGGGGGTTCTCTATCCCGTATTCGGCATTCTGCTATCACCCATGTTCGCCGCCGCGGCGATGAGCCTCAGTTCCGTTTCGGTCGTCGGCAACGCGTTGCGCCTGCGCAGCGCCGACATCGGGGAGAAATAAGCCATGAACATCGGCGACGCCGCCAAGCTGTCGGGCCTACCGGCCAAAACGATCCGCTATTACGAGGACATCGCGCTGATCGTTCCGGGGCGGAGCGAAAACGGCTACCGCGTCTATGCGCCCAACGACGTTCATAAACTGCAATTCGTGCAGCGGGCGCGCGGGCTGGGATTTTCGGTCGAGGATTGCCGGGCGTTGTTGTCCCTGTACGAAGACGACAACCGCGCCAGCGCCGACGTCAAAACGATCGCCGAGAGCCACCTTGCGGGGATTGAAGCCAAGATCGCCGAATTGAAGGCCCTGCAAGCCACACTTAAACACCTAATTGATCATTGCCATGGCGACGACCGCCCGCAATGCCCGATCATCAACGGCCTGGCGGGACCGGACCATTGAACCGCATTCTTCGTAGCACCCAGCATGGGAGTACCGTCAAATGACTGCATCGAAGCTTTTTTCCGTTGCGACCATGACCGCCGCAGCGTCCATCACCGGCGCCGCACAGGCGGTCGCAGATCAAGGCGCTCCGGGATATTATTACGACCATCCCATGTGGGGTTCCGGTTGGGGACACATGTTCATGGGATGGGGAATGATGGCGGTCTTCATGATCGCGCTGGTCTTGGTCGTTGTATTTTTGATCAAGGGACTGACGGGGACAAGCACGTCTTCGTCCTCGACCGCCCTGGACATCCTCAACGAACGTTATGCGCGGGGTGAAATCGATACGGCCGAATACAACGAGCGCAAAAAGACGATTTCCGGAAACTCCTGACGGCAGCTTGAACCGCACCGACTGCGGATGATATTTTATTGACCATGAAAACAGCGCCCCGAATGAAGGCCTTCAGCCAATCCGTGCGATACTTGTGCATCGCGCTGATGGCTTTCGCCGTCGTTTTATCAGGCGCTGGACTGGGTCACGCTCAACCGCGAACCGGCGGCCAAGTCCATTCCGCGGCAACGATGCATCACGGTGCGCCGTCGGCCGAAACGGACGAGCATGCGGCCCATCATACCGGCTGCGATCAGGGAGCGATGTCATCCGATCATTGCCCCACGACACCGAAAAGCGGCGCGGCGCATGGCTGTTGCGTCAGCGCCTGCCTGACCGGGTTCACAACGCCCGATGTCAGCGCCACGCCGATCAGGGCCGCATCCGCGGAGTCTCTTCCGGTCCGGACGGATCAGGCAATGGCCTCCCGCGCCTTGGACGAATTGTTCAAGCCCCCCCAGCACGCGGCTTGATTTCCGTGCGCTCGGACCGGGCGGCGCGACACTCGATTTTCTAAGACGATCACACCCTGGATCGAGGGCGCGTGAACCGATGGCAAGTGCGGCGGGTTTTTCCGTTTGCTCCATCGACCGACGCAAATGCAATCCGAACGACAACGCGGAAATCATTGTCCTCCCGTGCGGGCGAGCGCGCCCGCCGCAAACGAACCCATTCCGCATTTCATGCGATGTACAAGGAACAGAGATATGTCCACGTTTCGTAAATTCACGTCCCGCACTTCCGCTGCAACGCTGACGACCGCGCTGATGATTGCCGCGACCCCCTTGGCCCTGGCCGATGCCGGCCACGGACATGGGCCCCAAGGCGGACAAATGACGCAGGGCGACCAGATGATGCAAGGCGGCCACATGATGCAGGGCGACCAAATGAACCAGGGCGGCCACATGATGGGCGGCCACGGCCCGATGTCCGTCGACATCGGCCACCAGGGCAAAGCCGCCGACGTAACCCGCACCATCGACATCGTCATGCAGGACAATTTCTTCGAACCCGAAGAGATCGACATCAAGGCGGGCGAGACCGTGCGCTTTAAGATTGTCAACAAAGGCACCCTGCTGCACGAGTTCGGCCTGGGGACCGCCGCGATGCACGCCGCCCATCAGAAAGAAATGATGGTGATGATGGAGCACGGCATGATCGAAGCCGATCGCATCAACCCCGAGCGGATGAAGATGGACCACGGCCCCGGCATGGCGCCGATGGGACATAGCCATGGCGGTGCGAGCGGCAGCGTCCTGGTCGAGCCGGGCAAATCGGCCGAGATCATCTGGACCTTCACCAAGGACACCGAACTGGAATTCGCCTGCAACGTTCCGGGCCATTACGAGTCCGGGATGATGGGCCATTTCAAATTCAAATGAGCGACGGAAAACGAAGGACAGTGACCATGAAACGTATTTTCTGGGCAGCCCTGGCCGCGTTTTTCGCGGCTTCGGCCCCGCCCGCAGCCTGGGCCGGGACATATGACCTGACCATCGGCAAGGCGACCATCGACGTCGCCGGAAAGAACCAGACGGCGATGACCATCAACGGCACCGTCCCGGGGCCGGTCCTGCGGTTCAAGGAAGGCGAGGACCTGACGATCAACGTCACCAACACCTTGTCCGAGGACACCTCGATCCATTGGCACGGCCTGATCCTGCCTTATCAGCAGGATGGCGTGCCGGGCATCAGCTTTCCGGGGATCAAGCCGGGGGAGACCTTTACCTATCGCTTCCCCACGCAACAGGCCGGGACCTATTGGTATCACAGTCATTCCGGCGGGCAGGAAGCGGTCGGCATGTACGGCGCGATGGTAATCGAGCCGAAGGCGCGCGAGCCGTTCCGGTTCGACCGCGAATACGTGATCGTGCTGTCGGATTGGCACCCCACGGACAGTCCGATGAAGATTCTGTCGAACCTGAAGATGTCTGCTGATTACTACAACTATCAGCGCCGCACGCTGGGCGATCTGATCGACGAGGCCAAGTCCAAGGGCCTGGGGGCGACCCTGTCCGATCGGATGGATTGGGGCAGCATGCGGATGCTGCCGTCCGATATCGCCGACGTCTCGGGATACGTATTCCTGATGAATGGGATGAACACGGATCAGAACTGGACCGGCCTGTTCAAACCGGGTGAGCGTGTGCGCCTGCGTTTCGTCAACGCCGCCGCGATGACGTTTTTCGACGTCCGCATTCCGGGGTTGAAGATGACCGTGGTGCAGGCCGACGGCAACAACGTACGGCCTGTGCCGGTCGACGAGTTCCGCATCGCCGTGGCCGAAACATACGACGTGATCGTCCGCCCGACGGAAGCCAAACCGTTTTCGATCCTGGCCGAAAGCATGGCCCGCACCGGCTTCGCCCGGGGCACCTTGGCCCCGCAGGCAGGCATGGCCGCGGACCTGCCGCCCAACCGCCCGAAGCAATACCTGACCATGGCCGACATGGCCGGTCACGCCGGAATGGATCACGGGAGCATGGATCATGGGAACATGAACACCGGAACCATGGATCACAGCGCCATGGGCCACGACACCATGGGTCATGGCGGGGCCAGGCACACCATGCCCGACGGCACGGTGATGCAGGGCATGTCGCACGACGCTCATGCCGGACATGGTTCAGGCATGCAAATGGACAAGCCGGATCCGTTCTAGTTGCCCGGCAGCGGCTTGATGCCGAAGGCGGCAGCGGGCGGTAAGTTCCTGTCCTATGCCGATCTGAAGGCGATCAAGCCGCTTTACCCGGACCGCCTGGCGGCGCGGGAGATCGAGGTGCGCCTGACCGGCAACATGGAACGCTACATGTGGTCGATCAACGGCGTGAAATATTCCGACGCCGAGCCTATTCGCCTGAAATACGGCGAGCGCGTGCGCTTCAAGTTCATCAACGAAACGATGATGACCCATCCCATGCATCTGCACGGCATGTGGCAGATCCTGGATAACGGATCGGGCAAATACAACCCGGCCAAGCACACGATCTCGATCGCGCCGGGCAAAACGGTCGAGGCCGATATTGAAGCCGACGCCGAAGGCCAATGGGCCTTTCATTGCCACCTGATGTACCACATGGCCACGGGCATGTTCCGCAAGGTCGTGGTCGAACGGGAAACGGCGGAGGTCGTTCGATGAACATCCGCAAGCACCTGTTGGCCGCGGCGCTGGCCCTGCTCCCCCTCAGCACTGCCCAGGCCGCCGACATGGACGACGCCATCTATTGGCATGTCCAGGCGGACAAGCTCGAGTATCGGACCGGTGACGGCAATGACCTTCTGGTTTGGGACGCCAATGCCTGGATCGGCAACGACGACCACCGCGTGGCGTTTAAAGCCAAGGGCGAAAACCCCATCGGCAAACGGCTGGAGAAAGCCGAGATGCAGCTTCTCTACCGGCGACCGATCTCGGACTTCTTCGACCTGAATGCCGGGTTGCGGCACGACCTGCGCCCCGACCCGGACCGAACTTATGCCGTGTTGGGCGTTCAAGGTTTGGCCAAACATTTCGTCGAAACCTACGCCGATCTGTTCGTCAGCGAGACGGGCGACGTTTCCGCCCGGCTGGAAGCCGAACTGGATTGGCTGCTGACCCAACGCTTGGTCCTTCAGCCGAAGGTCGAAGCCGACTTGGCTTTTTCCGAGGACAGCCGCATTCATTCGGGCGCGGGGCTGAACAAGGTCGAGGCCGGGCTACGCCTGCGGTACGAGTTCAAACGCGAATTCGCGCCCTACATCGGTCTGGTTTACGAACGAAAGTTCGGCGCCACGGCCAACTTCGCCAGGGACGACGGCGAAGACATCGATGCCTTGCGCTTCGTCGCCGGCGTCAGTTTCTGGTTCTGATCATGGAGAAAACCATGCACCGACGCATCGGCCGCTTGATGGCCGCCATGCTGACCTTGATGATCGCCCTGGCCCCCTTGGCGGCATCCGCCGCCGAGATCACGGTCTATAAATCCCCCTATTGCGGATGCTGCGGCGGCTGGGTCGACCATATGCGATCCAACGGCCATTCGGTTAAGACCGTCGACCTTGAGGACCTAACGACCATCAAGAAGATGACGGGCGTGGGCGAAGAGTTGCAGTCCTGCCATACGGCGGTCGTCGACGGCTACGTGATCGAAGGCCACGTTCCGGCCCAGGACGTCGCCCGCCTGTTGGCCGAGCGGCCCAAGGCCAAGGGACTGACCGTGCCCGGCATGCCCATCGGCTCGCCGGGGATGGAAGGACCCGACCCGCAACCCTACGACGTTCTGTTGTTCCAGGCCGACGGATCGACCACCGTTTTCGCCCGGCGCTGACATTGAAACCGGGCGACTATCCGCCCGGTTTCCAAGGCCTGCACGGGCCGGGGTTGACGGCCCCGGCCCGCCCCGGCGACAAATCGATCATGAACAGAAAACGCATCGTGATCGCGATGACTGCTTCGGTCGTGATCGTCGTCCTGGGTTGGGTCGCTTGGTGGGCGCTGCCGTCCGGCAGCGCCGGGGCCTCGGTCCGCCTGCACCCCGACGATCCCGCCGTCGTCACACAA
>DJHY01000125.1:2819-2942 GCA_002433335.1 Rhodospirillaceae bacterium UBA6608 | reverse complement strand
GACGAGCCGACCACCGGCCTGCACTTCGACGACGTGCGCAAGCTGTTGGAGGTCCTGCACGCCCTGGTCGAACAGGGCAACACGGTGGTGGTGATCGAACACAACCTGGAGGTCATCAAGACC
>DJHY01000125.1:619-2515 GCA_002433335.1 Rhodospirillaceae bacterium UBA6608 | reverse complement strand
CAACCTGGAGGTCATCAAGACCGCGGACTGGGTCATCGACCTGGGGCCCGAAGGCGGTATCAAAGGCGGCAAGCTGGTCGCCCAGGGCACGCCCGAGGACGTGGCCGCGACCAAGGGCAGCTTCACCGGGGAATATCTGGCCCCGTATCTGAAGAAGAAACCGACGAAAAAGCGCGCCTAAATCAGACTCAGGTGTGAATCGTCCGCAGCGACTTGCGCAGCATCAGCATCCAGAACACCTGGGCGCCGATTGCGGCGGCGGGCAGCAACACCCAGAGCATGTCCGCCAGGGCCAGCCCCAGGACGATCAGCCAGAAATCGGCTTTGACCAGGCCGCGAAAGAAGAAGCCGACGAGGTCCAGCCAACTGGCGTCGGCCGCCATGTCGGCGAAGCTCGCGACCTCTTCCGCATCCGGCGTGGCCCGCTGAAACAGCGGCAGGACCGAATTGATCGTTCCTCCCAACGCCGCAGCAACGCCCAGCCAAGCCCAAAGCGGCTGACCGGTGGTTTGTGTCATCTGATAGCCGACGGCCAGGAAGAAGGCGAAATGGACCAGCCAATCGCCGATATCGTCCAGCGCCGCGCCGAACCGGGAACTCATCTTTTTCAGCCGCGCCAGATCGCCGTCGACGTTGTCCAATAGGTAGGACACGAAAAACAAGACCGCGCCGATGCCGCCCCATTCCAAACCCTGGTGCAGAAAACACCAAGCCGCGCCAAGACCGCAGGCGATTCCTGTGATCGTCACCGCATTGGGTGTTACCGGCGTGCGCGCCAAGGCAATAGCCATGGGCCGCGATACCAAGCGTATCAAAGGAAACATGCTTTCCTTCGCCGCCGAAGCAGAGGTCGCAGAATGATTGTGTTCGGTGTCCATGCCGAAGCCCCTTGCCGGAAACGCCCGATTAGCGCGCCTTCTCGTGCCAAAGGCAGCACAAAACGTCAAGCCTGCCGAAAGTCAGGTTTGGTCGATTTCTGCGATTTCGATGGATCAGAAGCGCCGGGCGGCGAACAGGCTTTGGAACACACTGCGGAACAGGAGGCCGATACGGCTTCCCTCGGCCAAGCCCTGATCGAGCTTTTCCGCCATGTCTTCGGGCGCGGCTGAACGGAATTCGTCGGCCAATTGCGCCCCGCGAGCAAGGTTCACGGCTTTGTTACCGCCGCCCAGATCGACCGTCGACAGATCAACCTGATCCTCAACCGTCCAACCGCCGGACGATTGGCCGGGATTGGCCAATGCCTGACGCGCCTCGCGAATGAGCTTTTCGCCCAGCGTGGTCGCGCGCGGAAGATCCGATCCAGAATTGTGAACTTGGCTCACCATTATTTGAGGGTACCTCAAAAAGCCGTTATTTGACAGTGTTTTGCGCGTTCCCGATCATCAATTCGAACTTCGGGAAAGCAACCATGAAACATCTTATATTCGCAGCCATGATTATTGCAGTGACGGCCATCACCGGGCAGCCCCGCGCCGCCACGGTCGGGGCGCGGGCCGACGCGCCCGTCGTGGTCGAACTGTTCACCTCGCAGGGGTGCTATTCCTGCCCGCCGGCCGAGGCGTTCTTACGCGATCTGGCGGATCAGCCGGGCATCGTCGCGTTGGAATTCCACGTCGATTACTGGGATAGCCTCAACTACCTCTGGCACGGGCGGTGGAAAGACCCCTTCTCATCCCCCGCGCATACGGACCGGCAACGCCGTTACAACAACGCGATCCGGGGGCAATCTGGTGTCTATACCCCGCAGATGGTCATCGACGGCAAACTGCAAGCCATCGGTTCTCGCCGCGACGAAGTCACGCGGGCGATCCGGCAAGTACGCTCATCACGAAAGGCCAAGGTCTCCGTCCAACGATCCGATCGCGGGTTGAAGGTTACCGTAAACGGCACTGC
>DJHY01000125.1:0-295 GCA_002433335.1 Rhodospirillaceae bacterium UBA6608 | reverse complement strand
AGGGTCGAGGCCGACGTCCTGTTGGTCCGCTTCATCAACGAAGCCACGACCGAGGTCGCCAACGGCGAGAACCACGGCAAGACCCTGGTCAGCCGACATATCGTCCGGGACCTGCAGCCCCTTGGGAAATGGCCGGGCGGCAACAAATCCTTTGCCGTTCCGCCCGCTTCCGATGGCGTGCCCCTCGACTGTGCGGTGATTGTACAGACGCCCAATTTCGGCCCGATCCTGGGCGCCGCGCTTTGCCCCAAGCAGCCATCGTCATAGCGTTGTTCGCGCATGCGGGATAAACTCC
>DJHY01000009.1:7640-8257 GCA_002433335.1 Rhodospirillaceae bacterium UBA6608 | reverse complement strand
CGACATAGCGGGTGCCGACCAGCTCGATCGCCCCGGCGACCAGGTCGACCGCGGCCTTCACTTCGTCCAGGGTATAGGCTTCGTCGCGCGGCGGCAGGTCATTGCCCAAGCGAAAGGCGAATTCCCCTTCCAGCGCCGGGGTATGGGCCGGGTCGATGGTCATCGTCGCCGGGCCCTCGATCACCAGGGAGCGCGGGATCGCCGCCACCCAGGGCTCGTCGGTGCCGAACTTCTGCTGAGATTCCTTGCTGGACGAGCCGATCTTGTAGCCGCCCACAGCCTCGCCGCTTTGCGCGAACACGACGGCCTGCACGGCGTAACCGGCGGCCTTGTCGGCCGGGGGCGTCACGCCCGTGGGATCGACGCTCCCGCCGTCCCGCCGCGCCGCCCACAGGCGCACGGCCAAATCCTGATGTTCAGGTGAAAGATCACCGGCCGCAGCGGCCGAGGCATCGTTGGACATGGAATGTTTCCTTGGTCTTTTTTGGGGTCTTGGCTTGGTTTTTGTTTGAACGCGCGACGGAACCGCCGCGCCATGGCAGGCAGCTTAAACGCAGCCCGCCGCCCGTGACCATGGGAAACATTAGATAAGGGAGGAAATGGGGTGGCTGATGGGA
>DJHY01000009.1:0-7308 GCA_002433335.1 Rhodospirillaceae bacterium UBA6608 | reverse complement strand
AACCCACGACCCTCGGCACCACAAGCCGATGCTCTAACCAACTGAGCTACAGCCACCATTCGGGCCCCTTTGTGGGACCACTGGGGCCGCTGTTTTGGAAAGCGCGGCCCGCGAAAGAGCGCCTTGTGTAATCCTCTGTCCGGCCCGCGTCAAGCCATGCGTGAGCGGTTGCCGATTAATCTGATTCCGCCGCTTCGCCGGGGCTGAAGTGCAGCGCCAGCCAGACCGTTTCCCGGCCCGCCGCCGTGGCCTCGACCCGGTGGCGGCAACGGGCCGGAAGCAGCAGGAAATCGCCGGGTTCAAGGTGTCGCGCCTGGGCCTCGCCCTCGATCAATAAGTCGGCCGCGCCGGACAGCAGAATCACCCATTCGGCGTCGTTCTGGTCGTACCAGTTGTCTGGCCATTCTCCCGGCGGCGAAGCCTGCCCGGTCGAGACGATGCGCTCCAACCGAAAGGCCCCGCCCTGGGCCAGCCGGGTGAAGACTTCCTGCCCCTTGCCATCGGGCAGGTCGGCGAACAGGTTGCCCGCCGCCGTCAGGTTCGTTTCATTCATCGCCGTTGCCTCCTTCCCGCCCTGTACCATACAGTGCGGCAACCTGAAACGGACCGCACAGGTCCATAAACACAAGAAACATCAAGCGGAGTTCACATCCATGGTTCAAATGGCCGCCGCCATGTCGCGTCTGGGCACGGAAAGCGCGTTCGAAGTTCTGGCCCGGGCCAACGCCCTCGCCGCCCAGGGCAAGGACATCATCAACCTGGGGATCGGCCAGCCGGATTTCAAAACCCCGGACCATATCGTCGAGGCCGCCATCAAGGCGCTGCGCGACGGCCATCACGGCTATACCCCGGCCAACGGCATCCCCGAACTGCGCGAAGCCGTGGTCCGCGACATCGAACGCCATCGTAAGGTGAAGGTCGACCCCGCGGACGTGATCATCGTGCCGGGCGGCAAGGTCACCATGTTCTTCGCCGTGTTGGCCCTGGGTGAGCCGGGCGCCGAGATCATCTATCCCAACCCGGGCTTCCCGATCTACGAGAGCGTCATCAAGTTCACGGGCGCCAAGCCGGTGCCGATGCCGCTGCACGAAGACAAGGGCTTCGCGTTCTCGGCCGAGGAAGTGTTGAGCCTGATCACCCCGGCGACGCGGCTGATCATCCTGAATTCGCCCGCCAACCCGACCGGCGGGGCCGTGCCGCGCGAGGAAATGGACAAGCTGGCCGAGGGGCTGATGAAGCACCCGCACGTCACGATTATGTCCGACGAGATCTATTGCCGGATGCTGTACGACGGGCGCGAGCACGTCAGCCTGCTGGAATACGAGCACCTGCGCGACCGGGTGATCCTGCTGGACGGCTGGTCCAAGACCTATGCCATGACCGGCTGGCGCATGGGCTATGGCGTCTGGCCGAAATCGATGGTCGAACCGGTGACGCGCCTGGCCATCAACTGCAATTCCTGCGTCAACGCCTCTGCTCAATTCGCGGGCATCGCGGCCCTCGACGGGCCGCAGGACGCGGTTACCGAGATGGTCAAGGCTTTTGACGAACGCCGTAAAGTGATTCTGCGCGAATTGAACCAGATTCCGGGCTTTCGCTGCGCCGAACCGGGCGGCGCGTTCTATGCCTTCCCGAATATCGAGGGCACGGGCCTGTCGTCCATGGAACTGCAGAACAAGCTGTTGAACGAGGCCGGGGTCGCGATCATTTCCGGCACCAGCTTCGGCGCCCATGGCGAAGGCTATATCCGGTTTTCCTACGCCAATTCGAAGGAGAACATCCTGAAGGCCATGGAGCGCATTCGGGAATGCCTGAGCGACTAAGGCTTTTCAAGCTCTCCAAGCGGGTATCAGTAAGGCGGCGGCGCGATCTTCGTGCCGCCGTTTCCCGTTATTGAGACCGCCTTTACGGGCCTGAAAATGACGCCCATTCCGGCATGCTCTTTTTCCATGCCTAATGTTTGAGCAATTGGTGTTTTTTTCATCACTAAACACCTCGGAACGATTGACTTCCCCTCCCAAAATTGCACCATAACTCCTTGAATCGGGCGGATTTTTATCTGCGCCCGGAATTGGCACGCCTCCTGCTATAGAGGGGCGGACGAGGAAAGGAAGGCTGTCGCGCCGAACACGGCGGCTTCCCGAATTCAATCCGACTCTTCTGGAGGGGGGAAAACCCCAAGGGAAATGAACCGATGAAAAAAATCGAAGCCATCATCAAGCCGTTCAAGCTCGATGAGGTGAAGGAGGCCCTCCACGAGGTGGGCCTGCAAGGGATCACAGTGGTCGAGGCCAAGGGCTTCGGCCGTCAGAAAGGCCATACCGAGCTCTATCGTGGGGCCGAGTATGTGGTTGATTTCCTGCCAAAGGTGAAAATCGAACTGGTCGTCGATGACGACATGGTCGGCCCGGCTGTCGAGGCCATCCAACAGACGGCACAAACCGGCCGGATCGGCGACGGCAAGATTTTCATCATCCCCGTGGAAGAAGCGATCCGCGTACGCACGGGCGAACGTGGGTCAGAAGCAATCTAGCCGTCCGGTCCCCGCCGGCGCCAACGCCGGCGCGCCAGGGAGGCAAGTACTCAGCGCGTTGCAAATTCATCTCGACACCTAGTCAAGTAAAGGAAGCGAATATGAGCTTGGATCTGAACACACCGGCGGAAGTCGTTAAGTACGTCACGGACAACGAAATTCCGTTCGTTGACCTGCGTTTCACCGACTCGCGCGGTAAATGGCAGCACCTGACCATGGTTTCTTCGTTCGTCACCGAGGCGGAATTCGAAGACGGCATCATGTTCGACGGTTCTTCCATCGCCGGCTGGAAAGCCATCAACGAGTCCGACATGGCGCTGATCCCCGACGCCAGCTCCGCCGTCATGGACCCGTTCTCGGCTCAGCCCTGCCTGATCCTGAACTGCGACATTTTGGACCCGGTCACCGGCCAGGGCTACGAGCGCGACCCGCGTTCCATCGCCAAGCGCGCCGAAGCTTACCTGGGCACCACGGGCATCGGCGACACCGCCTACTTCGGCGCCGAGCCGGAATTCTTCGTGTTCGACGACGTCCGCTACGACGTTAAGATGAACAAGTGCTCCTACGAGTTCACCTCCGAAGAAGGTCCCTATGTCACGGGCACGATCTTCGAAGAAGGCAACCTGGGCCACCGTCCGGGCGTCAAGGGCGGCTACTTCCCGGTTCCGCCGGTTGACTCCTGCCACGACCTGCGCGGCGAAATGGTCAGCGTGATGCAGGAAATGGGCCTGACCATGGACAAGCATCACCATGAAGTCGCGGCCTCTCAGCACGAACTGGGCATGGCCTTCGATACCCTGGTCCGCGCTGCCGACAACGTGCAGATCTACAAGTACTGCACCCAGATGGTCGCCAACACCTACGGCAAGACGGCTACCTTCATGCCGAAGCCGGTCGCAGGTGACAACGGCACCGGCATGCACACCCACCAGTCGATCTGGAAAGACGGTCAGCCGACCTTCGCCGGATCCGGTTATGCCGACCTGTCGGAAACCTGCCTGTACTACATTGGCGGCATCATCAAACACGCGAAGGCCCTCAACGCCTTCACCAACCCGTCGACCAACTCCTACAAGCGCCTGATCCCGGGCTTCGAAGCCCCGGTTCTGCTGGCCTATTCGGCCCGCAACCGCTCGGCCTCCTGCCGTATCCCCTACTCCGGCAGCCCGAAGGGCAAGCGCGTGGAAATTCGCTTCCCGGACGCCACCGCCAACCCGTATCTGGCTTTCTCGGCCATGATGCTGGCTGGTCTGGACGGCATCCAGAACAAGATCCACCCGGGCGACGCCATGGACAAAGACCTGTACGACCTGCCGCCGGAAGAGCTGGCCGGTGTGCCGACGGTCTGCGGTTCGCTGCGCGATGCCGTTCAGGCCCTGGACGCCGACCGCGACTTCCTCAAGAAGGGCGACGTCTTCACCGACGACGCGATCGACGGTTACATGTCCCTGAAGTGGGAAGAAATCTACAACTTCGAACACACCCCGCATCCGGTCGAATTCATGATGTACTACTCCTCGTAATCATCATCCGAATTCCGGATACGGGTGCGTAACCAGTTTTACGCGCCAGACTTGGGGGCTCTGTTGCTACGGCAACAGGCCCCCAATTTTCTTGGTGAAAAGGCTTGGGGGGGCTCTGTTGCTTCGGGAACAGGCCCCCAATTTTCTTCGAGCAAAGCGAAAAAGCGCTGCTAGCCTTCGTGTCCCGGAGGCGGCAGGTCGCGGGGATCCATGGCCCGGCCGTGCAGAACCGGCATCAGGTCGAAATAAGGCCGGATGATCGGCGACGAAGACGCCGCGAAATCGGCGAACGGCCCGTCGAAGAATACCTTTCCCTCATGCAGCATGACCGTGCGTGGCTGAAGCCGCTGCAATAGGTCCTTATCGTGGGTCACAATCACCGTGGTTCGCTGCCCGCCGCTATGGGTCGGCGCGTTGTGGGTGGCGGCGATCAGGTCGTGAATATTCGCCGCCGTGGTCGGGTCGAGGCCGGTCGTCGGCTCGTCATAGAACAGGACCTCCGGCTCCATCGCCAATGCCCGGGCAATAGCCAGGCGCTTGGCCATGCCGCCGGACAGGTCGTTGACGTCCGTGTTCAGAAAATCGTCGTCATCGGCCAGCTCCACCGCATCCAGCACCCGGCGGGCAATCGGCACGACCGCGGCCTCGGCCATGCCGCGGACCTCGACCAGCCAAAGCGCCAGATTGTCGAACACGGTGCCGGAGAACAGCGCATTCTTCTGGAACACCATGCCCCAGTGAGTATGTAGGCGATCAGCTTCCGTGGTTTCCAGTTCCCCCAGATCGACCAACGGCGCGCCATCCAGGTCATGATCGGCAACCAGCACCCTGCCCTGGTCCGGCTCCAACCTTCCCAGGATATGGTTGAGCAGCACCGTCTTTCCGCAGCCCGACCCACCGACCAGCGCCAACATCGCGCCGCGCGGGACGGACAAGTCGATCCCGGTCAGAACCCGGTGCTCGCCGAAAGCCTTGTGCAGGCCGTCGACCTTGATCTCCAACGGCGCCGCGCCGTCCTCCGTGATTGGAATTCCGCCCGGCGCCATGGGGGCCTCAGCCGCGAACCTTGACGGGCTCGTATTCCTCGTCCCGGTCGGTCGCCGGGGCCGGCGTGCGGGACAGGGCCGCGACGGCCTCCCACAAATCCTGGGTCATATTGACCTCGAGCGACTTCAACGACGGCTCCAGCTGTTCCGTATGGCGCGCGCCGACAATCGGGGCCGTCACCGCCGGATGGGCCGCCGCCCAGGCCACGGCCAGGGTGACCGGGTGCAGGCCCTGCTTTTCCGCGAATTCGGTGAATCGGCCCGCGGTGTCGAACATCCAATCGTTTGCGTAGCGGTCGGAATAGTTCTTCTGATCCATGATCCGGCCTTGGTCCGGGCGCTTTCCGGGGCCGTATTTGCCCGACAGCATGCCGCCGCCGACCGGACTATAGGTGATGACGCCCATGCCTTCGGCCATGGCCTGCGGGAAGATTTCCGCCTCGGCCTGACGCTTGACCAGGTTGTACATGGGTTGGATCACATCGAACCGGGTCCAATTGTTCTTGTCCGAAATGCCCAGGGCCTTGGCGACCTGCCAGGCGGCATAGTTGGACGCACCGATGTACAGAACCTTGCCGGCGCGGACGACGTCTTCAAGACCGCGCAGGACTTCCTCAAGCGGGGCTTCCTTGTCGAAGCGATGCATGAACAACACGTCGATGCGGTCCGTGCCCAGGCGTTTCAGGGAATCTTCGACCGCCTTGGCCACGTGGCGCCGATTGCCGCCGCCCGAATTGATGTCGCCGCGAATGTTATTGAAGCATTTGGACGTGATGACCAGATCGTCGCGTTCACCCTTGATCAGGCCGCTCAGAATTTCCTCGGCCCGGCCCTTGGTGTAGGCATCGGCGCAATCGAAGAAATTGATGCCCAGGTCGCGCACCCGCTTGTACATCGCCTTGGACGTCGCTTCGTCGGCTTCCGCGCCGAACGACATGGTGCCGAAGCACAGTTGCGACACCTTCACCCCGGTGCGTCCCAGAAGTCTGTATTCCATTGAGGTTTCCTCCCACTATTCGCCCGGAGTGTCTTCTCCGGCGGGTCATCGCCGGGCATTCACGGGCGCATTTGTCTTTGCTGGGAAAAGATTGCAGGCCAGGACCCTGTTCCGCAAGGCCGCACCCTAGCCCGAAGGCGTAATAATTCGCGAACTTCCCCACAGTGGTAACACACGGAAGCTATTTTCAAACTGAGACGGGTTCTCTAACCTGTTCACCTGCATATATTTTCCGCCGAGTTCAGCGTCCGGGCCCGGTCACTTTTGAAGCCTTCGCCAAAGGACCCCGCCGAATGGAATCGCACGCGACCATCCCCCACCTTCGGGAAGCGATCATCTTCCTGATCGCCGCCGGTGTGATGGTTCCTCTGTTTCACAGATTCCGGATCAGCCCTGTCCTCGGCTACCTCGTCGTCGGAGGCGTGATCGGGCCGTTCGGGTTGGGCCTGTTGGCGGACAAGCTTCCCTTTCTGCAAACGGCGGTGATCGCGGATATCTCCGGGGTGCAGGCGCTGGCCGAGTTGGGCGTCATCTTCCTGTTGTTCACCATCGGTCTGGAATTGTCGCTGGAACGCCTTTGGGCCATGCGCCGATTGGTGTTCGGCCTGGGAAGTCTTCAAATCCTGCTGACCGGAACCATCATCGGATTGATCGCGCATGGTTTCGGCAACACCGTGCCGGCCTCGATCGTGCTGGGGTCCTGCCTGGCCCTATCATCGACGGCAATCGTCATGAAGTTGCTGATGGAACGGCGCTGCCTGGGCACGCCCTTAGGCCGGTCGAGCTTTTCCATCCTGTTGATGCAGGACCTGGCCGTCGTGCCGATCCTGTTCATCGTCGGCGTGTTGGGCAAGGACACGGAAGGCGGCATCGGCCTGGAACTGGCGCTCGCCTTGGGCAAGGCGGCCCTGACGATCGGCGTGATTTACGGCGTCGGGCGGTTGATCCTGCGCCCTGCCCTGCGTGTGGTCGCCCAAACCAGAAGTCCCGAGATGTTCATGGCGGCGGTTCTGCTGACCGTCATCGGTATTTCCGCGATCACCGGCTTCGCCGGGCTGTCCATGGCCCTGGGCGCGTTCCTGGCAGGTCTGCTGCTGGCGGAAACCGAGTACAGCCACGAGATCGAAGTCGATATCGAACCATTCAAAGGCCTGATGCTGGGGCTGTTCTTCATGTCCGTCGGCATGGGGATCGACTGGCGCGTGGTCG
>DJHY01000008.1 GCA_002433335.1 Rhodospirillaceae bacterium UBA6608 | reverse complement strand
GTACAGCCACGAGATCGAAGTCGATATCGAACCATTCAAAGGCCTGATGCTGGGGCTGTTCTTCATGTCCGTCGGCATGGGGATCGACTGGCGCGTGGTCGGCGACGAGCCGTTGTGGATTCCGCTGTCGGTGATCGGCTTGTTCGCGGTCAAATCCCTAGTCACCGGCGGCCTGTACGTAGCGTTCGGTCTGCCCCGCTATACCGCGTTGGAGGCAGGGTTACTGCTGGGCCAAGGGGGTGAATTCGCGTTTATCGTGGTCGGCCTGGCGATGAGCCTGGGCCTCATTCCCGTTGAAATCGGGCAGTTCATGCTGATCGTCGCCGGTCTGACGATGCTGGTCACGCCGCTGATCGCCTCCGTCGCGGCCAAGGTCGCGACCCGGATGGAAAAAGCCGCCACGACACGCGCCCATCACGGTTCGCTCGCCGCCGTCGAGGAATTGGAAGGCCACGTCATCCTGGCCGGGTTCGGACGGTTCGGACGCACCCTGGCCAATACCATGCAGGCCGAGGCCATTCCCTACTTGGCCCTGGATACCGACGCCATGCACGTCGCCCAAGGACGGAAAGACAATCTGCCGGTGTTCTATGGCGATGCGTCCCGCCTGGATATGTTGAAACGCGCCCATATCGACACTTGCGCGGCGGTGGTCCTGACCATGGACAACCCGGCGGCGGCGGAACGGATCGTCGGTGAAATTCGCCGGACCTGGGCGGAAGTCCCGATCTATGCCCGGGCCAGGGACAAGGGGCATGCCATGCGCCTTGTCGACGCCGGGGCCAATACGGCGGTTCCGGAAACCGTCGAGGGTAGCCTGCAACTGGCAGGGCGCGTCCTGTCCGGCCTGGGCGCCACGGAAGAAGCCGTGCGCCGACGCCTGGAGCATCAACGCACGGCCGAAGAGGAAATGTAGGCTTTCGTCCGTTCGCTTAGAACGGGATCCAGGAATGTTCCTTGGAATAATGCAGGTAGCCAACGCTGGCGCCTGCCCGCAGGCCTACGCCCGTGCGGATCGGGGCCAGAATGACCTTGCCCGCCTGCTGATAGTTCACCCCTAGCCCGGCCACGACATAGAAACTGCCGTCGACGCCCGGGTAGCGCTGAAACAGCGCTTCCGTACTGCCTAAATTGTAGATCAGGGTGAAGACCTTCGACGCGTTGCCGCCGAAATCAAAGCCGATGGACGGCCCCTGCCAATAGACCTTCTGCGAGCCGCCGCCTTTCCGCTCCAACATGCCGTTGCCATAGCGCAGGCCGACGCCGATCGCGCCCGAGGCCTCTTCGCCTAAGATGATGGCATTGGGCTTGCCTTGGTCTTCGAACACTTTCTGGATCGCTTCCGCCAGGCCCTTAGTCGTCGCGCCGAAGAACCCTTTGGCCTTGGCCATGATTTCGTCTTGGCTATAGGTGTCGTCGGCTCGTGCGGCCCCCAAGGTCGTCAGGGAGAGCGACAGGGCGAGAATGAACATGAAAGTAATACGGCGCATCGGGAAGAAACTCCTTCGCTGCTGTTCGATAGCGTACCCGGCGGCGCAAGATGACGTCCGACCGGCGGGCGCAGTCTAGAAACCCGATCATGGCGATCAAATGACATTGGTCACAAGATAAACCCTTCTTAGGTCACTATTTGTGCAACGCAATAGACGGGTCGCGGGGGCAATGTCAGGGCCTTTCGGCTGGGCCCGACACCCACCCTATACGAAAGTTATAATCGTTTATTTACAATAAATTAGGTGTATAAACTTAATTCAAGTTATCCACATCGAAACGCGCAAAAAATCCCCCGTTCGGATCACTTTGACGTTGTGCGCTGCAACATTTTTCAAATAAGATTTTTATAGATCACACGCAGGCCCAATGCCGGGAAGCGACAGGCGCCAAGCAAGGGATTCTCCCGTCGCTTCGCGCCGGGAACGACCGCAGGGAGCCTCACGGAACCCGCGTCAACGATGGCGGATCAACGGGCATCAGAGACTTTCTGACGCATGCAAAGGACCCGTTGCCATGCTCGCCAGATTGATTGCCTTTCCCCAGAAAACCTCTGCGAATGGCGGCTCTTCACCGCATAAACTTGCGGATATTCTCAGCCTTCTGAATAGAGTCTCGGCCGTCGCAGATGATGCCGCCCTCCTCCGCGCGACCGCGCTGGAGCAGGTATTTGAAGAAGTCTGCACATTCACCGGATGGCCGATCGGGCATTTGTATGCCCAAGACGGTGACGATTCCCCACAGTACATCTCCGACAAGGTCTGGCGCCTGGATCCCGAGCTAGACCCCACGGCCATTGCCGAGTTCATGAAACTTAGCGAGGATACGGTGTTCGAGCGCGGCAAGGGCCTGATCGGCATCATCGCCGAAACGCGCGAAGCCCGCGCGGTCGAGGACGTGACCGTCCTGACCCAGTTTCTGCGCGCCGATGCCGCCGGCCGCAACGATGTGCGCGGTTTCTTCGGCTTTCCCGTGCTGTTGGACGGCGAATGCGTCGCCGTAGCCGAATTCTACGGTCGTCAGGCCGGACTGCTTGATGAGACCTCGCTGGAAATCATGACCTACGTCTCGTCGCAACTGGCCCGTATTTTCGAGCGGGAACGGTTTGAGCGGCGGCGCGCCGCGCTGATGGAACAGTTCGAGACCAGCGTTCAGGGGGCCGTCGGGCGCCTGGGGGCCGCGTCGGGCGAATTATCCGGGGCCGCCAATGAATTGGACCGTCACTGCACCTCCGCCGCCGAGGCCTGCGGCAAGGTCGGGGCCGGCATATCGGACATCTCCGCCGCCGCGGATAGTCTGAAATCGGCCATGACCGCGCTGAGCGACGCCGAACGCAATACGGAAAGCAAGACATCAAGCGTGATCGGGACGGTCAACCATCTGGCCAGGGAACTGCGCGAGGCCGTTACGCAGTTGGAAGGCTCCAACCGCGCCGCTCAGGACATCGGCGAAATTACCCGCAACGTCAGCGAAATCGCCGGTCAGGTCCGCATGCTGGGCCTGAACGCATCGATCGAAGCCGCGCGCGCCGGTGAAATGGGCAAGGGCTTCACCATTGTCGCCAGCGAGATCAAGAACCTGGCGCAGCAGTCAGAGACCGCCTCGGGCAAGATCGCTCAGCAGATCGCGGGCCTTCAGGACACCGTCCGCAGCAGCGCCGCCGACATGGCTGCCGTGGCCGAGAAGATGGATGATCTGGTCAATACCGTCCACGGCATGGCCCAGGTTCTGAACGGACAGAAAGACGCCACCGGAACCATCGGGCATCACGTTGCCGCCTCCCAGGATACAACCGTCGCAATCACTGGCGATGTGTCACTGATGGACGAAGCGATGGCGGTGTTGGCCGACCTGTCGAACGGGTTGGGGCGATTGGCATCGGACCTGCAGACGACGGCGCGGGACGTTTCCCATTCCGGCGAGGCCTTCATGACCGCGATGCGCAGTTAAGCCGCACCCGGTCTACTTTCTGTCGGACAAAGGAACCGTGACGGTCTTGTCCCCGTACCCATGCACCTTGTCGTGGGCGCGGACGACCACGGCTTTGATACCTGGCGGCACGCGCACGTCAGATGCGGAACGGGTGAACGGCTGTTCATTCACATGCGGGTGATACAAAACACGCGTCGCCAGGACCGTCCCATCCGGCGCCAACACGTCGAAGCCGTCGGCGTAATGATCCCACCCCGTATCTCCATGGCGGATCGTCGCGCTGACGGTATAAGTCCCGTCGCCGTTGGATGACGCTTCGGCCGCCAGGACCTTCGGCGCATCGGCCATGGTCGCTCCGGTCGACAGGAACATTCCCCAAACAAGAACGAACAGCCCGCCAAGCGCTCTGGAACCCGGATTACACATCGCTTCGCCTCACCGAAAATCATGAATTTCCTGGGATTCTAATTGGATAAGGCCCCGTCGCCAAGGCGATGACGAAAATGTGTTGACGCATATGTTCTTTTTATGTTCTCTTTTGTTCAACAAATGTTCTGTTTCAGATTCCCCTTATATGGAGATCGCCATGACCATGTCCCGCTTTCACGAACTGTTCGCTTTGGCCCTGATGTTCACCGCCGGTTACGCCTGCATGGTTGTCGGCTGATTTCACGCTCCTCATTCAGCAGCCGATGGTGACGCGCCCCCTGCCAGCCTCCGGCCGGGGGCGCTTTGCTTCCGGCGAAAGGTTATTCAGGCGGCACGGCCCGCTTCTGGCCACCCTCGTCCAAAGCGACAAAGGTGAAGATCCCTTCGGTCACGCGGACACGGCGGTTCTTCGCACGCTGACGCAGGGCCCAGGCCTCGATCCGAATGGCGATCGAGGTATTGCCGACGCGAATGACATCGGCATAGCAACACAGAACGTCGCCGACGTTGACCGGCTTGTGGAAAATAAAACCATCGACCGCCACCGTGGCGACACGCCCCCCTGCCCGCTGAGCGGCGGCGATTCCCCCGGCAAGGTCCATCTGCGACATCACCCAGCCGCCGAAGATATCGCCCGAAGGGTTTGTATCGGCGGGCATGGCGATGGTGCGGATTGCAAGTTCACCGCGCGGCGTGTCGTCTTCATTGGTGGATTGAGGCATCACGAATTCTTCCTGTTTTCGAAAAGCGATTTCAGCACAATATATGGCAATTCATTGCATTCACCCTACCCCATCGTGGTATAGCATGGGGTGGTCGGCATCAGCGCGGAACGCCCGGCCCCAGATGCTGTCATGAGCATGAAAACACGCGGAACAGCGCCCCATAAGACCTGACGCGGGATACGGAATGAGCGACCTATTTCAACACGCCGAAACCAAAAAGCAACCGGAGAAGGCCCCGGCCGCAGCGCCGAGCCCGGCAGCCGCCGCGCCCAAGCCCGCGCAAGCGGCACCCGCGCCCGCGCCTTCCAACGGTGGTGACGGCGAGTATACCGCCAAGGACATCGAGGTTCTGGAAGGCCTGGAGCCCGTCCGCCGCCGTCCCGGCATGTATATCGGCGGCACCGACGACCGCGCCCTGCACCATCTGGCGGCGGAAATTCTCGACAACTCCATGGACGAAGCCGTCGCCGGGCATGCCTCGCGGATCGAGGTCGCCCTGGGCGAAGACGGCTCCCTGACGATTCGCGACAACGGGCGCGGCATTCCCGTCGACCCGCACCCCAAGTTCAAGGACAAGTCGGCGCTGGAAGTGATCATGACCACCCTGCATTCGGGCGGTAAGTTTTCCGGCAAGAACTACGAAACCTCGGGCGGTTTGCACGGCGTCGGCCTGTCGGTCGTCAACGCCTTGTCGGCGGCCCTGGTCATCGAGGTCGCCCGCGACAAACGCCTGTGGCGGCAGACCTATGAACGCGGCCATCCGACGTCGAAATTGGAAGATGCCGGCACGGTCAACAACCGGCGGGGCACGACGGTCGTGTTCACCCCGGACCCGGAAATCTTCGGCGCGCGCTGCGCCTTCCGTCCGGCGTCGCTGTATCGCATGGCGCGGTCCAAGGCCTATCTGTTCAAGGGCGTGGAAATCCGCTGGGCCTGCGACCCCAAGCTGCTGAAAGCCGACGATCCGACCCCGGCCGAGGCGACGTTCCATTTCCCGGGCGGTCTGGGCGACTACCTGCAGGCCTCGCTCGAAGGCCGCAAATGCCTGACGGACACGCCGTTCGTCGGCGAAAGCAAGTTCTCCGGCGGCGTCGGTCGAGTCGAATGGGCCATTGCCTGGCCCCTGGACGAAGAAGGCTTCTGTTCGTCCTACTGCAACACCGTTCCGACCGCCCAGGGCGGCACGCATGAATCAGGGCTGAAATCCGCCCTGTCGCGCGGCCTTCGCGCCTATGGCGAGCTGATCAAAAGCAAGGAAGCGGCCAAGGTTCAGGCCGAAGACATCACCGGCGGCGCCGCGATCATGATGTCGGCCTTCATCTCCGATCCGCAGTTTCAGGGACAGACCAAGGACAAGCTGTCCACGGCCGAGGCGCATCGCCTGGTCGAAACCGCCGTGCGCGACCATTTCGACCACTGGATGTCGGGCCATCCGGCGCAGGCCAATGCCCTGTTGGAACACGCCATTGCGCGCGCGGAGATGCGCCTGAAGCGCCGCGCCGCCAAGGAAACCAAGCGCCAGTCGGCGACCCGCCGGGTCCGCTTGCCGGGCAAGCTGGCCGATTGCACGCGCAACACCGCCGAAGGCACCGAAATCTTCCTGGTCGAGGGCGACAGCGCCGGTGGCTCAGCCAAGCAGGCGCGGCTGCGGGAATCGCAGGCCGTCCTGCCCCTGCGCGGCAAGATTCTCAACGTCGCCAGCGCCACTGTCGACAAGATGCGCGCCAACCAGGAACTGACCGACCTGATGGAAGCCCTGGGCTGCGGCATCGGCGACAAGTTCATGGAAGACGACCTGCGCTACGAGAAGGTCATCATCATGACCGACGCCGACGTCGACGGCGCGCATATCGCCTCGCTGTTGATGACGTTCTTCTTCCAGGAAATGCCGGGATTGGTCGAATCCGGCCACCTGTATCTCGCCATGCCGCCCCTCTATCGTCTCAGCCAGGGTGGGAAATCCGCCTATGCCCGCGACGACGCCCATAAGGACGAGTTGATGGAGACGATGTTCAAGGGCCGCGGCAAGGTCGATGTCAGCCGCTTCAAGGGCCTGGGTGAAATGCCCCCGGCGCAGTTGAAGGAAACGACCATGGACCCGACCAAGCGCATCCTGCTGCGGGTCACCCTGCCCACGGGCGAAGATCCTGAAATCAAGGTCCAGGCCAAGGAAACCGCCAAGCTGGTGGAAAGCTTGATGGGGCGGAAGCCGGAATTGCGCTTCAACTACATCCAGGAACACGCCCGCTTCGTGCAGGACATCGACATCTAGGCCTTAGGCAGCACCCCGCGCCGGAACCCGGTAGACGTAAATCTGCGGGCATTGGGAATCGTACAGTTGGTGCAAGGCTTCCGGCTCCCAACCGGGGATGTCGAACACGTTGGACACGACCAGGGTGCCGGGGGCCAGTTCGGCCTCCATCTTGGGCCGCATCTTTTCCAGCAATTCGCTGTACAGATAACAGACCACGGCGTCGTTCCCGGCCAGCGAGACCTTGCGGAAGTCCTGACGCGCGACCGTGACGTTGCGCGGCCCGAACAGGCCGTGGCGGACCTTCATCACCAACCAGGGAAAGGGCGATAGCTCATAGGCCGTCAACTCGGCATCCGGCAGGGTCGCCGCGATGGAGAACGCCAAGTCGCCCCACCCTGCCCCCAGGTCGACGATGCAGCACACACCGGCGAGGTTAAGAATTTCCCGGATTTTGCGGCGGGATGTGCGGGACGACGGCATGGGCGAAATGCCCGTGACCGCGACGTAATAGGTCGTCACGATCACGAACACCAGGACAGCGGCCAGGACCAGATAATCCAGGCGCAAACGGCAGCCCCTTTCGCGTCAGTTCAGCAGGCCCGACTCCGGATCCAGCCCCGTCGCCTCATCAACACCCAGCATGAGGTTCAGGCATTGCACGGCCTGTCCGGACGCGCCCTTGCCCAAATTGTCGAGCAAGGCGGTCAGCACGGCCTGTCCCGTCGCCTCATTGGCGAAGACATACAGCTTCAGCTCGTTCGTGCCGTTCAGGCCCTCGGGCTCCAGCTGGCTCATGCCCAGGGCTTCGTCATAGCCCGCGACAGACACGAAACGGCGCCCCGCGTAATGATCGGCCAGCACGGCCTGGAGGTCTTTCGCCTTGGGTGCGCCCGGCAAGGACCACAGCGGCACCGGAATCTGCACGATCATGCCCTGGCGATAACGCGCAACCGAAGGCACGAAGATCGGCGCATGATCCAGACCGGAGAACTTATGGATTTCCGGCACATGCTTATGTCCCAGGCCCAATCCGTAAACCCGCACGGCGGCTTCGATCCGCTCCGCGGCGTTCGGGTCCTCGAACGCCTCGATCATCTGCCGACCGCCGCCGGAATAGCCGGAGACGGCATTGATCGTGGCCGGAAAATTGGCGGGCAGTAGCCCCGCCGACACCAACGGATGCAACAACGACACCGAGGCCACGGCGTAACAGCCGGTATTGGCAACGCGCTTGGCCTGGGCGATCACCGCCTCGTGCCCGGCATCCATCTCGGGAAAGCCATAGGTCCAGCCCTCGGCCACCCGGTGCGCGGTTGAGGCATCGATCACCCGGGTTTCCGGATTATCGATCAGGGCGACCGATTCCTTGGCCGCCGCATCGGGCAGGCACAGGATCGCCACGTCCGCCGCGTTCAGCATCTCTGCCCGGGCGGCGGTGTCCTTGCGCCGCTCATCGGGAAGACGCAGCAGGTCCACATCGGCGCGTCGGGCCAGGCGCGCGCTAATCTGCAAGCCTGTGGTCCCTACTTCACCATCGATGAAAACCTTGGCGGTCATGGTCGTCTTCCCTTCTGGCCATTTGGCCGTCTGTTTAAAATAAACACCCGGCGGTCAATCCGCCGGAGGACACAGGGTATAGGCGCAGCCGGACGACCGCGCAAGAATGCGCATTGATCGTCGATCCGGCGCGGGTTTACAGTTTTGCCAACATCCCGCCCTTCTCTATTCCCACGAAAGCCTTAAAAACATGCTTCTTCCGACATCCAAGACCTTTGCCGCCGGCGACTTCACCTTGTCGACAGGCGCGGTTCTGCCGGACCTGACCGTCGCCTACGAAACCTGGGGAACGCTCAACGCCGCCGGTGATAACGCGATCCTGCTGTGCCACGGCTATACCAACTACCCCCATGCTGCGGGCGATGAAGACGGTTGGGCCCACAACCTGGTCGGCCCGGGCAAAGCCGTCGATACGGACAGATATTTCGTCGTCTGCTCGAACATGATGGGCTCGGCCTACGGCACCTCGGGCCCGTCCTCGATCAACCCGGCCACGGGCAAGCCCTATGGCCCCGATTTCCCGGCCTACACCACCGCCGACATGGTCGAGGCGCAGCGCCTGTTGATCGACCACCTGGGTATCGGTCAGCTAAAAGCCGTGATGGGCTATTCCTACGGCGGGCACCTGACCTTCCTGTGGGGCGCGACCTATCCCGATCGGATGCGCGCCCTGGTGCCGATCGCGGGCGTGATCGAACGCAACACCACCCGCGCCCGGACCCAGCAAATCCGCGATTATTTCGCCAAATGCCCGGGCTGGAACGGCGGCCATTACTACGGCCATGAAAAGGACGGCGGCGTGTATGACGCCATGGTCGCCGACCGCATGGACCGGCTGAAGAACTACGGCGTCGGCGCTTATCTGAAGGATTCCGGCAAATCCCCGGACGAGATCGAACAAATCCTCCGGGAACGGGCCGAGACCTGGGCCACGCAGTTCGACGCCAACTCGCTGTATATCCTGTACGAAGCGGGGATCGGCTCCAGCGCCAAATCACGCGCCGCCAACTACAAAGCCCCCCTGCTCAACGTCCTGGCCAGCACCGACAGCGTCGTCGACGTGGCGCTCGGCCAGCCGACAGTGGACCTGCTCAAATCCCATGGCCTGGACGCCGAATTCGTGGAAATCCCGACCGATTACGGCCACGCGGGCCCGATGATCGACGCCCATAAATGGGACGGCAAGCTGCGGGAGTTTCTTGAACGGACGCCGTAAGGGCACCGCGAAACAGAACCGAGACAAAAGAAAAGGCCGCTCCCTGGGGAGCGGCCTTTTCGATATCGTGCTTGGCGACGGGCGATGGCCAACCGGCCATCGCCATCGCCCTGCAGTATTTTTTAGCGCTTCGAGAACTGGAAGCTGCGGCGGGCCTTGCGGCGGCCGAACTTCTTACGTTCAACGGCACGGCTGTCGCGGGTCAGGAAGCCGCCTGCCTTCAGCTTGCCGCGCAGGGCAGGCTCGAAGTAGGTCAGCGCACGCGAAATGCCGTGGCGCACGGCGCCGGCCTGACCGGACAGACCGCCACCCTTGACCGTGCAGTACACGTCGTACTGGCCCAGGCGTTCGACGGTTTCGAACGGCTGGTTGATCATCATCTGCAGAACCGGACGGGCGAAATACACGTCGACGTCACGGCCGTTGACAACGATCTTGCCCGGTCCGGGCTTGATCCACACGCGGGCGATGGCGTTCTTACGACGGCCCGTGGCATAGGAGCGACCATGCTCGTCGATCACCGGTTCCGCCGGGGCGGCGTCTTCAACGTCCGGCGCACCCGTCAGTTCCTTCAGGTCCTCAAGCGTCTTCACTTCTTCGGACATGGATTAGGCGCTCCTCTTGTTTTTCGGGTTCATGGCGCCAATGTCCAGAACCTGGGGCTGCTGACCGGCATGGGGATGCTCGGCGCCGGCATAAACGTGCAGCTTCTTCATCTGCGCACGGCCCAGCGGGTTACGGCTGATCATACGCTCGACGGCCTTATAGACGACGCGCTCGGGATGAGCGCCGCCCAGGATGCCGCCGGCGGTGCGAGTCTTGATGCCGCCCGGGAAGCCGGTGTGATAGTGATACTTCTTGTCCGCCAGCTTATTGCCGGTCAGGCGCACCTTATCGGCATTGATGACGATGATGTGGTCGCCGCAATCGACATGCGGGGTGAACATCGTTTTGTGCTTGCCGCGCAGACGGGTGGCGATGGCCGCAGCCAGACGACCCAGGACCAAGCCCTCGGCGTCGACGACGTACCAACCCATTTCGACATCCGACGGTTTCGCGGAATAGGTTTTCATCGGTTTACGTTCCTTAAAAGCTTTCGCGGCCCCGGATGCAATTCAGGCGCAAGGGGGGCCGAAGGCGGCGGAGTATGCCACCGAATAAACCGAAGTCAAGCTGAAAACCGCAACATTTTCCGTCGCTTAACGACGCGGTATTATAATACCTTAGATTTGAACGATGGCGTAGATCAGCCACGCGGCGGGATCGAATAGGTCCCTGTCATATGCGCCACCGGGTCGTCGAAACCATCCGAATGCATCGACACTTCGATGACCGCTAAGCGCTTGCCAAGCTTCAATATTGTGGCCTCGGCGATCAGGTCCCGCGGTTCCGGTCGATGCAGGAAGTTGGCATTGAAGCTGGTCGTGACCGCCAACTTTACAGGCCCCAGGCAGCTCAACACCGCCGCATACATCGCCGCGTCGGCCAGGGCCATCATCGACGGGCCGGACACGGTTCCGCCGGGACGCAGCTGCCGTTCATCCGCCGGCATGCGCAAAACCGCCCTGCCCGCCTCGATCGCGTCGGTCCGCATGCCGACTTCGTGGGCAAAGGGCAATTCCTCGGCAATGATCCGGTCAAAGTCCTCGGCGGTGATCTGGGGTGCGGTATTCGTCATCGGGCAGCACAGGTCCTATATGTTCCTTGGGTTGGGAACCGTATTTAACGTTTACGTTAACGTCAACCACGCACACCCTCGAGCGGGGCTTGCCAGCCGCCCCCGGCCAGCCGTAGAACGAAAGCGGAGGATCGCCACCATGACCGAGACCACGTCCCCCGGCGCCAATGAAGCCATTTTGCTGCGCGACGACCGCGACGGCATCGCGACACTGACCCTGAATCGTCCGGACAAGTTCAATGCCCTGTCCTCGGCCCTGATGACCGCGATCCAGGAGCAGTTGGACGCGCTGATGCACGACCGTTCGATCCGCGCCGTGGTCATCGCCGCCAACGGGCGTGCATTCTGCGCCGGGCATGACCTGGCAGAGATGAAGGCGATGGAGGGCCGCGCCCCGGTCGAGGCACTGTTTAAGCAGTGCTCTCATATGATGGCCTCCCTGACCCGCATTCCCCAGCCGGTGATCGCCAAGGTCCACGGCATCGCCGCGGCGGCGGGCTGTCAGTTGGTGGCGCAATGCGATTTGGCGATAGCCGCCGACGGCGTACGGTTCGGCACCTCGGGCATCAATTTGGGACTGTTCTGCTCCACCCCGATGGTCGCGGTGACCCGCAACATGCCGCGCAAACAAGCGCTGGAGTTGCTCTATACCGGCGATTTCATTGATGCCGACACGGCCACCCGCTATGGCCTGATCAACCGCGCCGTCACGGCAACCGCCCTGGACGCCGCCGTCGAGGACCTGGCCCAGACCATCGCCAGCAAATCGCCGACGGCCATCCAAACCGGCAAGGAGCTGTTCTACACCCAGATCGAACAAGGCCTGGAAGCGGCCTATGACCTGGCGACCGAGGCCATCGTCTCGAACATGATGCATTCCGACGCCCAGGACGGCGTCGGCGCTTTCCTTGAAAAACGCCCCATGCCGGACTGGCTCGAACCCGACCGGCCGCAGGAGAAAAAACCATGACCGATACCGCCGACGCCGCCCTGCCCCCGCTGGTTTACGACGACGCAGAAATCGCGCAGTTGCTGAAGGACGTGCGCCATATCGCCATGGTCGGGGCCTCGGCCAATCCGGTGCGGCCGTCGAACGAAGTCATGAAATACATGCTCGACAAGGGATACGCCGTGGTCCCGGTCAACCCGGGCCTGGCGGGCGATCAAATCTGGGAACAGATGGTCTATGCCGACATGGCCGACATCCCCGGCCCGATCGACATGGTCGACGTGTTCCGCGCATCGAAGGACGCGGGCGGCGTGATCGACCGCGCCATCGAACTGAAGGATACGAAAAGCATCAAGGCAGTCTGGCTGCAACTGGGCGTGCGCGACGATGCCGCGGCCGCCCGCGCCGAAGCCGCTGGCCTGAAGGTCATCATGGACCGCTGTCCCAAAATCGAATACGCCCGCCTGATCCGCTAGGGGTCAGTGTCGCCGGGCTTGGATGGAAACCGGCTCTTCCGGATAGGACGCGGGATCGTCGATCGGATCCATTACCAGCAATAGTCGGGTTTCGCCGGTGCCAAGAATGGGCGGTGAGCGGTGGACGATTCCCACACCGCCCGAGCAGGGCCAGAGGTTTCCGCGAAATATCGCCGGCGCGGCCGTCGGGACGCTCTGCACCGATTGCGGCGCCTGCCCTTCGCCCGGATCGCCATATTGCGTTCCCACCCCCCGGTAAGTGCAGATTAGCCGCGCCGTCACATAATCCCGATGAAATTTCTTGCAGGCGTCGTCGGTCACGCGTTCGAGCCGAACCCGTAGGTACGGCGTGCGCATGATGGACAGAAATGCCTCGGCCAGCGCCGCCACATCGCCGATCAGACGTTCCCGCTCCATGCAGGAGGGCGTTCCGGCGATATCGCAGGCTGCCCGGACGAGGGACTCGACCTGCGCCACTGCGGTCACGACCCGCAACACCGGCAATTGATCGGCGGGCAAAGTGTCGATCCAGTTTTGGAAAGACGTCAGCGGACGCCGCCGCCAGATCGCCAGGGCGACCCCTGGGTCCTCGATCTGCGCCAGGGCTCTAGGGTCGTTGCCCTGACGGACGAGCCCACCCGGCGCGACGTCTTGTTGCCGTACCTTCGCCAGGGTCATGCTGCGTTCTCCGTCCGCCGCCAGCGGGGATACGGGTCCGGCAGATCGGCGAATTCCGCCAAGTTCTCGGGCGTCGCCTCGTGCAGCAGGCAGGCGTCCAGGTCCGCCTTTAGACCAGGCCAGTCGATGCCCGAACCAATGAACACCAGTTCCTGCCGACGGTCTCCGAAAGGCTCCGCCCAATTGTCCTGCATATAGGCCGCGACCTGGGGCGTGTCTGGCCAGCGATCCTTAGGCACCACGGCCCACCAAGTCCCCAAGGGACTGACCGTGGACATCGCACCGGCCAGGGAGAACTCGGCAACCCAGCCCGGGCGGCTAGCTATCCAGAAATGGCCCTTGGCCCGAATGACCCCGGGCAACGCTCCGTTCAAAAGGGCATGGATGCGTTGCGGATGAAACGGCTGACGCGCCCGGTATACGTATGATGCAATGCCGTATTCCTCGGTTTCCGGCACGTGGTCCGCATGGCCGTACAGTTCCCTGGCCCATGTCGGATGGTCATGCGCCTTTTCGAAATCGAACAATCCTGTATCAAGGATCGCATCCGCCGGAACGTCGGAATGATTGGCTTCGATAATCCGGGCATCGGCGTTGAGGCTGCGGATGATCTGCTTGGCCGTCGCGACGCGCTCCGGTCCTGCAT
>DJHY01000212.1:6492-6707 GCA_002433335.1 Rhodospirillaceae bacterium UBA6608 | reverse complement strand
GAAGCCGTCGAGACGATTATCAAGGAAGTCGAGCGGCTGCATGAGATGAGCCCGCTTTGGGAAATGCACAACGAGGGGATCGACATCTCCTCGATCGAGTGGGCGGAACACTAAGCCGCCCCGACCGATAAAAGAAACCTTGGGAACAGGAGAAATTTGAAATGGCATATAGCGATAAGGTCGTCGACCACTACGAAAAGCCGCGCAACGTCGGT
>DJHY01000212.1:5937-6105 GCA_002433335.1 Rhodospirillaceae bacterium UBA6608 | reverse complement strand
CGTGATGAAGCTGCAGATCAAGGTGTCTGAGGAAGGCATCATTGAAGACGCGAAATTCAAGACCTTTGGTTGTGGCTCGGCCATTGCCTCGTCGTCGCTTATCACCGAATGGGTGAAGGGCAAGACCATCGAGGAAGCCGGCGCGATCAAGAACACCCAGATCGCCGA
>DJHY01000212.1:528-5597 GCA_002433335.1 Rhodospirillaceae bacterium UBA6608 | reverse complement strand
CCGCCGGTGAAAATTCACTGCTCGGTTCTGGCCGAAGACGCCATCAAGGCGGCGATTTCGGACTACAAGGCCAAGAAGGGCGCCTGATCGAACCCTCGGACGGGGGCGGGGCCTTGCCTCGCCCGGTGTGCCGGGGTTAAGGAAGACGCCGAATACGGAAGTACGAAGACGACCAAGACGGGAAGATGACGATGGAACGGCCGCAAATGATGTCGATCACGGACCATGCCGCGGAGCGCGTGAAAGCGCTCTTGGCAAGCCGTGGCAAGCCGTCCGCTGGCGTGCGCGTCGGCATTCGCACCAAGGGTTGTTCGGGCATGTCCTATACCCTTGAATTCGCGGACGATAAGAACGAGTTCGACGAAGTGATCGAGGACAAGGGCGTGCGGATCTTCATCGACCCCAAGGCCACGATGTTCATCATCGGGACGGAAATGGATTTCGTTGAAGACAAGCTGGAATCCGGCTTTGTGTTCAACAACCCGAATGAAAAGGGGCGCTGCGGCTGCGGCGAATCCTTCCACATCTGATCGGCCCAAGGCCGTCTTCTCGCTGGGGGCTCGTTCCCGGCCCCTGGTTCTTCCCGCCCCGCCCGGGGCATTCGGCAGAAAGGAAAATGACGCTGGTGCAAGCGACAGCAGACGGCGCGGCCAAGCCTGAGACCCAAGCGGCCGCCGATGAACGGATTGTCCAGGCCTGCTGGTCCTGTCAGGGGCCGGTGGTGTCGGGTGAACCGTTCTGCCCAAGCTGCAAGGCGGTGCAGGCCCCCGGCCAAGCCGATCATTTCCAGCGTTTGGGCGTGGCGCGCGGGTTCGAGGTAGATACGGCCGCATTGGAAAAAGCCTATTTCCAATTGCAGCGCCAATTGCACCCCGACCGTTTCGCCACCCGCACCACCCGGGAGAAGACGTTGAGCCAACAACAGGCGACCAGCCTGAACGATGCCTATGAGACGCTTAAGGACCCGCTGAAACGCTCGGTCTATCTGGCCCATCTGATGGGATTGGACGTGTTGAAAGAGGGCTGTAACGCCCTGAACGACCCGGTGATCCTGATGGAAGCCATGGAAATGCGCGAAGCCCTGGCCGACGCGGAAACCGCGGAAGAGGTCGGCGATTTGACCCGCCGCGCGCAGGGCGACATCGCCGATTGCGAAGCCGAATTAGCCGATGCCTTTCACGGCACGGACCTGGACCGGATCGGCACGCTGATCACCCGATTGAAGTATCTGCGCAAGCTGGCCGACGAAACGCGTTTTCGCCGCGCCCAAATGCGGGGCAGGGCCTAAACCATGGCGCTGCTGCAGATTTACGAGCCGGGTGAAACCCCGGCCCCGCACGAAGGCGACCACGACGTCGCCGTCGGTATCGACCTCGGCACCACCAACTCAGTGACCGCCGTCTCGGTCGACGGTACGCCCGAAGTCCTGCGCGACGAAGACGGGCAGGCCCTGGTGCCGTCCGTCGTGGCTTATGCGCCCGATGGCTCGCCCATCGTCGGCGGATTGGCCAAGAACCTTTTGGCCATGCGGCCGGACAGCGTCGTCAGCTCGATCAAACGGCTGATGGGCCGCGGGATTGAAGATATCAAAACCGTCGCCGGTCACTTGCCATTCACGGTCGAGCCGGATGACGAGGGCGGCTCGCGCATGGTCCGTCTCAACGTCGGCGGTCATCGCCTGACGCCGGTCGAGATCTCGGGCCATATTCTGACGGCGCTGAAGGAACGGGCGGAAGAGGTTCTGTCTCGCGAAGTAACGCGCGCGGTCATCACCGTGCCGGCCTATTTCGACGATGCTGCCCGCACGGCGACCAAGGACGCCGCCCGCTTGGCAGGTCTGGACGTTCTGCGCCTGGTCAACGAGCCGACGGCAGCGGCCTTGGCCTACGGCTTGGATAAGGAAGCCGAAGGGCTTTACGCGGTTTACGATTTGGGCGGCGGCACGTTCGATATCTCGCTGCTGCGCATGGAAAAGGGCGTGTTCCAGGTGCTGGCCACCGGCGGTGACGCGGCCCTAGGCGGCGACGATTTCGACCACGCGATCGCCGAACATTTCCTGAAGGATTGGACCGGCGAGACCCCGGGTGCGGGCGCGGTCAAACAAGCCATAGCCACGGCGCGCGAGGTCAAGGAAGCCCTGAGCGCCGATGATGCCGGAACCTGGGAATTGGCCCTGGGGGGCGAAAGCCAGACATTCTCCCTGAGCCGGGCTGAATTCGATGCCCTGATCGAACCCTTGGTGGCGCGGACTCTTCGTATCTGCGAGGACGTGTTGGAAGACGCCGAGGTCACCCCCGATGCGGTCAAGGGCGTGGTCCTGGTCGGCGGATCGACCCGTGTCCCCCTGGTCCGGGCGAAGGTTGCCGAGCTGTTTGGGCGCGAACCCCTGGCCGATATCGACCCGGACGAGGTCGTCGCCGTGGGGGCTGCCCTGCAGGCCGAGGCCCTGACCCGTGGTTCCGACACCTTGTTGCTCGACGTCACACCCCTGTCCCTCGGCATCGAGACCATGGGCGGCCTGACGGAAAAGATCATTCCCCGTAACACGCCGATCCCCGTGGCCAAGGCCCAGGAATTCACGACCTATCAGGACGGTCAGACCGCCATGGCGGTGCATGTGGTTCAGGGCGAGCGGGAAATGGTCGATCAGAACCGCTCGCTGGCGCGGTTTGCGCTGCGCGGCATTCCGCCGATGACGGCGGGGGCGGCGCGCATCCGCGTGACCTATGCGGTCGATGCCGACGGCCTGTTGACTGTCAGCGCGCGCGAGGAAACGACCGGGACCGAGCAGAGCATCGAGGTCAAACCGTCCTACGGTCTGAGCGAAGACGAAATGTCGCAGATGCTGTACGACAGCATGAAGCACGCCAAGGACGACATGACCCAACGCATCCTGGCCGAGGCCCGGGTAGAGGCCGGACGCGCCATCGGCGCCGTGCGGGCGGCGGTCGGGGTCGATGGCGATTTGCTGAGCGACGACGAGCGGGCCGAGATCGAAGCCCTTGTCGGCGCGGCGGAAGCCGCCGTTGCCGGAACCGACCGCGACGCCATCAACGCGGCCGTCGAAAAGCTGGAAGAAGGCACCCGCGAATTCGCCGAAAAGCGCATGGACCGGGGCATTCGCGCTGCTTTGCGCGGGGTCGAGGTCGAGCGCCTGGACAAGGCGACCCGCGACCGGGAAGAACAACAAGACGAGACGCAGAAAAAGGCCGAGGCCGGCGACTGAGCCCGGCGGCGGACGATAGTACGAGAAGGATCACCACCCCCCATGACCAAGATGTTCAAGATGACCTTCGTCCTGCCGGACGGCACGGCCCAGGAAGTGGACGCGCCCGAAGGCTTGTCGGTGTTGGAGGTCGCGCACCGCAACGGCATCGATCTGGAAGGGGCCTGCGAAGGTTCGTTGGCCTGTTCGACCTGCCACGTCATCGTCGATCCCGATTTCTACGACAAGCTGGAAGAGGCCAGCGAGGACGAGGAAGACATGCTCGATCTGGCGTTCGGCTTGACCCATACGTCGCGTTTGGGCTGCCAGTTGGTGATGTCGGAAGAACTGAATGGCCTGAAGGTGACTTTGCCCAAGGCGACCCGTAACATGATGGTCGACCGCAAGGTCTGATCGGAAAGAGGGGGCTGTAATGGGGCTGCGTTGGACCGATACCATCGACATCGCGATCGAGCTAGAAGACGCCCATCCCGATGCGGATGTGGTCAATCTGCGCTTCACGGACCTATGGAAATGGGTTCAGGAATTGCCTGATTTCGAAGACGATCCGCAGAAATCCAACGAAAAGGTTCTAGAGGCCATTCAGATGGCCTGGTTGGACGAGCGCGACTGACCGCCTGTCCCGAAGGCCCTTCTCCGGCCTGGTAAAAGCAAGGCAGAGCCATGACGATGTTGAGCGAGACCATGTTGTTCGGCACCACCATCCCGCTGTTGGATGCGATGGCGCTCGTCTGGTTCCTTGCGGGTGCGGCGGGTTATACAGCGCTGGCCGATCAGATCGCCTGGGGCAAGCGGCCGATGGCCGTGGTCCTGCACGATTACCGCCTGCGGTGGATGGAGCGCATGTTGGAGCGCGACAACCGCATGGCCGACGTGCAGATCGTCAATGCCTATATCCGCTCCGGCAGCCTGTTCATGTCTACCACCATGCTGGTGCTGGCCGGGGTGGTCGCCCTGTTGGGGCAGATCGAAGACCTGCGCGTCATCATCCACGATGTCTCCATGGCCCAGCCCGCATCCCGCCGCTTGATGGAATTGCGGGTGTTCATCCTGGCGGTCGTGTTTGTCTATGCGTTCTTTAAATTCGCCTGGTGCCTGCGGCAGTTCAATTACACGCTGGTGATGATCGGCGCGGCCCCCCAGGCCGGTGAGTGCGATGCCGCGATCAAGGCGTCCTTTCCGTCCCGCGCGGCCCTGATCCTTGGTCGTGCGCAGGCCAACTTCAACCGGGGACTGCGCAGCTACTATTTCGCCATGGCGCTGCTGCCCTGGTTCATTCATCCGCTCTGCCTGTTCGTGACCACGGTTTGGGTCGTGCTGGTCCTGTATCGTCGGGATTTCCGCTCGGTGACCCTGCAAACGCTGGATGAATTGGGCCGCGCGGACAGCCCGGCGCCCGATCCGTCCCGCGGCGTGATCTAGCGGGCAGGCTTGCACCCGCCCGCGGAACCCCTATATTCCGGCCATGAGCACCCCTGAAAGCACCTCCGTGATCGATTTGGGCCTGGGCGATAAGAAGCCCCAGGACACCCGCGTCGTCGTCGCCATGTCCGGCGGCGTCGATAGCTCGACCGCGGCCGCCCTGGTCAAGGAAGCGGGCTATGACGTGGTCGGCATGACCATGCAGCTCTACGATCAGGGCGAGGTTCTGCCGGGGCAGAAGACCTGTTGCGCCGGCAAGGACATTTACGATGCCCGCCGGGTCGCTGATCAACTGGGGTTCCCCCATTACGTCCTGAACTATGAAAACCGGTTCAAGGAACAGGTGATGGACGATTTCGCCGATACCTATTTGCGCGGCGAAACCCCGATCCCCTGCGTGCGCTGCAATCAGACGGTGAAG
>DJHY01000212.1:0-223 GCA_002433335.1 Rhodospirillaceae bacterium UBA6608 | reverse complement strand
GCTGCAATCAGACGGTGAAGTTCAAGGATATGCTGGGCCAGGCCCGCGACCTCGGCGCGGATGCGCTGGTCACCGGCCATTACGTGCGCCGCGTCCTGGGCGACGGCGGCCCGGAACTGCATCGCGCTGCCGATCCGTCAAAGGATCAAAGCTATTTTCTGTTCACGACCACCGGCGCACAGCTCGATTTCCTGCGCTTTCCGCTCGGCGGCATGGACAAGGC
>DJHY01000074.1 GCA_002433335.1 Rhodospirillaceae bacterium UBA6608 | reverse complement strand
CCATGGTGTAGATGTTGTCTTCCATGATCATGCGGCGCATGCCGATGGCGCTGGCCACGGCGATGATCACCGGCACGATGGTCATGTAGTCGCCGGTCATCTCGAAGATCATCAGGATCGCGGTCATCGCGGCGCCCGTGCCGCCGCCGACGATCGCCGCCATGCCGATGATCGCGAACTGGATCGGGCCGAAACCCAGGTTCGGCCAGATACCGGCCAGGACCGCGCCGAAGCAGCCGCCCAGGGTCGCCCCCAGGAACAGCGACGGCGAGAACACCCCGCCCGAGGCCCCGGCGGCCAGCGACACCGAGGTCGCGACCATTTTGGCGAAGAACAGGATCGCCATCAGGTAGGCGACCTGCATGCCGCCGTCGAGGATATCCTGGATCGTCGCGTAGCCGACGCCGTCGGTGAAGTAGCGACCATAGATCGTGAAGAACACGTACATCATGACGCCTAGGAAGGTCATGCCGATGATGTTCTTGACGTAGGGGTTCAGCGGATTGGCTTCGAACAGGTCTTCGACCCAATGCAGGAACTTGATGAAGCCGGCGGCGGCGATGCCGCAGATCATCCCGAAGAAAACATAGAGCGGCAGGAACTGCGCCGCGCTGGGGAACAGCAGATCCGGCAACACGCCCGAAGGAACGGTAAACGCCGGATCGATCCCGAAGAAAATCCGCCCGACATAGGTCGCCGCCCCTGTCGCGATGACGACCGGCAGGAAGGTCCGCGCGCTGATTTCGGGCAACATCAATTCGATCGTGAACATCACCGCGCCGAGCGGGGTGTTGAAGGTCGCCGCGATCCCGGCCCCCGCCCCGGCGGCGACCAGAGTGATGGTCTGCCAATTGGCGAGCTTACAGATTTGGCCCAGGGTCGAGCCGATGCCGCTGCCGATCTGAATAATCGGGCCTTCGCGCCCGACCGAGGCGCCGCTGCCGATGGAAATCGCCGAGGCCAGGGATTTGATCAGCACCACGATGGGGCGAATCTTGCCGTTGTTGTAATAGATCGCGCTCATCACTTCGGGCACGCCATGGCCTTTCGCCTCGGGCGCGAAGCGGCGAACCAGGAAGACCACGATCAAGCCGCCGATCACCGGGGCCAGAATGACGAACGGCCCCCAATGGCTGGCTTCGGTCGGCTCGTTTGCTTCGTAGAACCAGCCGAATTCTCCGACGAACAGACTGTTGTGAATGACCGATATCAGCACCCGCAGGCCCGCGGCCCCGATGCCCGTGGTTGCTCCCACGATGAGGGCCAGCAGGCACAGCGTCACCAAGCCCATTCCTGCCCGAGACGGGCCGTTCGATACCGATTTTAGCGCAGTCATGTTGTTCGAATTCTATGCAATCAATTGTGGTTCAAGAGCGATACCAAGCAGGCGACCCGTCCTTAAAAACGGTGGCCAATCCCTGGTTCGCTCATGTATTTGCGCACGTCGCGCAAAGGTGGGTTTACACGGATATTTGACATAGGCGCGCCGTTCATTCAATTGATTAGGGCCTTTTCGGTTGAATCGGCGGCTCGAATCCCGGGACATAATCCCTTGTTCGGCCCCCTTGAACCGAACCAATTATCGGCATGGAACCTGCACGGCGACGCCGACACGGCGCGCAGCGTCCGCTGCCATTCGACGCGTTGCCTTTTTACGAACTGAACGAACTGACAGTACAGGAACACCCGGAGCATGCTCGCCCTTAAACGCCCCCTCCCGCGCAAGCGGCAACTCGCAATCACCTTGGGCGTGACCGCCGTGTTGATGGCCGGGTATATCGCCCTGCTCAACCACGAAGAACATGTGATGGAGGAGTATTACCACGACCTCCGCCGCAGCGATCCCGACCTGTACCTGTCCAAGATCATGCAGGCCCATGGCTTCCGCCGGTTCATCGACGAATACCAGAAGATCCACGACTACACCCAGCCGAAAAAGGACGTTCCGCCGTTCCTGCTGGGGCGCTGGGCGCTGTTCGAAAACTCGAAGCACGTCAGCGACTCGTACATTCCGGACGCCTGCCTGAACGGGGTCGAGATCGAAGACGGCCGGATCAAGTTCTTCGGCGAAAAATCCGACGACATCACGGTCCGCTATACCCTGACCGGCAACACGGTCACGGCTCATCCGGCAAATGGCGCTGAATTGGAAATCGGCGTCATTGGATACGGTAGCCACATTCACCATATCGAACTGAAGACTCCCGGCAGCAAGAAGCCCGAATACGGTTATATGTGCCGCTAAGACTTCAACCGTCTGGCCTTTGGAATACCCCGATCCGGACCTATATTATCCGTATCGTCGTCCTGTCTGGGGTATCGGCCAATGACTCTTAGCGCGCAAAGCATCATCCGCCCCGCCGCCGTCGCGGGGGCTTTCTACCCCGGTAGCGCCCCGGAACTGCAGGCCATGCTCGCGCAGTGTTGGGACGATGCGAAAATCACCGTCGGCCCCGTGCCCAAGGCGATCGTCGCTCCGCATGCCGGATACATCTATTCCGGCGCGGTCGCGGCCAGCGCCTATGCCCGGATCAAGCCCGCCCACGCGCGGATCAAACGGGTGATCCTGCTGGGCCCTTGCCACCGTGTCGGAGTCGCGGGGCTGGCCCTGTCCGGGGCCGATGCCTTCGACACGCCGCTTGGCCCGGTCGAGATCGACAAGGAAGCGGCCGACCTGATCGCCGACCTGCCGCAGGTTCAAGTATTCGATGCGACCCACGCCCAGGAACATTCCCTCGAAGTGCACCTGCCCTTCCTGATGTCGGTGATCGACGATTTCAAGTTGCTACCCATCGTCGTCGGACAGGCTGCGCCCGATCAGGTGGCGCAAGTTCTGGACCGCCTGTGGGGTGGGCCGGAAACCCTGATCGTCGTCTCGTCGGACCTGAGCCACTATTTGGATTACGACAGCGCGCGCGCCATCGACGGCCGCACCTGCCACGCCATCGAGGATCTGGCCCCTGAGCAGATTTCATCCCACGGCGCCTGCGGGCGGTTTCCCCTGGGCGGCCTATTGAAACTGGCCAAGGCCAAGGGCATGACCGTGGAGACGGTCGATCTGCGCAATTCCGGCGACACGGCGGGGCCGCGCGACCGCGTCGTCGGCTATGGATCCTGGTTGTTCATCGAAAGCGATGCGAGCAAGACCCAAGACAAATCGGATTTCGCCGACCAGACCAAGGCGCTTCTGGCCCGCCATGGCAACGCGCTGGTGCGTCTGGCAGCTGCCTCTATCGAACACGGATTGGCAAACGGCGCGCCCCTGTCGCCCGACATGGCAGCTGCCCCGGCGGACCTGCGTGATATCGGGGCCTGTTTCGTGACCCTGAAAAAGAATGGGCAGTTGCGGGGCTGTATCGGATCGCCCGAGGCCCATCGCCCCCTGATCCAGGACGTCGCCGCCAATGCCTATGCGGCAGCGTTCCGCGACCCCCGCTTCCCCGACCTGTCGGCGGCGGAACTGCCGGAGGTGACCCTGTCCATTTCAGTCCTCAGCCCGCAGGCGGACATGACCTTCCGTGACGAGGCCGACCTGCTGGCCCAATTGCGCCCGGGCATCGACGGCTTGGTCATCGCAGACGGCGGGCGACGCGCCCTGTTCCTGCCCAGCGTGTGGGAACAACTGCCGGACAAGCGGGCCTTTCTCGGCCATCTGAAACGCAAGGCCGGAATGGCGGCGGACCACTGGTCGCCCGCGTTCCAGGCCCGGCGATTCGTCGCGGAAGAGGCCAAATCCGAGGATTTGCCGCCTGATATCCCACTTTGGGCGGCCCATTCAGTCTAACACTCACCCCCCTTGGTTGACTCTCCCCCGCCGCCGGGCCAAAAACCCAGGAACAGGGCCGTTGCCCCTGCTTTCCAGGATCGGGACGCCCGAAATGCCCAAAATCGACCAGGACCTGCTGAACCGCGTGGCCGGCATCGCCCGGCGGGCTGGCGAGCGTATCCTGACCGTGTACGAGACCGATTTCGACGTCGAGACCAAGGGCGACCAATCGCCGGTGACCGAGGCCGACCGCCTGGCCGAAGCCCTGATCACCGAGGCGATCATCAATGAGATCGGCACCGACGCACCCATCGTCGGCGAGGAAGCCGCCGAAGCCAACGGCCTACGGCAGCCGGACAGCCCCGATTTCTGGTTGGTCGATCCGCTGGATGGGACCAAGGAATTCATCAAGCGCAACGGTGAATTCACGGTGAACATTGCCTTGGTCGAAGCGGGCATCCCAACAATAGGAGTGGTGCACGTACCGGCCAAGCAGGAGCTGTTCGTCGGAGTTTCCGCAGGGGACGAGGCCCGCGCCACGCGGACGGTTGGCGGCGAAGACGACTGGTCCGTTGAAACTTGGCTCGAAGAAGGGAAGCCGATCCCTGCTCGCGCGGAAAACCGCCCTTTTACCGTAGTGGCCAGCCGAAGCCACATGTCGCCGGAGACGGCCGACTACATCAAGGAACTCAAGGCGGTTCACGGCGAAGTCGAGACTCTTTCGAAAGGAAGTTCGTTGAAGCTGTGCATGGTAGCCGCTGGGGAAGCGGACTGCTACCCCCGTTTTGCGCCGACCATGGAATGGGACACGGCGGCGGGTCAGGGGGTGTGCCTCGCGGCTGGCTGCGATGTATTGAATTGGGAGACGAGAGCGCCTTTGACCTACAACCGAGAGGAATTGCTCAATCCCTGGTTTTTGGTGCGCGGCCCGCGCATGGCAGCCATTTAATCCAAGTACTGCACGCGGTAGGCTACTGCACGTGTTCGCCTTGCGCCGGATGGATTCTGTACCGTCCAGCGATGGTCTGATTCCTCGAACACTTCGTCGAGCGCGCGGACCACTCCGGCTGGGGTGCCGACTTCTCGCAGCGCTTGTTCAAGCGCCGCCTTGTGCCAATCACTGGCTGCCCTGTTCAAATCGTTCACCAACGCGTCGCGGTGGATGACGCGCTGCTGGTTCGAAGCGAACCTCGTATCGGTCGCTAGTTCAGGAATGTTCAGTACGCGGCACAGCCCCTCGAATTGACGATCGTTGCCCACCGCGAGGACCACATGGCCGTCCGCGCATGCTAAGACGTCGCCGTAGGGGGCAATGTTGGGGTGTTGCCCGCCATTTCGAACGGGCGTATGGCCGTTGACCAGTTGGTTCGTGGCTTGATTGACAAGAGCGGTAATTCCACTGCCTTCTAACGATACTTCGGCAAAGAATCCGCACTTGCCGCCTGCGCGTGCGAGAAGCCCTTCCAACGCAGCCATCCGGATTTGGTGCGATGCCAAAACGTCCATCAGTGCCACGGGCATGCGTACGGGCGGACGGTCCTCAAATCCGTTCATGCCCATAAAACCCGGGTCCGCTTGAACGACGACGTCGTAGGCAAGGCGCTGGGGTGCGTCGTCGAATCCGACGAGTCGCACCCGGACGAGGTGTGGGTGCCGCCCTGCCAAATCCTCAGGTTCGAGGTTGAATTTGGTCAGATCCGACCGCTTAAAATTTTCGATGAGGACGTCGTGCGAAGCCAAGGCTTGTTCGAGCCACGCCTGTCCTGCAGCGGTCGCCAAATCCTGCCAGACAACCTCCTTTTCTCCATTGGCGCCCTCGTAATAGGCCGAGGATGCGTTCTCGGCATTTTCATGCTTGGTTTTCCAACTACGGGTGACATCGCCGTGCGGCGGTCGTTCGACTTTAGTGACGTATGCGCCGCGTTCGGCCAGTGCTGTCCCCGCCAGCGGGCCGGCGAGGACGCTCGCCAATTCCAATACGCGCACGGATTCCAGTGGCCCCATGGCGCTAAATTACGCGCTGGGCTTCAACACGGATTGGTAGGTGTCGATGGCCCGTAGCCGCGCGGTTTTGTGGTCGACAATGGGGTTCGGATAGGCGGATGTACCATATTCAGGAACCCACTTGCGCACGTACCGCAATTCTTTGTCGAATTTTTCGAGCTGGGAGGTGGGGTTGAAAACCCGGAAGTAGGGAGCCGCATCGCAGCCTGATCCCGAGGCCCATTGCCATCCGCCTACATTTGAGGCGAGGTCAAAATCGAGGAGCTTCGCCGCGAAGTAGCGTTCGCCCCAGCGCCAATCCGTGAGCAAATGCTTGCACAGGAATGAGGCCACAACCATACGCACGCGATTGTGCATGAAGCCCGTGGCATTCAGTTCGCGCATGCCGGCGTCGACCAGTGGGTAGCCTGTTTTGCCCGCACACCAAGCCGCAAAATACGTTTCGTTGTTGTCCCATGGTATGGCATCGTACGCCGGCCGGAAAGACCCTTCCACCGAGTGCGGGAAATGGTAGATGATCATTTGGTAGAAATCGCGCCAGATCAACTCGGTCGTCCATTTTTCGCTGTGCTGCAATCCTGCTCGCAGGGCTTGGCGAATGCCGATGGTGCCGAAGCGGAGGTGGAGGGAGAGGCGAGAGGTGCCGGGGATGGCCGGGTAGTCCCGCTTGGCACCGTAGGCATCCAGCACCTCCGTTT
>DJHY01000024.1 GCA_002433335.1 Rhodospirillaceae bacterium UBA6608 | reverse complement strand
ACCTCAAGCGCGTTTTCCTTGAAGCCCTGACCCGTACCCGCCATGGCCGCCAGTTCGTCCGAACCATGGGTATCGACTTCGACATCCAGGTTGCCATCGGCCAACGTGACCATGGTTCCGGACAAAGACACCAGACGAGACACCAAGCGACGAACGATGAACAGGTAGATAAAGGCAATGACAGCGATCGACGCCACGGCCAGGAAGATCAGGATCTTTTTGTTCTGCGCAGCCGTTTCTTCAGCGTTTTTGGCCTCGGTTGCCATTTCAGACTCAGCAACCGAAACCTGGGTCGCGATCTGCTCGCTGAATGCTTGGGAAACTTCGCGCGCCTTGGCCATCAGGTCTTCGATCACCTCCTGGACCAGCAACTCGCTAAGGCGCGTATCGAATAGGTTGCCTTCGCCTTCGCCGAGTTTCAGCAACTGCTGAATCTCTTCGCCGAGCTTCAGGGAATGCTCGGACTCGGTGATCATCGTCTGACCGGCCTGCAACTGAGACTTCGACGCGATGAACAGATTGCGGATGCCTTCCAGGTTCTCGGGCGCGGTTTCCGACGCCGCATTACCCAACAGGCCGACGATGCGGTTGACCTCGGCCTTGACGTTCATCGCGGCGGACAACGGCTCGACCCCGGTCTCGACGAATTCAAGCACTGCGCCCGGTTGCGTTACATCAACGGCCTCGGCACCCAGCGACAGGTTGAACGCCACCTCGTCGGCGATCACGCCGGCCGCATCGGCGATTTTCTTATGCAGGACACCCAAGGCTTCCATCGACTCTCGACGATGGGTCACCAAACCGTTGCGCTGTTCGACCTTCTTGCTCATCTGCGAGAGGTTCTTTTGCAGCTGGTCGGCCCCTTTCTTGAGTTCCTCCAGAACGTCTTTCGGCATTTGAACGCCGTTCACGATCTGGGTGAATTGGTCGAAGCTGTTCTTGACCAGTTCGTCGACCTCGCCGCGGGCAACGTTATCCTTTGCCGCGATCATCGCGGGCGCGATCGACGTGATCCGGGAAACCGTCTCGGCGAGGCGCAGGGCATCCGCCATGGCCGGCGCCTTGACGTCTGTGATCGCCGACAATGTCCGCGACGACACCCCCATCGAATACCAACCGACCGCGATCGCCGCGACCGTGGTGCCGAAAATCACCAGCACCGAAAACAGCAGCCGGGCACCGATGCCCATGCCACGACGCGACACAGAGGCTACGGGAGCCTGCGTCGGCGTGTCGTCTTGATGCTCGGTCTGTGAAAATTCCGTATCGGTCGTCGCGGCCTCCTCCGCTTCAACCAGCTCATCTCCCGCGACGATCTCCACCTGATCCTCGTCCACGGGCTTCGTTTGGTCGCTCATCGTGCCAAACCCTTTTCTTGGTTGTTTCCTGTCCGTATCTCACCTTGCGTCCCGCCTTTTTCCAGGCAGGTTCGCAGCTTTCCCCCCACAGGGCATGCCATCCTATGCGATTTTACGGTGCGGTATAGGGATCAATTCCAGAAAAAAGGTTACCCCTACCCCCACATCCCGTTTCGACGCTTCGTCCCCGCTCCCCGATGAGCACGAAGAAGCGACCGTCGCACAAGGGTTTCACATCCCAGGCGTGGTCAGCACCACAACAGAATAGCCAGGTAGAGGGAAAAGAATCTAGCTGTACGAAAGTCTTATATTAATGTTTTCAAATGAATAGCGAGTCTCAGGCCTCTTGCCCGCCGCGGGCGAATTCTTCGCAAAACTTCAACCAGTTCTCGATTTCCCGGTTTCGTTGCGCCGGATCGGCCACCGTCACGCCAGTGTGCAACTTGCATGTCAGAACACGGGCCTCAGGCGAAAGAGGATCTGCAACGCCTTCCAATTGCAGCATTTCGTCGGTTTCACGGTCCATCGCTTCCTGGTCTGGGTAGATGCCCTGCGTCACCATATCCGGTCCGTACCGTCGGATCAGGCGGGCCATGTGACCAAGTGAAAACTCTGGGTGATACTGCACCCCCCAGAACACGCCCTTGCCGGCGTTGAACATGGCGGCCTGTACCGGGCTATGGACGTTCGATGCCATCACCTCGGCCCCAGACGGCAGGCTGGTGACTTCGTCATAATGGATCGCCAGTGAGTCGAACACGGCGGGCTTTCCGTCGAACATGGGGAACCCAGCCCCTGCATCGGTCACGGAAATATCGCGGCAAATGCCGACTTCGCGACCGTTCGGGCTTCGGTCGACGTCACCGCCCGCCGCCACCACGGCGACTTGCAACCCCCAACAACTGCCTAACACCGGCAATCCGGCATCGAAAGCAGCGCGAACCAGATCGACCTGCCGCTGGACTTCGGGGGCATTGCCGGTCGACCGCACGAACAAACCCGATCCCCCCAGGATCACGCCGTCGAAATCGGCCAAGGCCACGCCTTGGGGCATGGCGTCGTCCCGGTCGGCGGGAAAGACGAAGGTGATGTCCGTGTCCGGGTGGGACCGCCGCACGGCAGCTGCGTATTGCTCGCAATTCTTGCCGACGCCTGCGGCGGCCATCGCCGCGTTGCCTTCGGCGGTGTTGCCTTCGATGATGAGAATACGAAGCCCTGAGCCGTTCACCAGCCCCTCCTTGACCTTGAAATTATCTAGCGGACGACATCTCGCGGGCCATCCGTTCGGCCCGGTTAATTTGAGTTTTATTCAGCTGAACCATCAGACGCTCCCGCTCGCCCCGGGGGTCGAACTGGGGATTATAGGCCTTGATCCGATCGACCTGCGTTCCGGCCAGCACCAACCACTTATAGGCCTCGACCGTGTCACGCTTAACCCCCCATCCTTCGCGATACATGATCCCCATCAGGTATTGTGCGACCGGATGGCCTTGGGTTGCGGCCCGGCGGTACAGATCGATGGCGCGACCGTAGTCGTTCGCCACCCCCAAGCCATTGAAATAGAATTCCCCCAGCGCAAACTGCGCGTCCGGGTCGCCGCCCGCGGTCGCCGCGACGCGATACCATTCGGCGGCTTTGACATAGTCCACAGGCACGCCCCGGCCCTTGGCATAGGCCCAACCCATGGCGTATTGGGCGCGCACGTTCCCTTTTCCGGCAGCAGTGCGAAACAGAGTGACCGCACGTTCCGGATCAGGCAGGCATGAATCCTTCGGCGCCAACACCCAGCCCAAATCGACGGCGGCGTTCAAATCGCCGGATTTGACGGATTTTTCCAACACGGCCACCCGTTTTTTGAGGGCTGTCAGGACCGGATCGTCATCGGCCGCGGGCGCGCCGAAAAAGAACCACGCTGCCCAACCGGAGCCGAGCAGCGCAGACAACATCATTACGTAGGCGAGAAATCGCATGGGGCGGCATTGAACGACGGCGGGCGCCGAAGAACAAGCCTCCGTTTATCGGATCAACGGGGTTTTTCGCCGCCTTGGCGAACCTGTTGCTGCTTCCCCTGATAGATGGGCTGATCGTAGCAGGTCACTTCACCCAGGGTATGGTAGCAGTAGACGTTCATCGGCGGCGTGACTTCGTCTTCCTTGCAATAGGTCATACCCAGTTCACGGCGGACGCTGGAGCAATCCTTGCCGCTGGATAGGGAAATCACGTGGTCGACCACGGTTTTATCCGTCGCCATAACCGAAACGCCCTCGACCCCGGCGACCCCACCGACGCAACCGGTCGCCAACAGACTGA
>DJHY01000173.1:1369-7544 GCA_002433335.1 Rhodospirillaceae bacterium UBA6608 | reverse complement strand
TTCTGTGCTTTGCCGGTGACGGTGATTTCCAGATGAATGGTAACGAGCTTGGCGCGGCCATGCAGGCCGGCCTCTATCCCGTCTTCATCATTCTCAATAACGCCAGCTATGGCACCATCCGCATGCACCAGGAACGGGAATACCCGGGCCGTGTCTCGGGCACGCATCTGGCCAACCCGGATTTCGTCGCCCTGGCCAAGGCCTATGGCGGGACCGGTGAACTGGTGACCGAAACCTCGCAGTTCATGGATGCCTTTGCCCGCGCCCGCGCGGCTGGAAAACCGGCGCTGATCGAGATCCGCATTGATCCCGAAGCCATCACGCCGTCGGCCACGCTGTCGGGCCTGCGCGCCCAGGCGGAAGCCCGCGACGCCGAAAAGGCCTGACCTTTCGACCGGTCGAAAGGCGGGTGGAACAGGATTTAACACCCGTTCCGCCCGCCACGACCTTTTGGCGGGTTCCACGCGAGGAAAAAACACCTTAGATTAAATAGATTAGGTGCTCGGCGAAGGAGGACTCGCCGCCATGGCGAAGCGCAGAGGCCCCTTGGGGCAACTGTTAACCGGATTCATCCTGCTCGTGATCGTCGCCGCCGGTGCGGGGGTCGGCGTAGCGGTATTCTATGACGACGACGCCTTGGCGGCGCGATTGCGGTCGCTCGGCCTGCCCGATGCGCATCTCGCCAAGATCATGGATCTAAAGCACCATATCAAAGACAGCGCGGACTTCAGCGGCGACGACGCGCTGTTCACCGCGCGCACCATCTGGTGGGACCTGCGCGATCGGTTCGACTTGGACCTGACGTCCCAGGTTTCCTTGAACCTGCCGCCGATCCGACACGTCACCCAGATGGAGCCGATGCCCCGCCCGGACGACCCCAAGGAACCGGCCAAGGAAGAACACGGCGCGATGCCCGCGGACCACGCCCCGGACAAGGCGCCCGAGCACGCCGCCGAAGGCGCTGCTCCGGCCCTGCACGAGGCCGAAGCCCTGCCCGCAGATATTCAACGCGAAGGCGGCGAACAGGCCGGCGCACATGGAGCCCCCATGCACGAGGCCGCGCCCGAAGCAAAACCAGAGGCCGCAGCGCCGATGGAGACAGCCCATCAGGATGCACCGCAGGCCCCCGAACACAAAGCCGCCGAACCCGCGCATGAAGCTCCGGCCCAGGCAACGCCCGCGCCGGAGGCCACCGCCAAGCCGATGGACCTGACCCATACGCCCGCGGCGAAAGAGGAAGCCCCCGCCGCGCCGGAACCGGCAGCGCAGGAAACGGCAGCCCTACCGGCCGCGCCGGCAGCCCCCGAACCGGCCACGGCTGAAGAACGTCTGGCTGCGGCGGACCTGACCTACAAACGCGCCCTGGCCCTGTTCGCCAACGCCAAGACCGACGAAGAAAAAGCCGAGGCCGCCAAGCTGTTCGCCCAGGCCGCCATCGACGGCCATCCGGGCGCGCAATATTCCATCGGCGTGATGCATTATAACGGCACCGGCGTCGCCAAGGACTATGCCAAGGCCGCGCAGTGGTTCGGCCGCGCGGCAGAGAAGAGCAACGCCGCGGCGCAGTACAATCTGGGCATCCTGTATTACAACGGCCAGGGTGTGCCGAAGGACGACAAGCTGGCCTACAAATGGATCAGCGCCGCCGCCGAAAACGGTGACCAGAAGGCGATCGTCGCCCGTGATGCGCTGAAAAAAGCCCTGCCGTCGGATGTGACCAAGCCGGAATCGCCGACGTTCTCCGCGCCTCCCGCTGGTGGCGCGGCGGTCGGCACGCCGTTGACGGTCGCGCCGGCCAAGTAAGCCTTCCCAGCCTATCCGTCAGGAAGCGCCGGTCGGTCTGCCGCCGGACCGCTGCAGCCGCTCGCGGTGCAGGATATACAAGCCGCTGGTCACCAGCACCGCTGAGCCCACCCAAGTCCAAGCATCGGGCAGATCACCCCAGACCAGAAATCCAACCAAGACGGCGAACATCAGGTTCAAATACTTAAAGGGCACGACCAGCCCGGCTTCGCCGTAGCGGAACGATTCGATCATCAGGAAATGAGCCGAGCCGAGCAACACGCCGGACAGAGCCATCACACCCAAGTCCTTGAGGGCGATCGGCTCCCAACCGAAAGGGAGCGTAACCAGCCCAGCCAAGGCCGCCGCCGCCGTGCTGGTCGCCAAGACCGCGTTGGAATGTTCCGTCGCCGAGGCGCTGCGCGTGATCAGGTCGCGTAAGGCCCCGGCCAGGGCCGACCCCAGGGGAAAGATCGCGGCCCATTGCATGGCTTCGGTCCCGGGGCGGATGATGATCAACACCCCCATGAACCCGCCCATCACGGCGCACCACCGCCGCCAGCCGATATGCTCGCCGATCAACAGCGGTGCCAGGGCCGTGACGAACAGCGGCCCGGCGTAGACGATGGCCGTGGCGTCCGCCAACGTCAGGTGACGCAGGCCGTTGATGAAACAGAAAGTACCGAGGACGACCAGCAACCCGCGCATCACGTGCAATTTCGGATTGATGATCCTGAGGCTTGCCAATCCGCCATAGAACCGCACCAGAAAGGCGATGGCGACAAAAGCGAACAGCCCGCGCATGAACAGCAATTGGCCGACGGGATAGCCCGCAACCAGCCACTTCATGGCCGCGTCGTTCCCGGTGATCAGAATACCGCCCGCAAGCATGGCTAAAATAGCGCGGCCGGGCGCGCTGGAACCGTGAACGGCGGTCATCAAAGGCATGGTCGAAACCCTTCGTTGGGTCGGTGGAAAGAGAGAACCTTCTACCCGTAAAGTTGATTAACGATGAACACGGCGGCGGCAATCCCCGCCACGTCCGCCAACAAGGCCGCGAACAGGGCATGACGAATGCGCCGGATGCCGACCGCGCCGAAGTAGACCGCCAATACGTAGAAAGTCGTCTCCGTCGACCCCTGGAAGGTTGACACCAGATAGCCGACGAGGCTGTCCGGTCCATGAGCCGGGTCTTGGATGATCGACGCCAGGACGCCATAGGCGCCCGATCCCGACAAGGGCCGCAGCAGCGCCATCGGCAGGGCTTCCGCGGGAAGTCCGAACAATTCCGTCACCGCGCCCAGGGGGCCGACCACCGCGTCCATCGCGCCCGACGCGCGGAACATGGCGACGGCGGTCAAGATCGCAACCAGATAAGGGATGATCCGCAAGGCCACGTTGAAGCCGTCCTTGGCTCCCTCGACGAAGCATTCGTAGACAGCAACCCGCTTGGCCGCGCCGAAGCCCAGCAGCAACACCATCAATCCCGGCACGATCCATGGCGCGATCGAACGACCGTAAATGACCGTCAGCGGCACCAGGGCCCCAACCGTCAGCAGCGCCGTAACCGACACCCACAAGGGATAAGCTTCCGTTCCGCCGCCGTGTTGTTCCTCCATCGGCTTCGAGACGACGTCCACGGCGGCAGCGTCGGCACGCGCCGGTTCCCCAGGATCAGACACGGGCCCGGCGGCGAAACGCGGCGCCAATAACTTGGCGGTGATGATCGCGATCGCGGTCGAACAGATCGTCGCGAACAGGGTCGTCGGTACGATCCCGGCGGGATCGGTCGACCCGGCGGCGGCGCGCAGGGCGATCACCCCGGTCGGCAGCAACGTCACCGACGACGTATTGATCGCCAGGAATAAGGCCATCGCATTGGTCGCCGTGCCCTTATGCGGGTTCAGTTCGTCCAGCTGCTGCATGGCGCGAATGCCGAACGGCGTGGCCGCGTTGCCCAGGCCCAGGGCGTTGGCCGACATGTTCAGGATCATCGAGCCCATGGCCGGGTGATCGGCGGGAACGTCCGGGAACAGGCGCACCATCAAGGGGCGCAGCACCTTGGCGATGATGCGCAGCAGTCCCCCTTCCTCGGCCACCTTCATCAGGCCCAGGAACAAGGCCATGACGCCGACCAGACCGATCGCCAGGGTCACGGCCCCACCGGCGGCGTCGATCATGGCCTTGCCCAACAGGGACATCGGTGCCTCGCCCAGACCGTCCCAGGCGATTTGCCGGACCGCCCCCATGACAAAGGCGATGGCCACGATGGCCAGGAAGATCACGTTCATCGCGGCGTCTCTCCGTCGACGTCCCCACTCTCGGCCCCGGTGCCGTCCAACACCGGGTCGGTGCCCATCACCGCCGCTCTACGCAAGACCTCGCGGTGAAGGATGTAGAGCCCCGACGAGATGATCACCGCGCTACCGACCCAGGTCAGCCAATCGGGCAGATCGCCCCAAACCAGGAACCCCAGAATCGCGGCGAAGAACAGATTGCAGTAACGGAACGGCGCCAGCAACGCGGCCTCGCCGTATTGGAACGCCTCGATCAACAGGAAATGGGCCGAAGTCCAGATCAAACTCGCCATGATGATCATCAGCCAATAAGTGCCCGACAGCTTCGGCCATTCATAAGGCGGGATGAACAACCCGGCGATGGACGCTAGAATCATCATGCTCAACAGCATGGAATGCGTCGTTTCCCGACCGGAGGCCCCACGCGTGATCAAATCACGCGTCGATTCACCCAGTGCCGCCAGCAGGATCATGATCGAGGCCCATTGAAACGCCTCGCCCGCCGGCCGAACGATGATCAACACGCCGATAAAGCCAACAACGACCGCCAGCCAACGCCGCCAACCGACGCTCTCGCCGATGAATACCGGGGCCATGGCCGTCAGCAGGATCGGGCTGGCGAACAGGATCGACGTCGCCGTCGCCAAGGGCAGCTCCGTCACGCCGACGAGGTAGGTAAACGTCGCCAGCGCCGCCATCATCCCGCGCGCCACATGCAATCGCCACTTCTTGGGCATCAATGCCGACGGGCCGCGCGTCCCGAGCGTCGCCATGACCAACGCGAAACTGGCGATCACGCCGCGAATGAACATGATCTGCCCCGGCGGCAGTTCCTGGGCCAGAAACTTCAACCCGGCATCCGAAATCGTCAACAGCGCCCCGCCCGCGACGGCCAGCGCGATCGCCCGGCCCGGCGCGGCGGACCCCTTCATGGCCGCCATGATCGCCATCAGGACATCTCCGCCTCAACCCGGCCGCGCATCGTCATGGCGGGGTTATCCTGTCGGGAAAATCGCTGAACACGCTTTCCACGCCCCAGTCGAACAACATCTGCGCCTGGGCGGGATCGTTCACCGTATAGACCCGCAGGGCATATCCGGCGGCCACGACGTCCCGCGCCTGGGCCTCGGTCAGGTGCTCGACGCTGGCGTGCAAGGCCGTCGCGCCGATGGCTTCGCAGCGGGCCTGCCAGTTGGCGGGGAATTCCCAAACCAGCAAGGCCCGGGGAAATTCCGGCGCCTGATCGGCGGCGGCGAACAGGGCTTTACCGGAAAAACTCGAAATCACGGGTGCGGGAAGGTTCGCGGGCCAGCTTTCCTGCAACGTTTTGGCCACGATCACGCCGGTCGTGGCGTCATGGTCCTTGGCCGGCTTCAATTCCACATTGGCGCTGAGATTCAGACGTCCCAAAACCGCCAGCGCCTGATGGAGCGAGGGGATTCGCTCATTCCTGTATGCAGACGAGAACCAACTCCCGACATCCAGGTCGCGAACATCCTCCCAGCGATGGTCGGCAAGCCGCCCAATTCCGCTCGTCGTGCGCTCCAAGGATTCGTCATGAAACAGCACCGGCGTGCCTTCGGCCGTCAGCATGACGTCGAATTCAACGCAGCTTGCGCCCAGTTCATAGGCTTTGCGCAGACTGGCCAGGGTATTTTCCGGCGCATGACCGGCTGCGCCACGGTGGCCGATCACGCGGGGCAAGGTGGCACTGGGCAAAGGCGAAGGGTCGGTCTTCAAGGGATGAATCCAGCAATGAAAATCATTGTCTTTCTGCCGATTAGGTATCACGCTTACAAGACCTTTCTTACAAACCCACCCATCAATAAGAAAAGAGGACTGGGATGGATAACACCCTGAAGGACCGGGCACTTCGCTATCATGCGGAACCGGTGCCCGGAAAACTTGAGATCACGGCAACCAAACCGCTTGCCACGCAGAGCGACCTGGCGCTCGCCTATTCTCCCGGCGTCGCCTATGCCTGCCTTGAGATCAAGGACAATCCCGAAGCCGCCGCGCAGTTGACCGGCCGCCAGAATCTAGTCGCCGTGATCTCCAACGGCTCGGCGGTCCTGGGCCTGGGTAATATCGGCGGG
>DJHY01000173.1:568-994 GCA_002433335.1 Rhodospirillaceae bacterium UBA6608 | reverse complement strand
GGGATCAACGTGTTCGACATCGAATTGAACGAAACGGACCCGGAAAAACTGGTCGACATCATCGCCGCCATGGAACCGACCTTCGGCGCGATCAACCTGGAAGACATCAAATCCCCCGATTGCTTCATCCTGGAACAGAAGCTGAAGGCCCGCATGGGCATTCCCGTGTTCCACGATGACCAGCACGGGACCGCCATCGTCGTCTGCGCCGCGTTGACCAATGGGCTCCGCGTGGTCGGCAAGGAAATGTCCAAGGTCAAATTGGTGTCCACGGGCGGCGGCGCCGCCGGGATCGCCTGTCTGAACCTGATGGTTTCGATGGGCGTGAAGCGCGAGAACATCACCCTGGTCGACCACGTCGGCGTGGTGTTCGACGGCCGCACCGAGGATATGACCGAACAAAAGGCGCAATACGCCGCCAAGACC
>DJHY01000173.1:0-270 GCA_002433335.1 Rhodospirillaceae bacterium UBA6608 | reverse complement strand
AAGGCGCAATACGCCGCCAAGACCAACGCCCGCACCCTGGCCGAAGCCATTCGCGGCGCCGATGTGTTCCTGGGCCTGTCAGCTGGCGGCATCCTGAAACAGGACATGGTCGAGACCATGGCCGACCGGCCTTTCATCATGGCCCTGGCCAACCCGGACCCGGAAATTCTGCCCGAGGACGCCCGCGCGGCAAACCCCGAAGCGGTGATCTGCACCGGGCGTTCGGACTACCCCAACCAGGTCAATAACGTGCTCTGCTTCCCGTTCATC
>DJHY01000245.1:12879-37001 GCA_002433335.1 Rhodospirillaceae bacterium UBA6608 | reverse complement strand
AGGCGGTCCAAGTTCACTGTCGGCTGTCCGATCAAATTGGTGCGGAGTTCCAGATCCGCACAGAGCCAAGATTCGTTTATCGAATCGCTGGTCACGAACAAAACCGGCTTGCGCCAGATAACGGCGTAAGACAAGGCCGTGCTGTTGTGCATCAAGGCGAACTCGGCGCCGTAGATAAGTTCCGGCGTTTGCCGATCGAAGGTTTCACGCGATCCAAAATAGGCCGCCTTTTCCTGCGCCGAATAATTCGATTTAGGATGCAGGGCGATGACGATCTTCAGGTCGAGCACATTTTCAAGCTGTTCGAAAAAGCGTTTCAGTGCGGGAAAGAAGCGGTCCGGCTCGATCGGCGAAGCAGCATTATGCAGCAAGTAATCCGGGTGGTTGTATAGAGACTCATCGACGTAGACCGCATAGCGGCCGGATTGGCCTTCGGCGGGACCTATGGGGGGGTGCGATTCGATGCGTCGCGCCTGTGCGACGTCGAAGGATTCCACGTCCAAGACGTTGCATCGGCCTAACCCGATTCCTTCCGTGGACAGAGGCTCTGTATGAGAGCCCGCGCGAACCCAGACGAACGGCGGCGGGATGCGGAAATAGTCCAAGCCCAGGCTGCAAACCAGCTTCAGGTGATATCTGACGCGATAAAGAAGATGGAAAAGCGCCGCGCCGTAGGCGCGAAGCGCGAGTAGCGGCTTCCTGCGGATGAGCAACGTCGGGTCGAGCCGCTGCGGCAAGCGCCCCAATGTCAGATGGGCGTACTTTAGGTTTCTTTTTCCGATCTGAACCAACAGCCATAGGTAACGGGCGGTGACCGGGACGAACACGAACAACAGATCCTGTTCGTTCAAATCGTCGAGGATGCGTTCGATGTCGTCTTTCGTCCGCGGGGTTTCCGCTTGCGGAACCGCCGCGAAATTACCGCGCTCGATTTCGGCGAGACTCAGGTTGTCGATCGCCGGGCCGACCTGGACGACGCGGACATTGTATCCGCGCGCCGACATTTCGTCGCAAAGGAAGCGGCCCCAATCCCGCTTCGTAAAGACGTGCCAGTAAAAAATAACGAAATTTTTGTTCATCAATTACGATGCGGCGACCAAATGTTATCGTGCCATTCAATGATATCGAGAATGCCGAATTCGTTATTTCGCGGGTAAAGGTATTCGTAGAATGCCTTGCAATATTCGTATTGTTCCTGCGTGTTGACGTCGAGAGTCAGGTCCGGGCGACTGAATGCCGACGGGCAGGCGACGGTCCCGACCTTGAAGCGGCCATCATCGACAGCACTGTCTCGCTCAAAATCGAAAAAATTCAGGTGCGGGTGCTCACGCAATCGGGGATCGTCGGTGGTCGCCAAGACTTCTTCCAAGGCCGAGCGCTCAATAACTTCTGCGCCGATCCCGTCTGGGTAGCCGTTACCCATAATCTGCAACAGGTTCGATGAAAACGCGTTGTCGCTAGCTAAATGGTAGGCCACAAGCCGGTCGATTTCGGATGGCTCCGGCGCAACGTTGTCACCGGGCAGGCGGATGATGCGGTCGGCGTCAAATTCCTTGGCGGCAAGCACGTATCGCTGCACCAGGTCGTGTTCCGGGCCGCGGAAACAAGGGATGTCATAGGCCGCGGCCAAGGCTTCCAGCGGGGTGTCTTCCGGTTTGCAGGTGGTCGCAAGCACGACTAGCCGTGGCGACGCACAGCGTTTGACGCGCTCAATAATTCGACCGACAAGGGGCGCCCCCGCCAGATCCAGCATGGATTTCCCCGGTAATCGGGTCGCACCCATTCTCGCCTGAATGATCAGGACTGGAGAATTCTCGGATTTCGTCGTCATGGGGGAAACTCAGATTTGGGCGATGAAATAACTGAGCGTTTTCGGGTCGCCGTCGACGATGCGGGACAGGGTCCCATATTCCAGGTAATTCAAACCCCACCAAGCCAAGATCTCTTCCTGATTGGTGAAGTATTCCTTGCCGTACTGCTGCACGCCCGGCGGGTAGATACCGAGAATATGAATGAACAGCTTGCCTTTCCAATTCGCCTGAAGCCATTCCTTGAACGCCGGAAGGGTTTTCAAGACGTACCAGGTGACCTGGGACATGATCAAAAGATTCAGCTGGCGTATATCGATGGATTGGATCGCAGGGGAGTCCTCCACCACGTCGTCGAGCCCGGCTACGGCAAACTGATGCTCCGGCAACCGTTGGCGCGCTTTTTGGATGGCGGTCTCGCTCACGTCGATTCCCGCCATCTGCGCCGAAGAGTCGGCGATCGCGCGCATTGAAGAACCGACGCCGCAGCCGATGTCAAAAACCCGGCAACCGCCTTCCAATGAATTTGCAAGCAAGCAGGCGCGCCGTAAAAGGCTGGTTTCCAGGCAAAGTTCCTCCATCGAATCGCGGCCCCATGGATCGTCGCAAGTTCGATACATTTCTTCGAACTTACCGATGAGCTTGCCGTTCTTGATGATGAAGTCTTGGTAGTTTTCAGACATGTGGCTTTTTTGATCTACCTGGAATGCGGCGGCATGCGGGCCGGCGGTTAGGACTGCAGGGTGTCCAGTACCGGTCGGTTCCGGATCATCGATGCCGTCTTTCCGAGGTCCTTGTCGGGGCTCAGGCGATAAATCGAGGTATTGCCATATCGGTCGTTGGTGGCGATCCCGATCGATTCGATCTGCTCGAGAAAGATCGTGTTGTCATCGAAAACGAATCCCCAGCCTTCGTCCTCAAGGCGGTCGAGGTTCTCGTGAATATAACGCTGATCCTTGGTTTTGAAGCAGAACCAGGGTTGGGGCCCCCAGATTTCTTTCGAAGCGAAGATCTCCAGTGCGTCACCGTCCCAGTTGAACGTGAGTTCGGTGGGCTCTTCATGCGGAATGCCTTCGGCCATTCGGATGGCGTCCGCGGCATTGGCATAGCGAATTTTGACGTCGGGATAATTTTTCTGAAGTTCCCGGACCATCTTTACATGCTCGATGATGTAGGGCCGCATTTCGCGTTCGTCGTGATCGGTAACGGCCATGATAGTGTGTTTCCCGCTGTTGGCGCGGACGAATGCCTTCTCGACTTCTTCGTGGGAAATCGGGCGCACTCTTGAATTCAGATTGAGGCTGCGCGCGATGTAGCGCCGCATGTTGCCCTTTTTTTGATAGTCATAGAAATCCGGGTGATAGACTTCCCATTCCGGCGTGGCGCGACGCCAGTCGCCCCATCGGCCGCCGGCGAGATCCTTTTGAATTCGTTCCTCGGCGCGTTGCTTCATGCCTTGGTTGCCGAAATCGAAAGGAATCCACATCTCAAGGAAAAGGTTCATATCCGGGCGTTCGCAGTTGGCGCCGGGACGATAGGCGGTTGGGAAGTCCAAATAGTCGATGACCCGCCGGTTGATCACCTGGATGTGGTGATTGGTGAAGCTGAAATTGTTGGAAGTCTTGTTCGCTTCAAAGAAAAACGGAACCGGGTGCGTGTGATAATACAGCTTATCCGCGGGCGGTTTGAATTCGGCGAGAAGCTCGCGATAGTGTTCGTAGATTCCGTGAAATCCCATGACCCGCTGGCGTGGATTTATCTCAAACCCGACATGGTCGAGGATGAACCAAGAAAACGTATAACCCTGACCGTAGTCATCTTCTAACGCCATGCGCCATTCGGGGCGCATCAAATCGCGGACACATTTGTCCACTTCGGTCCAGGTCTTGTGATAGTTGAGCCGGTTCGGAGAAATGAAGGTCATTACGTCATCCCGCAGGTCATCGGGAATGTCGTGTCCTTGCTGCAGCCGGCTCAATTGTTCCGGGCTGGGCTCGTACTTCAAGCCAAAGACCGTCTCGATGCGCTCGAACGTCGCCGTTACCGACTCGTTAAGCGGGCCTTCCGTGTCCACGCAATGGACAAGAATTAGATCACCTTTCATCGAATGCCTTCTCTTTACTTTCTGAATTGAAGGTTGGCGCCGGCGTTGATGCCGTAACTGGAAACCAGATCTGAAATCCGTGTTTTGTTGCCTTGCTCGTCGATCACATCCGTGATGGAGATCGTTCCGTTTGCAAGGGCGGCATGGATAGCTGTGTCGTCAATATCAAGAACGGTGCCGGGCGCGCTGTCGATTTGATGCTCTGCCACGTTCACTTTCACCACGCGGAATACTCTTTCGCCGCCCAGGGCTTTACCAAACGGCAGCGCTGGGGGAAACGGAAAAACGTTCAGGCACCGCATGTATCGATCCGCCTGTTCGCAGGTCCAGGAAAAATCGAAAATCTCGTTTGCCGGGATATCCTTGCGGGAAAAGTACAAACGCTGCGACGGGTCCTGAGGGTTTCCGTCCGGGCGGCCGTCGAACAAGCTGGGCAGCAATTCTTCGAACAGGGAAATTCCTTGTTGAATGCACTTCATGATCAAAGTGATTGCCGTTTCCCGCGCCGTGATCGGAAATCGGCGTTGCGCGATGATCCGCCCGGCGTCGATGGCGGGTTCCATGAAATGCCATGTCACGCCGTGTTCCGTTTCACCGTTGAAGATTGCCCAAGCGCAAACATTGACGCCGCCATATCGGGGAAGGGGGCCGTTATGAAAATTAAGAACCCCAAGCCGGGGGGTCGAGATCGTCGCGGCGGAAAGAATTTGATGATTGTTGACGCTTAGCAGGTAATCGACATCGTGCGCCTGGATGAGCGCGACGTTTTCATCTGCGTTGATGTTCCGCGTTTCGATGACCGGGCAATTCGCCGAGATTTTAGGCGCGGGCGTTTTAGCATCGACGAACAGAAGTTTCAGATTGGCGTGCCTGCCGGACGCCGAGGAATTGAAGCGCTCAATCGCGTGAACGCAATCCGACGCGGATTTCCCGGCCCCGACGATGGCGAAATTTAGTTGGGACATTATGGCTCGACGAAAATGCGCGGCGCGCGGCGCATCGCGGCGCAGCAAGCGTTGAAGACATCGTCCAACGACGCGACGTAGCCGCCGCCCTTGATGTCCAGGGTTTTGAAACGCCCGGCCATCTCTGGTAGGTCCGCAATCTTCTGGTAAAATCTTTGGGTGTTCATCTCGGCGGCGAACAGGCGAAGCGTGACGTCTTTAAATGCGCCATTCACCCGAATCTTTCCAAAAAACTCTTTCCAGCCGCGATACGGCACTTGGCACTGAAGCTCGGCCAGATGAACGATCGAGGCGTAATGAAAATCGATGCCCAGCATGATCAGTTTGACGTCCTTGCCGAGAAGGCGGCTCCAAGGTGATTGAGGGCCGTAACAATCGGCCTCCAGGCCTTGGCAAACCTGCGCGGCGTCGGGGCCAAGGCCGGCAACCGAGTCGAAGGGGTTTTGCGATCGGGACGCGCCTGCATGTTGCCGGATGGCTTCGCTCAGCCACCCGAAGTCGGCATGGGCGGGTGTGTTGTCGATATCAAAATTCCCGCTTTGAAACGCCTGGACGTTCGCGGCCGGTGCGAAGATCGAGCCTTGCGGGCCGATCGCGGCCAATAGACGTTCCAACAGATCTGCGCAATCCAATCGCGAAAGCCCGAGCGTTAATGCAGAAGAATGGAGGAAAATCCGATCCCCGGTGCTGACGCCTGCCCGAACAAGGGCATCCATAATAGGCGCAAGTATGGTGTCCGGCATCGGCGGGGGCGACGGCTCGGGCGCCCCGGCCTCGGGCGTCAGGCATGAGTACAGGCCCTTGAACGAAGCATCGAAATCACTGGTGAACACCGAAAAGTCCATCGTCAGGCGATGCTGATCTTCCAGCGCCATCGCCAGATTGAGCAGATCGAACGAATCCAGAATCCCAGCCGCAATGAGATCCAGGTCCGTATCGGCGGTGTCGACAGTTATGTCATGCCGGCGGAACTTGTCTTCGCAGTTGGCAATGACAAAAGAAACAAAAGGGCGAAATTCAATCATTTGAAAGGCCGTTCGATACTTTGTTCTTAAGGGCGACTTTATCTATCTTGTTGTTACTGTTCATGGGCATTTCGGCGATCAAGACGATCCGCTTGGGTGTCATATAGCTCGGCAGGCTGTCAACAATCCGGTCATGGATGGCCTGTTCGATGTCTGGATCGCCTGTAGCGAACAAAAATATCGCATCGCTCTTTGCTCTGGGTTCGCGCGCGAACACCGCCGCTGCCATGTCGACGCCCGTGGTGGCGCGTGCGGCCTGTTCGATGTCACCCAATTCAACTCGATATCCGGAAACCTGGACTTGGTCGTCGGCGCGCCCCTTAAACAGCATGTTGCCGTCGCTTTCCATGACGGCGAGGTCCCCGGTGCGATACCAGCGCAGTTCGTCCTTATCGTCGTCGGAGGGCAGGACGACGAATTTCTCGGCCGTTAGGTTTTCATTGTTCCAATATCCGGGCGACACCTGAGGCCCGGCAAGGCACAGTTCCCCGGTTATGCCCTGATCGACAGGGTTGAGGTCGTTATCGACGATCCGGGCGTAAACGCCGTCAAGTGGTTTGCCGATCGAGATCACGTCGCCGTCACCGAGTTGAAGCGTCGTGTCATTCACCGGTAGCAAGGTGCTGAACACGGTGACTTCGGTCGGCCCGTAAAGGTTGTCGACGACGGAGTTCGGGCATGCGCTGATCCAGGCCCGAGTGTCGGGTTTCAACAGAGGTTCACCGCAGAACACGCTGATCCGGATCAAAGGCAGAATGTCTTCTTTCAGCATCTTGAAGTTGTTCAAGAACGTGATCGCCGAGGGAACCGAACACCAGACGGTGATCTCGTGATGCTGGCAATAGCGGATCGGCATCATCTTGTCCTTGGCGGACGGCAGAAACACCGCGCCGCCGCCGTCCCAGGTGACCCAAATCGGATAAATGGACAGATCGAAGAAAAAATCGGGCAGACAGATGGCTCTGTCTTGGGGGCCGAGGTTGTAGCGGTTCTGCATGACCTCGACGAAAGCCAAGGCGTTGTCATGCGTAATCGGAACGCCCTTGGGGGCGCCGGTACTGCCCGACGTGAACATCAGGTAGGCGATGTCGTCCGGGTCCACATTCGGTCGCGGGAGCATCGCGTCGGATCCGACGGACGTATCGGAAACGTCGATACCGATCACGGGCCCGGATTGTCGACGGTCGGCGAAGCTCCGGTCGCCAAGGACCAGAACAGTGAACTCCACCCCGGTCGAGTTGAGAACCGCCAGCAGCTGGTCTAGGCAAGCATTTGTTGTGATGATCGTTTGGACGGTGGCCCCGGAAATAACGTCGGAAATGCGTTTGTCCGGGAACTCTGGGCTGATCGGCACATAGCCCTTGCCCCAGACGAGGCAGGCGAGCATGCCGACAAACATGCCCGACTCACGCCCTGCGAACACTCCGACGACGGGCGCGGTGTCTTGAAGGCCGGTCAATGTTGTGGCGGCCGACACGGCCTGGGCCGCGATCTGGGAATAGGTAAAAGCGCCGTCTTCCGCATGGACGCAAAGCCCGGCGGGAGAGGCGGCCAAACCGTTTCGGAAACAGTCGAGCAGGGACGTTTTCGGAAATAGTGAGGGGGTCACGGAACTTTTGAGCCTTTGGTCATGTTCTTGGCGGGGACGCCGGCGACACGTGCCTCGGTCGGGACTTGATCGATGACGACGGAGCCTGCGGCGACCAATACGCGGTCGCCGACCTGAATGTCTTGAATAATGCTTGAGCCGGCACCGATAAAGGACGAAGCGCCGACCGATACCGTCCCGGCCAATACCGCCCCGGGTCCGATATGTGCGCCGTCTCCGATGTCGCCGTCATGGTCGACGGCGGCACGTGTATTGATAATGGCGAATTCCCCGACCCGGCTGTCCGGTTGAATCACGGCTCCGGCCATGACCTGCGCGCCGGCGCCGATCCGGCAGTCTACGCCGAGGTACGCGGTCGGATGCACGAGTGCCGGAAACCGGAACCCCGACTGCTCGAGGCTGCGCGCTTTTTCCAACCTCGTTTCCAGCCCTTGCACCGGGTCCAGGCGACCGCCGCCGATGCCCATTGCAAGGTCGACCTGTTCCGGCGACGTGCCTGCCAGTACGGTGGCCTCGTCGAGCACCGGGATGCCCAGAACGGTCTTGTCCCGTGCGGGTCGGATATCGACGGCACATAAAACCTCGGCGGCGGCGGCCAGCAATAGGTCGACCACGACCTTTGCGTGACTGCCTGCGCCGATCACGATGACCGGCCGGTCCAGGGGAGGCATTTCGTTCTTCACGAGTTGGCGGGCCCGCTTGAATTCACATTGACGGCAATCTATCGCGTTTGCAGTGCTGCGTCAGGGATTGATCTGGCGCAATGAAATGTCGGTCCGCCGCGTGTAGAGAGCGACGACCCTGAGCCGCTCATTGGCCGAGTGGCGGTGTAAATTTGCTTTCGGTATCGGCGCGAGGGTTGACGATGGTTGTGCGCAATGAATATCTGTCCTTCTCGGACATCGGTGCTTAAATCGTTCGGTGCCGATAGAGCTACGGAGCAAACATGGCTTTTACTGCGACTGAAGAAATGGTTCAGGACCTGAAGCGCGATGGCTTCACGGTCGTCCGCTCGGCCTTTGACGAGGCGACGGTCAGCAAACTTGAGCAGGAATTGGAACGGTTGAGCCATGTTCTGACGGCCAAGCGCGACATTCATTTTGTCGGCCCCAACAAGGATGTCCTGAGCAGCCTGCACAACATGCATGAACATTCCGAATTCTGGTGCGACCTTGTCCGGGGAAGCGGGCTGATCGATCTCGTCCGCATGTGCTACGGCACGGTCGATCCTAAGGTTTTCAACGGATCGTTTTTTGCAAAGCCTGCGCGATATGGATTGGCGACGGCCGCGCATCAGGACAATGCCTACAACTACATCAAGGGCGGTGAAATCCTGACCTTGTGGATTGCTGTCGATAACGCGAATCCCGAGAACGGTGGCCTTTACTATTACCCGGGCTCTCACAATCTCGGGGACGTAGACCATCTTCCGGAAGGCAACTTGGGTGCGTCGATGGCGGTAACCAAACCGATGATCGAGCAGCTGAACCTGGGCGAGCCGGTAATGCTCGATTTGAAACGCGGTGACTGCGTCATTCACAATGCGTTGGTCATCCATGGCAGCGAAGACAATCTGTCGGAACGCGAACGCCGGGGATGTAACTTCTCAATCGCCAGTCAGGCCGAATGGGACAAAGAAGCTTTTGCCCGTTACGAAAAGAAGCTGGCCGCCTTTTTGGATGCCAAAAAATCCCACTAAGGCCTGCCAGGCCGTCTCCTTAAACGGCGGACAAAACCTTCAGGACCTTGGCGTCCCATTCCGGGTTCTCGTGCACCGAAACGGGAAGGGCGACCGAGCGTTCGAGTAACGCGCGGGTGCGCGACCAGTTATCGACCCGGGCGATGTGAGCGTCGGACCCGGGCACGCGATCCCAGATGTGAGTCCACGCCCCGGCGAAATGCCAGTCGAATGCCTCGGGTAGGATTTTCGTACCCACACCCTGTGCGAGCAGATCGTCGGCGACCTGGGTCGCGGTCGTGCTGTCGGTGAAGGTCAGTATCAGGGTATCGCAAAGTTCGCCCTGCGGGTCCGAGGTCTTGCGAATGGACACGTTGTTCAACCGGGCGATCTCCGACGTCAGGCGCGCATAACGCGCACGCTGCCGGATCAGGATGTCGTCGAGGCGCTCAAGCTGACCCAAAGCGATGGCGGCTGTCAATTCTGACGCACGGTAATTGGCGCCGGGGTTGACGACTCCGTCCTTGCCGCGGGGCCGGTCGGTCATGTGCATGTGCCCGTGGTCGGAATAGGCGGCCGCCCGATCGTAAACCGTCTCGTCGTTGGTGACGACAAATCCGCCTTCGCCGGCGGTTAACGTCTTGCCGGCATCAAGCGAGAACGAGGCCGCCGTGCCGAACGTGCCGAGGGTGCGGCCCTTGTAGCTGCCCGCCAATGCCTGGGCGGAATCCTCAACGATCCGGATGCCCCGGTCGCGGCACAGGCTGACCAGGCCGTCCATGTCGCAAGCCCCCCACATGGGGACGACGCAAACGGCGGCGGTGCGGTCGGTAATTGCCTGTTCAACGGTTTCGACGCTGAAGTGATAGGTGTCGTCGATGTCAACGCAGACAGGGATGGCGCCAAGGCGGAGAATGGATTCGATCGGCGCCAGGAAAGTGAAGGCCGTAACGATCACTTCGTCGCCGGGTTTTACCCCGGCGGCGTACAGCGCGGTTTCGATGGCCGCGGTGCCGGACGACACCAGATGCGCGTAACCGACTCCCAGTCGTTCGGCAATGCGGGTTTCGAACTCCTGCGCGAAATGCGCCTTGGGATGATAACGGTACAAGACCGCTGGGGTGTTTTCGTTAAACAGGCGTTCGACGTAAGCGCGTTCGATATCGCCGACTAGTTCCGGTCCTGCCATTGTCTGATGTATCCGTTGTTTGAATGTTGTCTGGTAGCTGGCGATCAGCCCAGGTTGTCGAATTGGCCGCCATCCCGGATCATTGTGTAACCTTTGATCAATTCGCGGATGCCGGCGTCCAGGCCGTGCTGGGGGCGCCAGCCGCGGCCTTCGATCTTTTCGTTGCTGACGATGTAGTCGCGTTTGTCCGGGTCTTCGCCCACGGCGGCTTCGACGAAATAGAAGTTCGGAAGCGCCGCCTTGATGCGTTCGCACAATTCCCATTTCGACAGGTTCGCTTCGGACAGACCGACGTTGAAGGTTTCGCCTTTGAAAGAATCCCAATCGTCGAGCGCCATCATGAAGGCCGCGGCGACGTCGCGGACATGGATGTAGTTGCGTTTGAAATGGGATTCGAACAGCACGATGAAGCCGTCATTGACGGCGCGGTAGGTGAAATCGTTGACCAACAGGTCGAGCCGCATCCGCGGCGACATGCCGAACACAGTCGCGAGACGGAAGCAGGCGGCATTCCCCCAATCGAGCAAAACCTTTTCCGCTTCGACCTTGGTGATGCCGTAAAGCGAGATCGGGTTCAGGGGGCTTTCCTCGGTGCAGAACTTGTCCTTCTCTCCGATCCCATAACCCGAGTTCGTGACCGGATTGATCACCCGCTGATCTTTCGACAGATTGCCGACCATATGGCGGACGGCTTCGAAGTTGACCTGCCGTGTCGTCTCTGGATGGCGGGCGCAGGCGGGTGCGCCGACGATCCCGGCCAGCGGCACAATGACGTCGTACTTGGGATATTCCCGTTCCATCAACGCGGTATCGCGGACATCGCCTTTGATGACCTCGAACGCCGGGTTGGCGCAATTCTGCAGCAAGCTCGTCTGGTGGAACATGAAGCTGTCGAGCACGGTCACCTGATGGCCTTTGGCCAGCAGTTCCGGAACGAGAATGGAGCCGATGTAACCGGCACCGCCTGTGACGAGAATTTTCATGCCTACCTATTTTCTCTTGGATGATGCCGACTATTGATCGGCGAAATGTTCGAGCGTCAGGGGTTCTTCCAGGGACACGGGACGGGTCAGGACCCGACCGACGATTTCACGATATCGGTCCGGGGACAGCCCCAGTCCACCGGCGCGTTTGATCGCAAGGTCGCCCAGGCCCAAGGTCTCGCCGGCGGCCATTTCCCGTCCGGCCAAAATGCTTTTGCGCAAGCGCTGCCGGTTGATCTGTTCGCAGGGCATGACCCGCTTCGCGCCGTCGCCGAGTGCTGCTTCGACGGATCGGACGGCGCGCACAAGATCGGTCAGTTCATCCGGCTCCAACGAGGCCCGATGGTCGGGGCCGGGCAGGGACCGGTCCAGGGTAAAATGCTTTTCATAGGCGGCTGCCCCCATGGCAGTGGCGGCAATAGCCGCTTCGACACCAGGCGTGTGATCGGAATATCCGACGGCGACGTCGCAGGCCTCGGCGATGCCGTGCATGGCCCGCAGGTTCGCTTCCGCAATCGGGGCGGGATAGCTGCCGGTGCATTGCATGACCAGCAAATCACCGACGCCGGCAGCCCGGATCGCGGCGACGCTGGCCTTCACTTCGTCCAAGTCGCACATCGCCGTCGACAGAATGATCGGGCGGCCCTTGCTCGCCATATACTCAAGGAACGGAATGTTATTGGCATCGGTCGAGGCGACTTTGTAAAGCGGCACGTCCAACGCATCGAGCAGATCGACGCTTTCATTGTCATAAGGCGTCGACAGGAACATCACGCCCTTCTCGGCACAACGTTCGATGATGGCGCGGTGCATGTCCGGCGTCAGTTCCTGGGTCTTGAGCAATTCGAACCAAGTCTGTTCTTCGTCCGGCCCCGTGGTCTCGGTGTGATACGGGGCCTTCGGCGCGGTGCGGGTGATCAGGCTTTCGGCACGGAAGGTCTGAAACTTCACGGCGTCGGCGCCTGCGGCGGCGGCGGCATCGACCAGCGCCAAGGCCATGCCCAGGTCGCCATTATGGTTCACCCCGGCTTCTGCGATGAAGAACAGCGGGTTGCCGGGGCCGATCGAACGGTTGGGCAGGCGAATTCCGAAGGACGTCATTTGTAGTGCCTTATGCGTTGGCCGGGTTAGCGGCGCGAACCAGACGCGCGCTGTTTCGAATATCGGAGGTTGTCGCGCAGCGGAATTCCAAAATCAACGGCACGGCCGGCAGGAGCGGGATCAGGTCGAGCACAGGCGCATCCGCTTCAAGGGGCCGATGCTGATCACCGAAGCCGTCATTGTGGCTGATCTCGACCGCGGCGATGCGGTCCTTGAAACGAGTGACGAAATCCGCGACGTCGAAATCATGTCCTTTCGCCGCCAAGCTGGTGTGAGCCAAGTTGAGGTTCAGGTGCAGGCCGGTCGGCAGGGCGTCGAACAGGCGGTCATATTCTTCGGGCCGTTCCATCAAAGTTACGTCCCGTGACGTCAGGCTTCCTTCTGTCTCGATCGCCAGGGCGACGCCATGCGCAGCGGCGGCATCGCACAAGCGGCCCAAAGCATCGACCATCAATTCGAAAGCGCGTTCATAAGGCGTGGTCGCGCCTTGGAAGCCGAAATCGAATTTGCGCCCGGCGGCATCCGGCGCGGCGACTTTTGGCTCGGCCAGGAAGCCGGGATGAATGGTGTAAAGAGGCGCGCCCAGCTGCGCGGCGACTTCCAGGCAATAGGTCATGTGGCGGATCGACGCGTCGCGAATTTCCGGATCGGGGGACGCGATGTTCAGAACCATCGATTCCCGCGCGGGCGGGAAATAGTTATGGGTGATGACCGGTTTGTTCCAGGCCGCCACGACAGCGCGCGGAATGTCGCCGGACCAAATATGGGTGGAGCCCAGCTCGACACCATCCAAGTCTTCGACTTCCCGGGCAAGCAAAGCCAGCGGCTCTTCGACCGGGGTCGGAGCGGTGCCGAGAAAGGTGGTCGAGGCATATACCTGCATGACGGTTAAGGTCTTGTGCTCCAGGTCTGCAGGCCGGCCTGATCCAGGTTGACGCTCTCGACCGTCAAACCCATGTCTTGCAGCGTCGTCGCGACCTGATAGCGCGCGAAAGGTTGGGTGAAGAACAGGATATAGCCACCGCCGCCGGTGCCCAGCAGCCGCCCGCCTTCGGCCCCGGCCTTCATGGCGCGGTCGTAGATCTCGTCGATCTTCCGTGTGGTTACCTTGGGGTTCGACCGCTTCTTGATTTCCCAAGTTTCGTGCAACAGACGACCGAACCCCGACAAATCGCCGCGCAGCAGGTTCGATTTCATGTCTTGGGCAATGCCCTGGACCTCCGCGGCGAAGGATGCCATTCGGGCATCGTCGTAAGCCCGTTCGCGATGCTCTTTCTGAATCGTCTCACCGCCGTGCGGTTGGCCGGTGTAACAAAGTAGCGACCGGGCTTCCAATTCGAGCTGCGTCGTCTCGGGAATCCGAAGGGGCGTCACAACGTTTTTGTCCGCGTTGAATTCGATGAAATTGAACCCGCCGAACACGGTGCTGTATTGATCCTGCCAACCGCCGGTGATCTCAAGCTCCACGCGTTCGGCCTCATAGGCGAATTCGGAGATGGTGTGCAGGTCGAAAAAATCCTGACGGAATTCGTTGAAGCATCCGATCACGGCGGCGAGCACCGCGGCGGACCCGCCCAGGCCCGAGCCGGGAGAAAAATCGCTGCCGACTTCCAGATCGAAACCGAAGTTGGGGCGCAGAACCTTGATCGCGGCTTTCAACAGGTCGAGTTGCCCGTCATAGGCGATCTGGTCCGCGCTGTCGTAGCTCAACGTTTGATGAAGGTCGAGGGAGCAGATGTTGATCCTTCCGTCGTCCCGTTTCCGTAGCGTCGCGTAGCAATACTTGGCCATGGTGGTGGACAGGCTGCAGCCGCCGTGGCGGACAAAGAACCCGGTGTAGTCGGTACCGCCGCCGGCAAGACTGACGCGCAGCGGCGCCTTGGCGCGGGCGAAGACCTCGGCCTGGGGTTGCGCGTAGCCCGGCGTGGCCAGATCCTTGGGCCGCCCGTCGGCATCCAGAATAGGGATCGCTCTTACGCGATTGTCGAAAAGTTTGAGGACCTTTTCCTTGGAGACCCCTTCTTCGACCCAAACGAATTCCTTGGTCATATAGGATGAAACCGGAACTTCCAGGTTCTCTTGTTCCAACAATCCCGTGCGGATATCGCCGTCGCTGAGTACGCCGATCGCGGCGCCTTCTTCGTCAACTACGATCACCAAGCCGCAGCCGCTGGCCTGCAGTTTGCGCATTGCGGTCCGCAGGGTTTCGTCGCGCGGCAAGAGGATTGATTGAATGTCGGAAACGGCCAAAATCAGGCTCCTTGGACGAATTTGGCGCTAAACTCTGCATAGGCCTCGGGAAGGCCGATATCGGTAAAGGCTTCGGCGTCATTAATCAAACAGGCATTCAACACGCCGTCGGCGGCGAGCTGTGGAAAGAAGTCTTTTTCCATATTGAACGGCCCGCTCGGCGTCCGTGTCAGCGCCTTGCGGGAGAAGGCGTAAAGGCCGCAATTGACCAGACCCGCCGTCGCAGCGCCCATTGCTTGTCGGAACGAGCGTACTTTTCCGCCTTCGATTTCGACAGTGCCATAACGGCTGCAATTTTCGACCGGGGCGACCGCCATGGTCGCGATCCCTTGGCGGGTGCGATGATCATCGGTCAATTGCCGCAGATCGAACGCGTAATACGTATCGCCGTTCATAACCACGACATCGCCGGTGTCGGCGATGCTGTTCATGGCGTGACAGACGGCGCCGCCGGTGCCTAGCGGTTCGTCTTCGACGACGACGTTGATAGCCAATCCTGTCGTTTGGCGGGCTTCGGCTGCGTAGCTCAAAATTTTATCGGCCATGTAGTGTGCGGAAATGCAGACTGATTCAATGCCGTGTCGTTCCAACCAGTCGAGTTGAAGGGCAAGAAACGGTCGCCCACCGACCGGCGCCAACGGTTTGGGGACGTCGCTGACCGCGGCGCGCAATCGGGTGCCGAACCCGCCCGCCAGAATGATCGCGGTCGTGACGGCCTGTGTCAAAGGTTGGTCTCGACCCATGAGGTGACGACGTCGGCGATACGGTCGATCTCTGAATCCGACAGTTCCGTCGATGACGGCAGGTGCAGGGAACGGTGAGAAATTCCCGTTGCGACGGGAAAAGCGGCGGGATCGAACGCGTCCCGGTACGGCACGGCTTCATGTACGGGAAAGACCATCTGCCGACCGTCGATTCCCTGGGACCTCATATGGTCCAGCAATCGGTCCCGCAGGCCGACTTCCGGAAGCGAGATGGTCGTCAACCAGTGCACTTCCTTGCACCAGGGCTCGATCGGGCGAACCTGAATATTCGGGTTGCCATCGAACGCCGCGCGATAGCGTGCGATCTGCCGCGCGCGCCGGTCCAGAATCTCGTCGATCGCCGCCAATTGGGCCAACCCGATGGCGGCCTGCATGTTGGTCATGCGGTAATTGTATCCGGCGACGACATGGTGATAGCGCTTTTCACGCGACATGCCGTGGTCGCGGAAAACGCGCAGTTGTTCGTCCAATTTCGGGTCGCTGCAGAGAACCATCCCGCCTTCGCCGGTGGTCATCACTTTGTTGGCGAAAAAGCTGAAGCAGGACATGTCGCCGAACGAGCCGAGTTTCCGGTTCTTGTATTCGCCTAGCGGAGCTTCGGCCACGTCTTCGATCACGGGGATGCCGTGCTTCGTCGCGATCGCCATGATCGGGTCCATGTCCGCGGCATGGCTAAACGGATGAACGACGATGATCGCCTTGGTCCGTTCAGTCACGGCCTGCGCCGTTTGATCCGGCGACATGGCCCAACTGACGGGGTCGACATCGACCAGAACCGGGCGTGCACCGGTCAGCGCGATCATATTGACCGGCGCGATGAACGTCAGGTCCGTGCAGATGACCTCGTCCCCAGGCCCGATCCCCAAGGCGGCGAGCGACAGGTGTAGCGCCGTTGTGCAATTCGATGTGGCGACGCCGAAGGGCATGTCCGCGCGTTCGGCGAACGCGGCTTCGAATTCGCCGATGAACCGGCCTTGGGACGAGATCCATCCCGTGTCGATGCATTCGAGCAGGTTTTCGCGTTCGGCTGCGCCGAACGTCGGAGAGAAGATTGGAATCATGACCGGATCTCTAGTGATGGAAAAGCGCGGTGCAATTTTCTCAAGCTACCGCACTCCGGGTGACGACGGTCACGCGGAGTGCGGTAGTAACGAAAACTTTCGCCCGGCGCGCAAAAGTCCGCCGGACGGGTTCAGGCCGCGGTGACAGCGTGGCTTGGCAGTTGGGTGCGAACCGTCCGTCCCATGAACTCGAGCAGCAAAACGACCCGTTGGTTGTCGTCGATACATTCGAACATGCCCACCAAATCGGCCAAAGGCCCCTCGGTGACGCAGAGTTTCTGGCCCTTTTTGAAGCCAGGTGCCGCGACCTGGACGACGCCGTCTTCTTCCTGGCTGAGGATGGCGGCGATAATTTCGTCATCAATCGGCATCGGGTTGATGCCTTCGCAAAGTAGATAGTTGACGCCGATGGTTCCGTTGATCGCGCGCCAACGCTGTGCCTGCGGATCCATTCGAACGAACAGGTACCGCGGGAACAGGGGCGCCATGACGGTATAGGTCCGTCTCGCGTGGCGGCACTGTTTGCGATAGCGCGGCAGATAGCATTCAAAACCCTGGTTCGTCAGGTTCTGCGCCGCGATGATTTCTTTCTGCGCCTGGGTATAGACCACATACCAATTCATTCGCGGTTGCCCTCATCATCGGCGGTGGCGACAGTGGTGACGGCAGGGGCCGCTATGCGGTCGCCTTCTTGAGGTGCCGTGGTCACCCGCATGAGGCGGGGCGTCAGGACGCGTTCGGCCGGCAATTCCCGAATCAACTGCTCGTACGCGCCTTGCGGATCGGTAGTGTCCGCAAGAATGACGGCATGGGGTCTTTCTTTGAGGGCCTGCCAGACGGGCAGCCCGCAGAACGAGGCCTCGTTGCGGCCCGGATCGAGAATGCCGATGACTGAGACGTTGGCGCCATGAGCGGCGAGAGACGCAATCTCCGCCAATTCCGTGGCGCCGACCAAAAGAACCTCGTTCCAGCCGCGGGTTTCGCAATACTGGAATAGCTCCGTGTATTCCTGGCGAGCGGACCGGTAAAATTGCAGGGACGTGCTCAAGTATTCTGCGGTGAGGCGGCTTTTCTCTGCGAAACCCTTGGGTGTCAGATAGTAGGCGTATCTCCGAGCCGGGACCTGTTGAATTTTCAACAAACCCTTCTTCAAGCAGCGTTTCAGCACGGCGTTGGTAAGCCCCAGCGCAATGCCGAGACGGTCGGCGAGATTCCGTTGAGAAACGTGGCCGTCCTCGGCCACGGCGCCCAAAAGATCAAGCGTGGTTTCCGCGGACCGTGCGCGGTTCGCCAAATCGAACTTGCCGTCAGTCACGAGCACCTCCGTTCATGGCGTGAACTTATAGCGTTCACGCCATGAACGTCAAGCTCTCTGCGACTGCAAACAATTGAAAAGCTGGGGGGATTCGAGACTCCCAAAGATGAGCGTGCGGCATTGATCGCGGCGCGATGCCCCGGTGGCATTGGTGCCGATTATCGGCTAAGAGAACGCGGTGATGATCAATAATCGAAACTCTTGGTGTGTTCCCGTCGCCTTGTTCGGGCTGTTGGCGGCCGTGACGATTGCGGCGCGCCCCTTATTGCCCATGGACGAGACCCGCTATCTCGCCGTTGCCTGGGAAATGTGGCGACGTGGCGACTTTCTTGTGCCGTACTTGAATGGGGAGCCGTATAGCCACAAACCCCCTCTTCTTTTCTGGGGAATGCACGTTGGTTGGGCGCTGTTCGGGGTCAATGACTGGTGGCCTCGCTTGGTGGCGCCGATCGCGGGCCTGGCATCTTTGTTGCTGACGATCCGTCTTGGAAAGATGCTTTGGCCGAACTTGCCCATGGTCGGTCAGACGGCTGCGATGTTGGTCCTCGGCGCTCTGTTCTGGACGTTGTTTACGACCATGACGATGTTCGACATGTTGCACGCGATGTTCGCCCTGAGCGGCCTGTGCGGCATCGTCCTGGCGGCGCGCGGCCGGGCGCTGATGGGGTTTTCGCTCTTCGCCGCATCAATCGGGCTGGGGATTTTGGGCAAGGGCCCGGCTATTCTCGTCCACCTCTTGCCTGTCGCTTTGGCCGCACCGGTCTGGGCGCGCCGCCTTGATTACACGGGGGGCTGGGCCCAGTGGTACGGTGGTATTGTCGCAGGCGTGCTGGTGGGTGCGGCGATTGGTTTGGCTTGGGCTCTGCCGGCGGCATCGGCCGGAGGAGAGGAGTATCGGAACGCCATTCTGTGGGGGCAGTCAGCGGGACGAATGGTTAACTCGTTCGCCCACGGTCGGCCGTTTTGGTGGTTCGCCGCGATTTTGCCTGGGATGCTGTTGCCCTGGATGATCTGGCCTGCGGCTTGGCGGGCCGTCTGGCGGCGGAAAGGTGAACTTGGCGATGCCGGGGTCCGGATTTGCTTGATCTGGTTCGCGGGCGGCTTCCTGGTGTTCTCAGCCATAAGCGGCAAACAGCCCCACTATCTCGTGCCCGAAATTCCCGCACTTGGGCTGTTGTTGGCGTTCGCTTTGTTGCGTGCAACGGCGGAGACGGAAAGCTGCTTCTGGCGACCACTCGACAGGATTATTCCCGCGGGGCTGTTTTTTGCGGTCGCGGCCGCAATCGCGGCGGCATTTCATTTCGACCTGAAGCCGTCTTGGGCAACCTCGGCGGGAGATGCGCAACTCTGGCCGTTGGCCGGTTTGGTCCTGTTTATCGGCGGGTTCTTATGGCGCAACGGCGGCGGGGTGTTCCGGCGGGTCTCGGCGATGGCAGGCCTATCCGTCGCTGCGGTGATTGCCGTGCATGTGACGTTTCGGCCGATGATGCTCGAATCTCATGATTTTCGATCGTTTTCAGAAACGTTGAAGCGATATGAAGGTGATGGGTACGCTTTCGTTACGTTTGGGAAATATCACGGCCAGTTCCATTTTCTCGGTCGACTTACCGAACCTTTCGGGGTCGTCGACGGCCCGGTCGCGCTCGACGTTTGGTTAAAAAATCATCCCAAGGCTTTGATCGTGGCATTGCATGAAACCCTGGAAAACGAAAAAGCGCCCGTGGCCTCGACACGCTTTCGCGGCAGGGTGATCGGAGCGTGGCGGAGTGACGAGTATCCGCCCCGGGTTGCGCGGCTGAAGGTGGCCGATTAACGCCTGTCTTCCGCGTCGCGCTCTGGCCCGTTGGCGCCGATCGCGGCCATGAACAAGAAATAGGTGACCAGCCACCAGGTCGACCAGATCGAAAAATTGAACAACGACGACCCCCAGAACACGGCGCTGAGCCCTAACTGCGCCAGGGCGTTAACGTTGCGGTTGCGGACGAATCTGAGAAGGCATCGTCCAGCTAGCCAAAAGACCGCGATCAGCACGGGAACGAAACCGACAACTCCGGTCTCTCCGAGGATTTCGAGCATCCAATTGTGGGGATGCGATGGGAGGGCTTCGACGACATAGCCCGGGAGAATTTTTTTCGCTCCGGGCACGCGATCGATGCTGTTCATGCCGTAGCCAAGCCACGGGGCTTCGGCGATTTTTTCAGCCGTGAAGTGCCAGATTTGCTGCCGATGCGTATCGACCAATTGAGGCGGCATCCAGTCCCAGACGGCTGGCGCCGGCGGCTCATCGGGCAATTCGTACACCAGGGTCAGAATGACGGTTGTGGCGGCAATGCCGCCGAAAGCCCAGGCGATGAGGGTTTTGCGGTTGCCGCGAAAGGCCATGGATATTCCAACTGCCAAGATCATCGCAAGAAATCCGCCCCAGGCCGATTTGTTGGCCGTCGTGATGGTCAAGCCGATTTGTAGCAAGGCGGCGCAAACGGCGGCGGCCCGCCAACTCCCCGGTTCCTTGATGGCGATCCAAAGGGACAGCGGCACGCAACAGGCTAGCGCGGCGGCGAAGCCTTTTGCCGTGATGAACGCCCAAATGGTCGCCCATGGGACAAAATCGCCGCGCAACAAACGATAAGGAAATTCCCAGCCCAACTGACCGATCGCGACGGCGCCGGTCCCGACCAGGATGGCAATCAGGAACGTGCGGCGGAAAAACACCTGCGCCCGGAGATCGTTGTACAGAAATGCCCAGAACAACGTGCACCCGCCGATATATCCCAAGGTGCGGGCCCAGGCTTCGAAGGACCGCATGGGGTCGAGCGACGTTGGAATGCTTGCGGCCATCGCGGCAAAGGCGAACAGCACGACATAACCGAAGCGGCTTTTTACGGCGGATCCGAACGAGGCTCTGATCTGCGGGTCGCGCCAAGCCAGCCACAAGGCCATCAGCAATGCCGCTGCGGCCAATCCCTGCAAAACGGCGCGGCCTGAGACCATCGCAGGCACGGTCAGGCCCAACGTGATGGCCGTTAAATCGCGGAGCAGGGTGTCGGGGCGTTGGGGTTGGGTCATCCGCGTGGCGGGTCCGTTCGTTCCGGCTGGGCTCCGCTGATAGCAGATGCATGCGGGGCGGTCCACTGCCGGGCCGGGCCGATCATGCGCCTTCCCGCAGAAACGACCAACGGATGGTCGTTTCGGGTTGGTGATGATCGCCGCGCAGGACGATTTGCTGGCTGCGGCGGGGGTGAAGTGGGTCGCCCAGATAGACGCTTTCCTCCAGCACCGGCCGCGCCCCGGAACAACGGAACCGCCAGCCTTTGCCGCCCGGCAGTTTCAGCAGCACGGCATCGCCGCCTTCCAGTCCCATCGCGCCGACATCGGGATGCAGATGAAATCGCAGGCTGAACGCTCCGGCCCCGCCGACCAGGGAATCCTTGCCGCGAAAATCGTCTCCCGCCTCGGACAGATAGAGATCGCGATTGTGAACGATGCCGAAGGCCTTGCGGTAGCCTTCGTGCCCCAATTGCACGAGCGAGCTGCCCTCGCGCTCGTTGCGGCGCACGGTCAGGCCCAGTTCGGCCCGGCGCGCGCCATCCATCGGCAGGGCGTCGGTATCGTTGATGGTTAGGGTCGAATGGGCGGCGGTGGCGCGCAGGACGCGGGCCCATTCGGTGGTTTCGTCCGGGTGCGCGCCGCAATTGACGACCATGCGGTGACGGCCTGCCGACATTTCGAAGCTCAGTGCGCCGCGATGGGCGGCCCCCGCATCGGCGACGACCACCGTTTGTCCGCCCTGCAGTCGCTCGAACCCCCAATCGGGCAGGCTGTGCGGGGCCGGGCCCTTGACCCCGGCGGCGCTGAGCACCGCGGAAACCATCGGTGATTGCGAATTTCCGCCGCCGTTGAAAGCGGCCAGCGCGCCGTCGCCCATTTGAGTTGCCTTGACGGCCGGACCCAGTCGCGCAAGGGCGTCGGCCAGGAATTCCGGCACCTGGTGCTTGGTACCGCGCAGGGCGCGCTTTGCATGCACCAACAGGGCCAGGATATCCAATGCGGCCTCAGGCGAGCGGTCGGTCGGCCCGCCGTCGGGGCCCAGGCCGTTTGAAATCGCACGTTTCAAACAGTCCAGGCCCAAGGCCATCCATGCCTCTCGGTCTGGAAGGGCGCCTGCCCCGGCGATCATTGCGGTTCCGACGGCAAACACGGTTTGCACGTCTTTCGGCTGACTGCGGCGACTGCGGAGAAGCCCGGCCAGATGCTTCAACTGCGCCGCCGCCGATTGGGCCATGTCGGCGCGAAGGGGCTCGCCGCCCGTTTCCGTTACGAGATCGAGATGACTGATCCAGGCCAGTACCCGGCTGGCGATGATATCGGGCGCCCAGGTCACGGGATGCCAGCGGTCGTGATGATTAAGCCAGTCGCGAACCAGCATCGCGGCACCCTCGCGGGCGGTGGGGGCGCTTAATGCCGCCAGATCGCGCAGCCAGGTAAAGCCATGCAGTTCCGCGATTGCCTGACGGCTTTTTATATCCGCGTCGAAGGGATGGGCGCCGACCGGTCGCCGCCGGCCCGCTAAAATCATTTCGCCGTTGAGAAACGCCGCCCCCCGCGTGGCGTCGCCGGGGATCGGGTCGATCGCCAGCGCATGCAGGCGCACGGCGGCCTGCTTGCGCAGCATCCTGTTGTAGATGTCGCTACGGAAATAAATGTCGCGGGCGAAGCGGAAAACCATCGCCCGATCAATACCACCGAACGCGGGTTCAGGCGATACGGCGCAGGCGGGCGGCGAAAAAGCCGTCCATGCCGCCGTGTTGAGCCGCCATCGAGGGCAGCGTGCGCAGCCACCCCTCGGGCGAAATCATCTCGGGCGACAGGCCCGATTCGCCCGGATCGATCGGCTCGCAGGCATAGTCGCCTCTTTCCGACAGGAACGCGCGGACGCGCTCGGGCCCTTCCTCGGGCTGCAGCGAGCAGGTCGCGAACACCAACAAGCCGCCGGGGGCCAGCCAGTCGGCGGCCCGCGCCAGCAGTTTTTCCTGAAGGGCGGCCAACTTGGTGACGTCGCCGGGACCTTTCAGGTAAGGCAGGTCCGGGTGGCGGCGGATCGTGCCCGTGGCCGAACAGGGCGCGTCCAATAGGATGGCGTCGAACGGCGCGTCGGGGGCCCAGGTCAGGGCGTCGGCGGCTAGGACCTCGGCGCTCAGGTTCAGGCGCTCCAGATTTTGCGTCAGCGTCTCCAGCCGTTTGGCGGACCGATCAACCGCAGTCACTTTCGCCCCCGCGGCGGCCAGTTGCGCCGTCTTGCCGCCGGGCGCTGCGCACAGGTCCAGCACGTTCTTGCCCGCGACCGGCCCCAACAGGCGCGCGGGCAGGGCGGCGGCGCGGTCCTGCACCCACCACGTCCCTTCGGTAAAACCGGGCAGGTCCGGCACGGTCGTGCCGATCGGCAGGCGCACCGTGACATCGGACAGGGCGACGCCGTCCAGCCGGTCGGCCCATCCCGCGGCATCGTCCCGCACGGTAATGTCGAGCGGCGCCGGTGCCAGATGCCCGGCGGCGATGGCGCGGCAGATTTCCGGACCGTAGGTCTCGGTCCAGGCATCCCAAAGCCAATCGGGGGTGTTGAGGCGCTCGGCGTCCTGGCTGTCGCGGGCGCTCTCGCCCTCGCGCTGCAGGCGGCGCAAAACGGCGTTGACCAAACCGCTTAATCGAGCCTGGCCGCGGGCGCGGGCCATATCGACCGAGGTGTCGATGGCGGCATGGTCGGCGGTTCCGGTAAACAGCAGTTGCGCGGCCCCCAGGCGGAGAATGTCCATGGCGGCGCGCGCATTGTTGGGCAGGGGACGGTCCAGGCAACCGGCGATCAGGGCGTCGATCTGGCCCAGGCGGCGCAGGGTCGTCGCGACCAGATTGCGAACAAAGGCGCGGTCCCGACCTTCCAACCGGGCGAAGGCGCCGGTGGCCATTTCCATGTCCAGGTCGCGCTTACGATGCAGGACGCCCTGCAACAGGTCCAGCGCGGCGGCCCTGGGGTCGAGGTTGGGATCGGGGGTGTGTTCGTTCATCGCCCGGTCATGCCAGCGGGCGAACGGCAGGGCAAGGAGATATTCGCCTTTCGGGGCGATAGGGGCGGGTTGGCGGCGGGCTGTCGGCGGGTGTAGGATGCGGCCATGTCGACCGATAACGAACAAAAGCGCGCGCAGCGCATGGAACGGGCCCGGGCCTTTTTGGCCGCCGGGCGCACGCAAATCGACCTGAAGCCTTTGCCCGCGGCCA
>DJHY01000245.1:0-12569 GCA_002433335.1 Rhodospirillaceae bacterium UBA6608 | reverse complement strand
CCCGCGGCCAAGCCGGAAGGGGCCAAGGCCGAAGGCGATTCCGCCGCGCCCGCCGATCCCACGCGCTTCGGCGATTGGGAGAAAAACGGTCGATGCATCGATTTTTGATCCGCTAGCGTATTGTCTTCAAAATCATAAACGGGTTCCGGGTCTTGCCCTTGGCGCGGCACTGGGACATTCTATCTTCTTCGGGCGAGGACGCGGCCACGCCATCGGCATCCGCAAGGATGAAACCGGGGCGGCGCGCCGACATAGAAAATTCGGACTAAGAATTCAGAATGGGGTTTCTCAGGGCACTTTTCGGGCTGGGCGGTCGCAAGACCAAGAAGAAAGCCCGACGCAAGGCGCAGCGGGTCGGCGGCGGCTTCGTGCCGTCGGAGATGTCCGGCTCGACCGCCAGCATCGTGCTGGCCGATGTCGATGGCGCCGGCGGCGACAAGATCACTGAAACCCTGGCCGATATCTTCGCTGCGATCGTCGATGTCGCGGTCTATCGCTGTAATCAGGCGATCCGCCTGAACCCCAAGATTTCGTTGTTCAGCGCGCTGCAGGAATCGGCCCGGACCGGAGCCGAATGGCTGCGCGAGGACGAGGCCGATCTATTGGTTTGGGGCGGTATGGTCGACCTGGGCACGGCGGTCGAGCTGCGGTTCCTGCCGGTCGGCGCTGCCGAAGGGGCGGCGGGTACGTTCAGCCCGCTCGATCACCTGACCCTGCCGAACCCCATTCCCCGCGACCTGTACAAGCTGATCCTGGTCTCGGCCATGGGGGCCTTGTTGCCGGTCCATAAGGGCGCCCGCAAGCAATTGGCGGCGATGCTGGAAAGCGAGATGAAGGCCCTGGAAAAGGTGTGGAGCGACCCACCCCATCTGGAGCCGCCGCATCTGGCGTCCTGCCTGATCTGCTACGGCAATGTCTGCCTGTCGTTGTGGCGGGTCGGTGGTAAGAAGTATCTGGCTCGGGCCTTGAAGGCCTATCAGGACGCGGTCAAGACCATCGACAAGGGCGAGAGCCTGCTGCTTTGGGCCTTGGCGCAGAACCATTTTGCCGACGGTCTGCAATTGAAGGCCGTGCAGGAAGCGGACGCCGATGCTCTGGCCGCTGCCGCCGCCGCTTACCGCGAGGTCGCGGACGCCCTGGGCCGGGAAAAGTTCCCCAACGAATACGCGCTGGCCCTGATCAACATGGCGATGGTCCTGTACAAGATCGGCAACAAGGAAACGACCCCGGCGCGCCTGAAGGAATCCGCCCAGGCGTTCGAAGACGCCCTGGCCGCGTTCGATCCGGAATTGAATCCGGGCCGCTGGGCCGAGGCCATGAACGGCTACGGCACGGTTCTGCTGGCCTTGGGCGAGCGGGCGCAGGGGCCGGAAATGGCGTCGCGCGCCGTCGATGCCTTCAAGAAGGCGTTGGACGTGCGCAAAAAGGAATTGGTGCCTCTGTTGTGGGCGCAGACGGCCAACAACCTGGGTGCGGCTTGCTTCGCCCTGGCCAAGCGCCAGCCGTCGAAAGAACTGGTCGCCGATGCGCAGAAGTATTTTTCAGGCGCGTCGGAAATCTATCGCGCGGCGGGGAACCAGAAGCGCGTGATCGTGATCGAGAAAAACCTGCAACGGGTCAAGCAGCTGGCGCGCAGCGCCTAGGCTCCCGGATCGGGTCACGAAAAAGGGGCCCGGCATGGCCGGACCCCGTTTCCATCAATCGACTCTTGATCAGTCGTCGTTACATCAATCGTCTTGGGCGACGGCCAGTTTCCCGGTCACGCCGTGCTTGTCGATCAACTTCTGGACCAGGCCGCTGGCCTTGGCTTCGGCGATGTAGGCCTGGACCACGGCTTTCAGGGCCGGTTTGCCATGACGGGTGCCGATGGCTTGTTTGACCGCGGTATAGCGGCCCGGCAGCAGGCGCGTGCCCGGCATGTCGGCGGCGTTTTCGCGCAGCGCCGGAACCAAGCCCGCCAGGGCGTCCAGCTTTTCGCGCTTGAACAGTTCGAACGCCCCCGGCAGGCCCTTGGCCCGAACCAGTTCGGCGTTCTTCAAGGTGCGCGACAGATACAGGTCATAGGCGGCGCGTTCCGAAACGGCGATCTTCACGCCGGGTGCGTCGACGTCTTCGACCTTTTGAAAGGGCGAGGCGTCCGGCACCAGATAGGTGGCTTCGATTTCGACATAGGCGTCGCAGAAGTCGATGACTTCGGCGCGCTTCGGTTCGATCGCGATCAGACCGATGTCCAGGTCGCCGCGTTCGGCGGCGTCGGCGACTTCGCCCGGCGTGTCATAGGCATCCAGGCGAACCTTGACGCCCAGCGTTTCGGCGATGCCCGTCGCCATGTCGGGGGCGATGCCGTCCGGGTCGCCGTTGGCGCGCTTTCCGGTCACCAGCAGGATGTTGCCCAGGTTGATGCCGACACGCAGTTCCGATGCGTCCAGCAACTCAGCAATGGCTTCTTTGGTCATGGATTGTTTCCGTCCCTGATTTGTATGGGTTTGCTTTTTGGCGGCCCGGCGTCGGCGCCGGGCGGTCCCGGACGATGCGCGATCCGGCCGGGGAAATCAACGCTGGGTGACGGCGCCGTTGTTTTTGAGGTCCGCAAGCGCGGCTTGGATTTGATCGTCCTTCCCCTCGGCATAGGCGGCGATCGTGGTGTCGACGTCCATGATGTGGCCGCTCCACCAGTTGCGCAGGAACGATCGGATTCTGTCGAGCGCCTGGGTGTCCAGGCTTTTGTCGTATTGTTCGGCCAAGTCGTCGATCTGATCTTCCAGGTTTCGGTGGTAGCGTTGATGCTCGTCCAGCCCTTCGTAACCGCAGGCCGCCATGATGGCCTCTTCGCGGCGGAAATGGCGCCGGGTATAAGCGATCATTTCTTCGATGACCTTGTGGATTTCCCCGTCGCTCAGGCCGTGTTGGGAAACCTTGTTGGTAAGGTCGAAAATGACCTGATGGTCGCTGTCGATGGCGTCGACGCCGACGCGGTATTGCTCGCTCCAGATCAGGACGGTGTCGTTCGTGGCCAGGGGCAAGTCGACCCAAAACGTGCTGCCTTCGCCCCGCGTGCTGGAAAACCCGATCCGCCCACCCATGCGTTCGACCAGCATTTTAGAGACGGTCAAGCCGATCCCGGACCCGGTCGAGGTCAGGGACGGGTCTTTCTCCAGGCGTTCGAACAAGGCGAACACGCGGTCTTGTTTATCCGTGTCGATGCCGATGCCGGTGTCGCGCACCGAGATGCGCAGGAACCCGTCCGGCAGGGTCTCTGCCTTGATGAAGATCTTGCCGTGGTCGGTGTTGTACTTGATGGCGTTGGACAGAAGATTCAGCAGAACCTGGCGCAACCGAAGCCGATCCGTGCGGCAGGCGGGCAGCGCCTCTGCCTCTGTTTGGTCAACGATCGTCACATTGCTCTTGGCGCAAAGGGGCTCGATCTGCGCCACGCATTCTTGAACGATGGTGCCGACCTCCAGGGATTCAATGAAGACGGACATGCGATTGGCCTCGATCTTGGCCAAGTCGAGAATGTCGTTGATCAGGTCGAGCAGGTTATGTCCGCTGTTCAGAATATGATCGACGTATTCGTTCTGCTTCTCGGTCAGGTTTCCTGCCTGGATCAGTTGCAGCATCTGCCCGAACCCCAGGATGGCGTTCAACGGCGTGCGCAATTCGTGGCTCATGCTGGCCAGGAAATCTGATTTGGCGCGGTTGGCGCGGTCGGCCTCTTCCCGCGCCTGGCGCAGTTGGTCTTCGAATTCGTGGCGTTGGGTGATGTCGACGTGAGTGCCGCTCATGCGTAGCGGCACGCCGGGGCGCAGCCATTCCACGACCTTGCCGCGAACATGGACCCAGATCCAATGGCCCTGCCTGTGGCGCATGCGGAGTTCTGCTTCGTAGAACGGCGTCTTTCCCGAGAAGTGCCGTTCAAGCAGCGCAGAGGCATGCTGCAGGTCCGCCGGATGACATAGGTTGCGCCAGGTCTGGATCGTTGTCGGCGCTAATTCTTCCAGGGTGTACCCAATCATTTCGGCCCAACGTTCGTTGTACCGGGTCGTGCCGGTTTGGATATTCCATTCCCAGGTTCCGGCATTGGTGCCCCAGATGATCTCATCCAGCCGAAGGCGTTCGTGCTCCAGGTCACGCTCTGTCTGTTGCCGTTGTTTGATCTCGTCGGCTAGGTGGGTGAATGGCCTGGTCAAGCCGAAGTCGAGGACCAAGGCGAATAGCAAATAGAACGCCATGACCTTCAAAACGTGGCCAAGCGCATTGGCATCGCCATAAATGCTGACGTATTGGGTGAAGGCCAGTTCGGACAGGATCGTCAGTACGATCGCAGTCGCCAGCGGCCAGATGATTTCTCCGCCAAGCAAGATCCGATGCCGCCACAGACCGCAAAGCGTACAGAGCAAGCCGATACAGATGATGTACTCGCTGTAAATCTTGAACGGCGTGAGGCCGTGGCCTTGGACAAAAGCATCCGGAAAATGGCCGTTGAAGATCGCTGCGACAACAGCAAGCGAGATGACGCCGAAGAAGACGAACGACAATCCCTTGCCCCAGGCCAAAGGCCCGAGGAAGGTCAAGCCCAGGAATACGAACATTTGCAAATATCGGGCGGCGACCCACAGTTGCGTCGGGGTATTGGGGCCATCGACCGGCAACATGCCCATTCCCTGGTAGGACAGGGCGTGGAGGCTGTCCAAGACGGCGATCCAAAAATAGCCGCTGCCCAGGAAATGGAACATGGGCCTGCCGGTTAGTCCCGCCCCGTACCAAGCGAAGAAGAAGATCATCAAGCTGATGGTGACGGAAATGAACTCCGCCGCCGTATGGAACAGGAGAAAGTTGTACGGCAGGGCCACAAGTGGCAGCGCCATCGCGACGACGAAAGTCGGCCGACGAATATATGAAATGGTCGACCGCAAGGCCGTGGCTCCTGAATACATCAGCAAATAGGGGAAGAACGTCGCCGTTCGGCACCTGCGCCTGCCCCTCGTACATTATGGTACACGCATAATGCTGTGTGACACAGCCACGCCGCCGAAAACGGATGGTCAGGGGCGGATATTTGGAGCAACGAGCGCGATTGCGCAAGAAAAAGCGGGGCCCGAAGGCCCCGCGCTAGTCAGAGGAAGGAAACATCGACCGGAGGTATGGCTCCGATCAGGCACTCTGCCGCTGATTGGCGGCGAGGCGGGCATCGACCGTCGAGACGATCTCGTCGATGTCCGGGTTGGACATGCCGAGCGAACGGCCGATCAATTGGACAAGCCTGTCGACCCGCTCGATCCCCGGCGCGCCGGCGGCGACGGCCCGGGCCACGGACGATGGCTTCAACAGGTTTTCTGCCGCGGCCGCGTATTTTTCGAACGGCACGGCGTCGGCCGGGTCGGCGCCAAGGCGGCGGGCGATCTCGTCGACGTGCTGATAAATCAGGCGTGACTTGGCCAGGTTCTCATGCACCGCGTCACGGATCGGGCGGACGCCGTCAGCCTGAACGCAGCGATAATTGCCGGTCAGCAACATCGACCATTTCGCCAGCGGTACGAACAGGGAGTCAAAGGCCTTGAGCTTGACCGGAACTTCCTTGCGGCCGACGCGCACGGCGGCGATGTCGGCATCCAGGCGGTCCAGCAGCTTGTTGGCGGCGGCATCGGCGAAGCGCGCGGCCTTGAAATTGGTCGGCAGGCCCACATGCAGCACGTTCGCGCCTTCTTCCGGCGGGCGGAATGCCTGCGGGTCGGGGCTGCACAAGGTCATCAGGTCGGGGTCGAAACGATCCCAGACGCGCGGGTTGCAGAACGCGCTTTCCAACTTGGTGGTGTCCAGGCCGGGAATACGTTTCAGGAACGGCAGCGGCGGCATGTTCATGATCGACAGGCAAGGCACGCGCGCATCGGCGATGCGGATCAGCAGCGTGCGCAGGGAATTCGCCGAATATTGCGGCTCCTGCATGGCCAGACCGACCAGGTCATAGGCCTCGGCGGCGACGTCTTCGGGCGTCTGCGCGTCCAGGCGGCCCGGCAGGTCCTTGGAGCGGAAGGTGCGGTGTTCGTCCTCGCCCTTCAGCTTGATGCGGACTTCGGTGCCTTTTTCATTGATCAGTTTTGCCGTTTCCTCGCGGCAGACCAGCGTCACGTTATGGCCCGCCATCAGCAGTTTGGTGCCGAGCAGGGAGCCGTAGGATGCGCCGAGAATAAGGATGTTATGAGCCATTTTGGGTCTCCTCAGGATGCTTTCGCGGCCGCCGTCGGCCCTGCAAGGCGGCGACCTGTTGTCAGGCAAGACCCTATGCCTGGTATACCACAGATGCACGGTATTTCGCGTTTATGTGTTATTTGTATTTGCTACAAATAGTAATTTTTGTAAAATTGTAAAAAGCAGGCTGAACGCAACGACGCTGAAGGACCTCGCCATGCGGGTGCGCAAGACCCTGGTCGGGCCGCGGCTGCGCCAATTGCGCCGCGAACACCGGCAGACCCAGGCCGAAATGGCCGAAGCCCTGGGCGTGTCCACGGCTTACGTCAATCTTCTGGAAAACAATCAGCGGTCGCTATCGGTGACGATGCTGATGTCCTTGTCCGATGCCTACGGCGTCGATTGGCGCGACCTGATCAAGGACGAGGGCTCGACCCTTCTGGCCGACCTGCGCAACACCGTGCAGGACCCGATCTTCGAGGCGACCCTGCCGGACCTGCAGGAACTGCGCGCGGCCATCGACCATGCGCCCAAGCTGGTCGAAAGCTTTCTCAACCTGTATCGCAGCCATCGCAACGCGCTGGACAACATGATGCGCCTGGGCAGCGAAGGCATGCCGGCCGATCTTTTGAACTCGACGCCCGAGCGGATCATCCACGATTTCTTCCGCGACCATTCCAACCACTTCCCGGAATTGGAGGCGGCGGCGGAACGTCTGCGCACGGCCACGCCCTGTGAGGTCGATGACGTCTATCAGGTTTTGAAAGGCCGTTTGATGCGCGTTCACGGGATCGAGGTCCGGACCGCCCCGATCGAAGCCATGGGCCAGGCCCTGCGCATCCACGACGAAGCGGAATACATGATCCATCTATCGGAAGCCTTGGATCATCAGAACCGGGTGTTCCAATTGGCGCATGTGCTCTGTCTGGTCGAGCTGCCGGCTATCCTGAAGGAGCTGACCGACGGCAGCGCGTTGCAGTCAGAGACCGCGATCGCGCGATGCCATGTGGAGTTGGCCAACTATTTCGCCGCTGCCTATCTGATGCCCTATGGTCCGTTCTTCGAAGCGGCCGAGGCGACGCATTACGATGCCGACCGCCTTGCCGCCGCCTTCGGCGTGTCGTTCGAACAGGTCTGCCACCGCCTGACGACCTTGCAACGCGAAGGGGCCAAGGGAGTGCCGTTCTTCTTCCTGCGCGTCGACAAGGCCGGAAACGTTACCAAGCGGTTCAATTCGACCTCGTTCAACATCGCCGACTACGGCGGCGCTTGTCCGGTCTGGAACATCCATACCTCGTTCCGCACGCCGGGGGTGATCGTACCGCAGTTCGTCGAACTGCCGGACGGCGAGCGCTTCTTCACCATGTCGCGAACCACCGAGCGCCCGGTGTTCAGCCGCGACACCCAGGATCGCCGTTTGGCTTTGTCATTAGGGTGTGAATTGAAGCATGCGCATCGTCTGGCCTATGCCCAGCCGTTCAACCTGCAGGACGACAGCCAGTTCGCGCCGATCGGCATCAACTGCCACCTGTGCCCGCGCAAAAATTGCTCCCAGCGCGCCCATCAGCCGCTGATGATGGAACTGCCGATCGACACCAATCGGCGCGGCAACACCCGTTACGAAAGTTGATCTTCCGTTCGTTTGTCGCGGTACATGTCGGCGTCGGCGCGCGCGATCACATCGTCGATAGACCGATCGTCGTCCCCTAGAAAACCCAACCCGATACTGACGGAGAGAGGCGCGTCATGGGGCTCCACGGTCAGGGCGTTGATCGCCTGGCGCAGGCGCTCCGCCACCGTTGCGGCGGCTTTCGCATTTGTCTCGGGCAATAGGATCACGAACTCGTCGCCGCCATAGCGCGCGGCCAGGTCGATATCGCGCAACACCGACAGGCAGGCATCGGCGACCGTTCGAATACAGCGGTCGCCGAACACGTGGCCGAACTTGTCGTTCAGTTCCTTGAACCCGTCCAGGTCCAGCATAATCACCCCCAGGTCGTGACCGTGTCGGCGACTGCGGGTGTATTCTTCGGCGGCGCGCTCTTCCAGATGGCGGCGGTTGGCCAAGCCGGAAAGGGAATCAGTCGTCGCCAGGTCGCGCAACTCGCGTTCCAATTCTTCCCGCCGTGCGATCTCTTTCTTGAGCTTGCAATTGATCCGGTAATAACGCCGCGCCATCAGGCTGGTGACCAGGGCGAGCGCCGCCAGCCAGCCGAGCGATTGATAAACCCAGGCCGGGAGTTCGACATGGTCTTCGAACATGAACCCGTCCAAGGAAGGGGTCTTGGCCATCAATCCCGCCTTTGAGAAAACATCGGCGATATGGTTCCAGCGTGACCGGCTCATGTAGCCGATGTCGGCCAGGTCCTTGGCGATTAGATCCTTGGTGACCTGGGCTTCGAAACCTAGATGGGTTCTGTCGTCGCCGGAGGCATAGGTCCGCAGGATATAGCTGATGACTTCGTCCTGATGGGCGATCGCGTACTCCCAGCCCTTGTTCACCGCCTGGCGTACGGCGCGGACCGTGTCGGGGTATTCGTCGGCGAAAGTCTGACTTGTGAACAGGGTGTCGCCGTAAAAATCGATGCCGAGGTCGCGGGGGTCGAAAATACGCACGGGGATGCCGGCGCGGATCGCGAAATAAGGTTCGGTCGAGGTATAGGCCGACGAAGCATCGACCCCTTCCAAGGTGCCTTTTGCGAGGGACCGGATGTCACCGGAATGAGGAACGATCCGGACCTTGCCCATGTCGACCCCGGCCAGCCGAAGATAAGCCAGCAACTCGGCCGCGTGCTCTTCCAGCATCAGGGTCCGGCCTTCCAGGCTGCGGACGGATTCAAGGTCGTGGTCGCGGCGAGCCAGGATCACAAACGGGGATCGCTGAAAGTAGGCGGCCACGGCGACCACGGGTTTTCCCATGGACCGGTCGATGATCAGGGTTGAATTGCCGACGCCGAATTGCGCCTTGCCCGACAGGACGGCGCGGGTCGGGTTGATCGACGGCCCGCCTTCGATCAGCCGGACATTCAATCCTGCGTCCTTGAAATAGCCCTGCATCTCAGCGGCATAGAACCCGGCGAACTGGAACTGATGTTTCCACTTCAATTGGATCTGAATATCGACAGGCGCGCCGATGTCCTGCGTTTGTGCGTGAGCATGGACCGCGGCCGTCAGGAAACCGACGACCGACAGCAGGGCGAACATCCATCTTCTCAACATCGACTTCATCCGCTTGTGCCGCTTGCGTAACCTCAGGAACCTACCGGATTGTAGGCAGGCCCCATGGGGAGGAGGCGCACACCCGGCCGAAGGAATCGATAGGGATATTCCCGTGGGTCGACGATATGCGCACCGGGCGCGACGGCGACCAGCGTCTCGGCGGCGATGGGGTCGAAGTCGGCGCGGAAGTGGCAGGTGCTTTTCAAAACCAGGATCTTCTGTTCCGCCGGTTGGATGCCGATATGTTTGAAGATGTCCTGGTCGTAGGCCTGCATGCGGCGGCTGGCGACGACGATCGAGACCCCGCCGATCTTCAGCACCGCTACCGGGCCGATGGCGATCTTGCGCCCGGGGATGCTGCGCCCCGTGGTCGTGAACTTACCGTCGCTCAGGGCCGTGACCTCGAAGGTTCCGTGATAGGGTTTGTCGCCGGGGATGTCGTGCTTGCCGCCGAGGTCCAACTCGATGGTCGCACCCACGCCCGCATCGGTCGCGGCCTGGGCCGCGTCGGCATCCCACATCACGCACATGGCGACGCCTTGCGCATCATGGCGGACCAGGGCGTCGAGCATCCCGGTGGTATCGCAGGTGCCGCCGCATCCGGGGTTGTCCTGGGTGTCGGCGATGACGATCGGCGCGTCCGCCGTCTTGGCCAGTTCCATGGCCTGGGTCACGGCTTCGTCCGGGGTCATCAGGGGTTCGGCGAAATCAGGCTCGCGTTCCAGGATCATCGCTTCCAACATGTCGGCCATGCGGTCGGCGGCTTCCTGGGTATGGGCGTGACAGGCCACGGCGGGGCCGCATTCGGCCAAGTCCGAGGGCGGGAATCCGGCGCCGTAGCACAGGTTCATGATCTCACCGCCTTCGGCCGCGACCGAGGCCTCGATGATCGATTTGGTCGGCTCGATCAGCGTGCATTGGAAATTGAGCGGCAACAGGAACGGGATCCGGCGGAAGGCGCGACCCTTGGGGATGCCTTCCTCGAAAATGCGCATCAAAATTTTGGCGGACCGGCTGCCGGTATGTTGGCGGTCGATATGGGGATAGGTCAGATAGATCGCCATGCCGTCGCAGTTGTCGAACATCTGCTGCGTCAGGTTGACGTGATAATCCAGCGACACGACGATCGGAACTTCGGGCCCGACACAGGCCCGCACCCGGCGCAGCAATTCGCCCTCGGCATCGGGGAAGGTTTCCGAACACATCGCGCCGTGCAGATCCAGATAGACCGCATCGACGGGCATGGCCTGCGACAGCATGCCGACCAGCTCGCCGACGCTCCGCTCGAAACAATCGTCGGTGATATAGCCGCCGGCCCCGGCATGGCCCCAGATCATCGGCACCAGTTCATGGGCCGGGTCGATGGTGTCTAGAAAACCCGACATGCCGAACGACGCACCCTTGGTCCGCTCGATCACTTCTTCGCGCCGGGCCAGCGGCGGGAACTCGCCGCCCTTGGCGTAATACTCATAGTCCGTCCGCATGGGGACGAAGCAGTTCGTTTCGTGCAGGAAGCCGCCGATTGCGATGCGGGCCATGAGGTGTCTCCGGGATGATGGTCGGGCGGGGCGCGTATCTTTGAACCGTTCTATTTTTACGCCTCTGCGACGTAGTTTGAAAGAGCACGAAAAAAGGCGGAGCCCGAAAGCTCCGCCTTAATGGTTTTGGTCCGGTTTGCCGGGAAAACTACTTTCCGCGGTTCTGCCGGTTCTCGATCAGATCGTCGACCACGCCCGGGTCGGCCAGGGTCGAGGTGTCGCCCAGGTTCGAGAAATCGTCCTCGCCGATCTTGCGCAGAATGCGGCGCATGATCTTGCCCGACCGGGTCTTGGGCAAGCCGGGCGCCCATTGCAGCCAATCGGGGCTGGCGATCGGACCGATTTCCTTGCGCACCCATTGCACCAGTTCGATCCGCAACTCTTCGGTCGCGATCTCGCCGGCGTTCAGGGTGACGTAGGCGTAAATGCCCTGGCCCTTGATCTCGTGCGGGGCGCCGACCACGGCGGCTTCCGCCACCTTGGGGTGGGCGACCAGGGCGCTTTCAACTTCGGCCGTGCCCATGCGGTGGCCGGACACGTTGATCACGTCGTCGACGCGGCCGGTGATCCAGTAGTAGCCGTCGGCGTCGCGGCGGCAGCCGTCACCGGTGAAGTACTTGCCCTTGAAGGTCGAGAAATAAGTGTCCTCGAACCGTTTGTGATCGCCGTAGACCGTGCGCATCTGGCCCGGCCAGCTGTCGATGATGCACAGGTTGCCTTCGGTCGCGCCTTCCTGGGGGGCACCTTCGGCGTCGACGATCTGCGGCTGAATGCCGAAGAACGGACGGGTCGCCGAACCGGGTTTGAGCGGCGTCGCGCCCGGCAGCGGCGTAATCAGGATGCCGCCCGTTTCCGTCTGCCACCAGGTATCGACGATCGGGCAGCGGCCGTCGCCGACGACGTTGAAGTACCACATCCAGGCTTCGGGGTTGATCGGCTCGCCGACCGATCCCAGAAGGCGCAGCGACTTGCGCGAGGTCTTTTTGACCGGCCCGTCACCGTCGCGCATCAGGGCGCGGATCGCCGTCGGCGCGGTATAGAAGATTTCCACGTTGTGCTTGTCGCAGACTTCCCAGAACCGGGACGTCGTCGGATAGTTCGGCACCCCTTCGAACATCAGGGTCGTCGCTCCGTTGGCCAGCGGGCCATAGACGATGTAGCTGTGCCCGGTGACCCAGCCGACGTCGGCGGTGCACCAATAGACCTCGTCGCCGTGGTAATCGAACACGTACTGATGGGTCATCGAGGCATAGACCATATAGCCGCCGGTGGTGTGCAGCACACCCTTGGGGCTGCCGGTCGACCCGGAGGTATAGAGGATGAACATCGGGTCTTCGGCGCTCATTTCCTCGGGCGCGCAATCGGTCGCCGCGGCGGAAGTCACCTCGTGATACCAGACGTCGCGTCCGTCGACCCAACCGATGTTTCCGCCGGTATGCTTGACCACGATGATGCTTTTGACCGACGGGCAGTTGGCGCAGGCTTCGTCCGTATTGGCTTTCAGCGGGATCGGCCGTCCGCCGCGCACGCCTTCGTCGGCGGTGATGACCATGCAGCAGTCGGAATCCTGAATGCGCTGGGCCAGGCTGTCCGGCGAGAACCCGCCGAACACGATGGAATGGA
>DJHY01000057.1:6257-6797 GCA_002433335.1 Rhodospirillaceae bacterium UBA6608 | reverse complement strand
TAAGTGAGGTGCAGGTCGCCGATCTGCCGGGCGAATGGCGCGCGCAGGCGCAATGCGGGCTTTCGATGTCCGATGGGACGGCGGCGTTAGTTTGTGACGAGCCCGTCTCCGTTTCAGGTGCGGCATACGGGGGGGGAATCGACCTTTCGCTGCCCCTGCGTGCCGAGGCGGCTGTGTCGCCGTTCCGGGTCGCTTCCTTGTCGCTGGGCGAGATAACCGTTGCGGCGTCGGGGGTAGAAGTCGCCGGTGGGGATGTTCGTGGTCCGCTGCGCCTTAAGATCGTTCCGAAGGGCGGAGGCGTCACGTTCCGAAGCGACGATCCGTCTCCATTCCCGCTGGCGGGTGCGGCTTTCTCGTTCATATCCGATAGTCCGTCGCTGACGCTGCGGGGGCAGGGGCACGAGGCGGTTGTGCGGACGGCGCGGATGGCCGGGAATGTCGCCCTGACCGTGCCGGACGGTGCTGCGCCGCGCCTGAAATTGGATGTGGCGGGGCTGGATGCGCATCTGCCTGATTACGATGTCGAGGCCGAAGGACTAT
>DJHY01000057.1:0-5959 GCA_002433335.1 Rhodospirillaceae bacterium UBA6608 | reverse complement strand
TGTCGAGGCCGAAGGACTATCGGCGTCACTCGCTGGTTCTCTGGAGCTAGGCGCTGACTGGAGCGTCAAGGCGGCGGCATCGGCGTTGCGCCATACATCCGTTTCGCCATTTTCCCTGACAGGGGAAGGGGGCTGGTCCCGCAAGGGGTGGCGGTTGACCGGGACGCTGCGCCAGGAACGCAGCAACCAAGTCGCCAGTTTTGCTGCCGAATATGGGGCGGCGTCGAAAACCGGGACGGTCCGCGCCGACACGGTGCCGCTCAATCTCGCCACCGTGCCGGGCGGTGTTCATGCCATGACGCCCCTGTTGGCGCCCTTCGTCAAAAGCCTGACCGGGACTTATCAGGTCTCCGCCAGGACGACTTGGGGGACGAAGGGCGTGGCGCCGGTTCATGTGACAGCATCCCTGACCGATGCCGGCATACAGCCCGCACCGGCGGTGCTTCCCCAGGCCATGAAGGGGGCGGTGATCGGTTTCGGTTCTTTGACCGCGGCGCTCGACCTGCCGTTGGACGACCCCACGGCGGGGCGGGGCGATGTCGTGGTCTCCGGGGGGAACATCAGTCATGAACTCGGCCAGGTTACCGGGGTTGCCGGGCGTCTGGAATTGAGCAGGCTTTGGCCGCCGCAAACGCCGCCGGGTCAGGAATTCACGGCGCGGCGCATTGTCGCGGCACTACCGGCGTCGGATGGGCTGGTGCGGTTTCAATTGCGCGGTGCGGACAGCTTGACGATCGAGCAAGCGGGATTGCGCGCGATCGGGGGGCGGTTGTCTGTCGAGGATATCAAGATCGAACAAGGGCAGATGCCGCGCCGGGTGCTGCTGAACGTCGATGGCCTGGGGCTCGCCGATCTGGCGGCGCAGGCGGATGTCGTCGGCCTGAAGGCCGAGGGGCGCTTGTCGGGCAGTATCCCCATCGAACTGACCGGCGGGGGCGAAATTGCCATTCGTGATGGTTTGTTGGAGGCGAAGGACAAGGGGTTGATCGCCTTCCTGTCGCCGACGCGCGCGCCGAAAGATTCGAAAAAGGGCGAAACCGACAGCATGGACTTGGTTCTCGATATTCTGGAAGACCTGCGGTTTGAAGGCATGACGTTGAGCCTGAACGGCGATGCGCGGAAGGATGTGCGCATGCGACTTCGGGTTCATGGGAAGAATCCGAAGATCCAGCAAGGCCGACCGGTGGACCTGACCGTGAACCTATCCGGCAATCTAGGGGAGGCGATTCAGGCCGAATTTCAAAACTTTAACATCCAGGGTTTGGTCGGTGCGACCGGTGCTGGACGGTAAAAATCAGAAATTTTGCAATGCAATAATTTAAAAATCCCCGGTTCGCCGGGATTTCTTGATTGATGGATGTTTTGGATTGTATACAATGCGCGCCATCGACAAACCCAAGGAAACATCACTATGCAATTGCATACTCGCCCCCTGAAAGACTCCTTCGGCATTGAAGTGCTGGACGTTGACCTGACGGACCTGGACGACGAAACGTTCCAGGCCATTTACGAACTGTGGCAGAAAGAGCCGCTGCTGTTGTTCCGCCGCCAAAGCATGAGCGAAGGTCAGCAGGTCGCCTATTCCAAGCGCTTCGGCGAAATGGACATCCTGGTTCGCGACGACATGCTGTCGCCGGATCACCCGGAAATCATCTACATCACCAACCTGAAGCGTCCCGACGGCTCCAACCTGGGCGGTCTGGGCAACTACGAAGTGCAGTGGCACCATGACCAGATTTATCGCCAGCGCCCGGCGTCCGGTTCGATCTTCTGCGCGATCGAAATGCCGGAAAACGACGGTCGTACGTCCTACTGCAACACCAAGCTCGGCTTCGAAACCCTGCCGGACAACCTGCGCAAGGCGATCGAAGGCCGTCGCGCGACAGCCAAGTATGCGGTCAAGGAAGGCTCCACCACGATCAAGGATCTGGGCCACAACGCCGAGAAGATGAAGGAAATTCACGACCGCACGCCGGCCGCGACCCACGACATCGTTCTGGAAAACCCGGCGACGGGTCAAAAGTCGATCTACCTCGATCCCAACAAGACCGTCGGCATCGACGAAATGACCGAGGACGAAAGCAAGGAACTGATCGACGCCCTGACCCAGCACATGCTGCAGGATCAGTTCGTCTATACGCATACCTGGCGCAATGGCGACGTCGTGATGTGGGACAATGCCCGTCTGTGGCACCGCCGCGAGCCGTTCGACATGTCGAAGCCGCGCTTTGCCCGCCGCACGACGATCTTCCTGCGTCCGGAAGACTTCGCCGTTCCCGAACCCAACGCGGCCTGATCCAGACCGTCATGGGAGAAGAAAAAACGATGCCCCTGCAGGGGCTGCGGGTGATCGACGCTGCCACGGTGATCGCCGGACCGACCATCGGCATGATGATGGGCGACTTCGGCGCCGACGTGATCAAGGTCGAACACCCGCGCGGCGATGTGCTGCGTCATACGGGATATCTGAAGGACGGCGTGGGGCTTTGGTCGAAGATGACCAACCGCAACAAACGGTGCATCACGCTGAACTTCAGCCACGCCAAGGGTCAGGAACTGTTCAAGGAACTGATCAAGACGACGGACGTCCTGATCGAGAACTTCCGCACGGGCACCATGGAAAAATGGGGCCTGGGCTGGGAGGACTTGAAAGCCATTAACCCGCGCCTGGTCATGGTGCGGGTGACCGGCTTCGGCCAGACGGGGCCCTATAAGAACCGGCCCGGCTTCGGCACCATCGCCGAGGCTTTCTCCGGCTTCGCCCATACCACGGGCGAACCGGACGGCCCGCCGACCCTGCCGAACTTTGGTCTGGCCGACGGCATCGCCGCCGCCTACGGCACCTTTGCCGCGATGTTCGCGCTGTACCACCGTGACGCCCAGGGCAGCGGAAAGGGGCAGTATATCGACTTGTCGATCTACGAGCCTTTGTTCCAGGTCATGGGGCCGCAACCGTTGCAGTTCGATCAGCTTGGCGTCGTTCAGGGGCGGTACGGTAACCGGTCCAAGAACAACGCTCCGCGCAATACCTACAAGACCAAGGACGGCCATTGGGTGGCGATTTCCACCAACTCGCCGTCGATCGTCACCCGGGTGTTGACCCTGTGCGGTGGTAAGGAAATGGCGGAAGACCCGCGTTTCCAAACGCCGCAGGGACGGGTCGAACATGTCGAAGAGGTCGATGGCGTCGTCGCTGCGTGGATTGCGCGGCACGACCTGAAGACCGTTCTGGACGAATTCGAGAAAGCCGAAGCCGCCATCGGCCCGGCCTATTCGATCGACCAGATCTTCGAAGACCCGCAGTACCAGGCCCGCAACGACATCATCGAGATCGAGGATGAGGACCTGGGCAAGCTGCGCATGACCAATGCCTTTCCGTTCATGTCGGAAACCCCGGCGCAGATCCGCCATGCGGGTCCGCGCAAGGGGCAGCACACCGAGGAAATTCTGTGTGATGAGTTCGGCATCAGCCCGGAAGAGTTGGCCAAGCTGCGTGAAGAGGGCGCCATCTGACGTCCAGCACTTACGTAAGGTAAGTTTCTGCGATCCCCCGCTTCGGCCTGCCGTAGCGGGGGATTTCCGTTTCAGGTCTCGGGTTTCAGGTTCTAGCCGTTGGCGGCCCGGGGGCGGGGCGGCGGGGGCGCCAACAAGGGTTTGGACGCGCGAATGTCCGAAAGCACGCCCTCGCGGTCCTTTTCAAGCCGGTCGAGCAGCTTGCGGCGGCGCGGGTTGATGGTCATGTAATTGCCGCTCCAGCGCATGATCTCGATGATTACCGGGGCCAGCTGCACGCCTTTTTCGGTCAGGCTGTAAACATAGCTTCGGCGGTTTTCCGGATCGCGTTCCTTGGTCACAATGCCTTCGCATTCCAGATGCTTCAGGCGGGTCGCCAGGACGTTCGTCGCGATCTGCTCGTTCGATGCCAGGAACTCGTTATAGCGGCACTTGCCGTAGAGCATCATGTCGCGCAGGACCAATAGGGACCAGCGATCGCCGAAGGTATCGACGCCGTATGCGATCATGCAGTCGCTCTGGTGCTTCTTGGGATCGTGCTTCATGCCATCATCATAAAAATATACTTGCAAAAAGCAAGTGATAACGATAGGAGTCATTAACTTGTTTTTTGCAAGTTAATGACCGGCGGGAAATCTTGCCGGTTCTGGCGCCGAAAAGGAGGCACGCCATGAACATGTTATCGAAACTCTCACCATCGGAATTGGTAGGTGACAGTCTTTTGTCGCCGTCGGGCGAGACCCAGCCCGATACGTCCCGCGCCGCCATTCAGGCCGGGGTCGGGTACGCCCGCGTGTTGCGGGCACGGGCATTCCATGCCGCCGTCGCCAATGTATGGGCCGGTGTGAAACGCTTGGTGTCGCTTGGTCGCCGCTAAGCCCGATTATTTCTTGATCGGCGGATTGCCGGGCACCGGCTCGCCGATCAGGGACGGATGGGCCCGCTGGGATTGCGGCGCGAACATCGCGTCGGATCGCAGGGCCTCCGCCGCATGCCACGGCCAGCGCGGGTCGTAGAGCATGCCTCGGGCCAGGGCCACCATGTCGGCCTGTCCAGAAACAATCACGGTTTCGGCCTGGAACGGATCGGCGATCTTGCCCACGGCCATCACGGTCATCTCTGTTGCGCGGCGGATTTCGGCGGCGAAGCCGGTCTGATAACCCGGTCCGGCCGGAATCTGCTGTTGCGGAGAATTCCCGCCCGACGACACGTCGATGAACACGCAGCCGCGCTTTTCCAGTTCCTGAGCGAAGGCGACCGTATCGGCGAGGTTCCAGCCGCCGTCGACCCAATCGGTCGCCGAAACCCGCACGCCCAGCGGATAACCCGCCGGGCAGACCGCGTGGACGGCTTCGAACACTTCCAACGGAAACTTCATGCGTCCGGCCAGATCGCCGCCATAGGCGTCGTTGCGCTGGTTGCTCAGGGGCGACAGAAATTGGTGCAGCAGATAGCCGTGGGCGGCATGCAGTTCGATCACGTCGTAGCCCAGGCGCAAGGAACGGCGCGCAGCATCGACGAACGCGGTTTTGATCCGCGCCAGCCCCGCATCGTCCAGGGCCTGGGGTGTCGGCGCGGTCGGCGCATAGGGCACGGCGGACGCACTTTCGGTTTGCCACGCACGGGGATCGTCGGCGGGCAGGGGCGTGCCGCCCTTCCACGGAACCTCTGCCGAGCCCTTACGCCCGGCATGGGCCAGTTGAATGCCGATCTTGGCGCTGCCGAAATCGCGGTAGAATTCAATCACCCGCGCCATGGCGGCTTCCGTTTCGTCGGAATACAGCCCGACGCATCCCGGGGTGATCCGCCCTTCGGGTTCAACGCCGGCTGCTTCGGTAATGACCAGCCCGGCCCCGGACAATGCGAATTGCCCCAAATGGACGAGGTGCCAGTCGTTCATTACGCCGTCATGGGCGGAGTACTGGCACATCGGCGCGACAACGACGCGATTGGGCAGGTCCAGATTGCCGAGGCGGATCGGCGAGAAAAGCTGGCTGGGCATGGCGGTCCCTTGATTCTATGCAGGTTCGGGGTGGTGTCGAAGGAGATTTCGACGGGGGATTGCCGGAAGGTTAGTGCATGATCCGGCCCTGCACAAATGGGGCTTCGCCCGGCTACTGACAACCCATGCTTGGGCGACAGGCCACCATGGGTTATAGGACGGCCATGCGGGATTTCGACGTCATCATTATCGGCGGCGGCGCGGCGGGGCTGATGTGCGCCGCCGGTGCGGTGCGGCGTGGGCGGCGAGTCCTGGTGCTGGAAAAGAACGCGAAGGTCGGCGAGAAAATCCGTATCTCCGGCGGCGGGCGGGCCAATTTCACGAACCTGCATGCCGCACCGGCCAATTATCTGTCTGACAATCCCCGGTTCTGCGTGTCGGCGCTGAAGCGCTACAGCCAGCGCGATTTCATCGCCTTGGTCGAAAAGCACGGCATCGCCTATC
>DJHY01000282.1 GCA_002433335.1 Rhodospirillaceae bacterium UBA6608 | reverse complement strand
TCGTTGGTCAACGCGGACGCCAGCGGCGACCAGGGTTGCGCCGTTTCCGCCGCGAACGCGGCCAAATTGTCGTACATCCGGTAGAAGGCGTCGGAGACGGTTGTTTCCATCGGCTTGCCTTGGTCCGAGGCGACTTCCATCTCGTTCATCAAACCTCGGTTGTCGACCACCGGGGACAGCGTCGTGACAAGGCCTTCCTGAAGGATCGACAGGCGCCCCGTCGTGCCCCAGATATCCAGGCCGACTTCTCGGTAGTGGGAGAAGTCTAGAGGATGGACTGTGGCGACAACGCCGCCGGCGAAGGTCAGGGCGAAGGGAACATGTACATCCCCGGCCAAAGGCGCACCCGTGGCTGGCTGGGTCGGGCCCAAGGTCTGCACGGTGGTGACTTCGCCCAGCAACATCCGAAGGAAATCGATCAGATGCCCGCCGTTATTGGCTAGGCCGTTCCCGTACAGGCCGCTCACGGCCTGTACGGCACCGATCCGATCTGCCAAGCCACCCGTTGCCAATTCGCGGAACAACCGGTCGGCGCGCCGCCAATAATTGACGATCACCGGAATGCCGCGTTCGGCGGCAATGGCGGCCAATCGCTCGCCGTCGTCATCGTTCGGGCCGGACAGCGGCTTTTCGACCAACACGGCTTTCAGGTCCGGCAGGCGGGAAATCATCTCGGCGCGGTTGCCCGGCGGGGTCGCCAGGATCGCAATCTCGGGCCGGACTTCCGCCGCGATCCGGTCCAGGTCCGGGCCGCAATGGGCGACGGACCAGTTGCTTCGGGCGTCGTCCAGCGCCGCAGGGTTGGGATCGACCACGCCTTGCCAGTCGAATGCCGGATGTGCAGCCAGGACCGAGGCATGCGACGCATATTCGAAATAGCGCGCCATACGCGGATCGCGACCCAGGCCCGAAGCGACCTGACCGAAACCGACGACGATGGTGCGCAGGCCGCTCATCGCACGGGTTTCTCTTCGCAATGGCGGTTGATCTCGGCCAGGGCCGGTTCCGCCGCCAATAGGCCCAGAACGTCGCGCACGCCGAAGGCATCGCCATGGCGCGGTTCCAGGCGCTCGTACACGGCGCGGATCAGGTCCAGGTCTTCCTGATAATCCAGTTGCAGGCGCAGGTCCGGCGCTGTCTCGTCGCCGGGCGCCGCCAAGTGGTGGATACGGTAGATGCCGGGGTGTTCGTAGAAATAAAGCGAGACATGTTCGCGCACCGCCGGATCGTGCTGGGTCCGCGACACCTGATCCAGCGCGTCGAAGCGAAATACCTGGGCGTCGATGCCCTGCGGCCAGGTCAGGTTCGAGGTGTTGGAAACTACGTCCACGTCGCCGTCCAGGAACCGCCGAACGGCAAGATCGATCACCGCCGGGTCGAGCAGCGGCGTATCGCCGCAGACTTCGACGATCACGTCGGAATCCATCATTCGGTGGGCTTCGACCACCCGGGCCAGAACGTCGTCTTCCGATCCGCGGTAATACGGCAGGCCGCGCGCCGCCGCCCAATCGGCCAGGGCATCGTCGGCCGGGTTCGTCGTCGTCGCCAGGACGATGGCGTCCACGCTTTCCGCCAGGGACAGACGGCGCACCAAACGTTCCAGCGCCGGTTGTCCGGCAACGTCCATCAGCACCTTGCCCGGCAGGCGCGAGGCCGACATGCGGGCCTCGATGCTGGCGACGATGCGGGGTGCGGCGGCGGTCATGGATCAGGCCTTGTCCGCCAGGGCGTTCAGATCGCTGCGGTGGTCGTGGACCTTGCGGATCGCGGCGACGAACTTATCGGCCAGATCGTCGTCCACGTCATAGGCGCAGGGTTCGAACAGGATCGCTTCGCGCTCGTGCAGGCGTTCGGTAACCGGGCACAGGCCGTCCTCGAACTTGCGCTCGGTCAGGGTGAACGGCCAGCCGTCGCGCCCGATCGCGGTCCGTTGTTTGAACAACGGCAGGCGATAAAGCGGTGGCAGGTAGGCCGGAAAGTTCGGGAAGCCTTCGGCGTTCAGGGCCTTGCAGAACAGGTCTCGGCTGACGCCGACCTTGGCCTCGTCATAGCGGACCAGCCAGACGTAGTAGTTATGGCGGCAGCCTTCGCGCACTTTCGGTACGGTCCAGCCGTCCAGGTCGCGGGTGCCGTCCGACAGATGCTGGGCCAATTTCTCGCGTACCGCGACATGGCGTTCGATATCGCCCAGTTGGACAAGGCCGACCGCCGCCGACAGTTCGGTCATGCGAAAGTTGAAGCCGACCATGTTGATCAGATCGGTGACGCCTTCGTGCATGGCGGCGTTTTCCGCATGGTTGCGGATCAGCTGCAGGCGCGTGGCTAGATTGTCGTCGTCGGTGACGCAGACGCCGCCTTCGCCGGTGTGAATGTGCTTATGAAAGTTAAGGCTGGCGATCCCGATATGCCCGACGGTGCCGGTGGGCCGGCCGTTTTCCATGCCCAACGGGGCCTGGGCGTTGTCTTCGATCAGGTAGATGCCATGGGCGTCGGCGATGGCGCGCAATTCCGACAGCCGTGCCGGATGGCCGAACAGGTTGACCGCGACGATGGCGCGGGTCTTCGGCGTGATCTGGGCCTTCACCTTCTCCGGGTCGATGCAGAAGGTATCGTCCTCGACGTCGGCGAATACCGGAATGCCGCCATAGATCAGCGGACTAACGACGGTCGCCGACATGGTCCAGGGCGGCACGATGACTTCGTCACCGGGGCTAAGGCCGATGGCGCCCATGGCGGCGAACAGACCCGAGGTGTTGGAATTGACGCTAACCGCGTGCTTGGCGCCGAACCGGGCGGCCCAGGCGGCTTCGAACTCGCGAACCTTGGGCCCGCCCAGGAATTCCGGCCCCGGTGAGCCGAAAAAGCCGGACAGGCAGCCCGAGGCGACGACGTCGCGCACGGCGTCCTGCTCCGCGGCTCCCATGGAGGGATAGGGCGGTAGCTCTCCGTCGATCACAGGCTTGCCGCCGAGAAGCGCCAATTCGCTCATGTCGCGATTCCTTCGTCGCTGGTGGTTCGTTCGTATTCTTGGGCAAGATCGGCAATTTCCGCCAGCCCCGCGTCACCATGCGGCAGGCGCGCCGCGATCCATTCGGCCCGGGTCCGATCCGCCGGTGTGTCGACGGCAAGGTGCAGGTCCGGGTATCCGCCTTCCGTATAGTCGGGCCCGCTTGCGGGAACGTTAACGATGCGAAAGGCGTCGGGCGTCTCGTAGGCGTAGAGGGTGACGTGCTCGCGATAGCGGTCGTCGTCGATCTCGGTGTTCAGGCGTTCCAACGTCGCCAGGGGCACGGCCTCGGCACTGATGCCCGGAGGGAAGGTGCGGGGAAAGACGTTGGTGGTCAGGTCGGGACGTTCCCGGTCATGCACCGCGACGACGGCGGAAATCACCGCCGGGTCAATGAACGGACTGTCGCCGGAAACGCGCACCAGGGTTTCCAGGCCGAACGACCGCGCGGCGGCCAGGGCGCGGCCCAGCACATCATGGGTGTCGCCTCGAAACAACGGGGTTTGGGCGCCCGCCGCGAAATCGGCGATGGGGTCGTCCAAAGCGCGGTCGGTGGTCGCGATCATGACCGGCAGGCCGACCGCGCGGCAGCGCCGCAGCGTCCAATCCAGCATCGGCCGATCGGCCAGCGGCATCAGTACCTTGCCCGGCAGGCGCGAGGAATCCAAGCGTGCGAAGATCACGATTCCGGTCGTCATGGCCGCACCGCATCGTTGACCCAGTGAAGGGTGACCTGCCGGGACTCAAGGTCGAACCCGGCGCTTTCATATAGCCGGACCGAGGCCGCGTTGTCTTCCTGCGTGCCGACGCGGATACCGTCGATGTTGTCGCCGAAATGGGCGAAGGCCGCTTCGATCATATGGCCCGCGATGCCCCGGCGGCGAAAGTCGTCGGCCACGGCAATCAGGTCGATCACCGCCGTGCGCCCGTTCAGAAGACACAGGTTGAACCCGGCGATCCGCCCGTCCTTACGCGCGACCAGCGGCGCGGCGGCGCGGCCCGACATGTCGTTGCGCACCCATTCGGCGCGGATCGCGTCGGCCACCGCATGGGGGACGCGTGCATCCCGATGCAGGCGGTCGTAGGTAAAGGCGGAAAGGGCCAGGGCAATGCAGGTTTCGATCTCGTCGGCGCGGACAAGGCCGGTGTCGTCGGTGATCGAGCGGGGCGGGCGGCTGGCCTGGTAAAAGGTGACCAGGGTTTCGATTGCCTTGAAGCCGGCGGCTTCCAATGCCGCAATCTGGTCATCGCGGTCCGCTGGGATGCGGCAGGACACCAGCCAGGTACCGTGTTGCCGCCAATCAGCGACCATGTCGGTCAGAGCAGGGGCGATGCTGGTCCCATCATTGGACGAAACGGTCAGTTTGGCCACGGGCGCACCCGCGACCCCGGTCTCGAAAGCCTGTTCCCGGCAGTCTAGGGCGGCGGATTGTGCAGCCCCGGCGGCGATCATGGATTGGGTCCGCTTTCCATGTAATAGCCGACCGTTTCCTTATCCCAGCGCTCGAAAAAGCCGAGCACGGCGGTGGCGTTGTCGCCTTCCCAGGTCAGGGTCTGGGACCGGTCGGTCTTCTGCCCGACCATCACCAGATA
>DJHY01000264.1:9181-21547 GCA_002433335.1 Rhodospirillaceae bacterium UBA6608 | reverse complement strand
GCTGGACATTGGCCAGTGACAGCAGCACGCCGCCAGCAGCTTTTTTCGTGGTGCTATTCATGGCGCAGAACCTCTGCCGGCGCGATACGTCCGGCACGCCATGCCGGATAAAGGCTGGCAAGGAATGACAGGCCGAGCGCCATGGCGATGACAAACCCGACCTCGGCCGGATCGACCTTTGCCGGAAGTGTCGACAGGAAGTAGATCTCGGCGGCGAACAGCTCGGCCCCTGAGATGCCCTCGATAAAGCCCTGGATCGATCCGATCTTCCAGCAGAACAGCAACCCGATCACCGTGCCGGCCATTGTGCCGACGACACCGATACTGGCCCCGGTCATCAGGAACACCCGCATGATGGTGCCGCTGCTGGCCCCCATCGTGCGAAGCACCGCGATGTCGGCGTTCTTGGACCGGACAAGCATGATCATGGAGGAGATGATGTTGAAGGCGGCGACGAGGATGATGAGCGTCAGGATCAGGAACATGACATTGCGCTCGACCCGCAGGGCGTTGATGAAGGTGCGGTTGCGCTGGAGCCAGTCGAAGGCACGAAGCTCCTTGCCGATCTTGTCGGCCACAAGTGTCCGGATCACAGTGATGTTCTGCGGGTCGGCCGTGTAGATTTCCAGCCCCGAGGCGCGGTCATACATTCCGAACAGCTTTCCCGCGACATCGAACGGCATGAAAATGAACGAGCTGTCATATTCATGCATGCCGACATCGAAAATGCCTGCGATGCGATAGGCGCGCCGGGTCGGCAGGGTGCCAAAGGCGGTGGCCTCGCCGCGGGCCGAGGTCAGCGTGATGGTGTCGCCGACCTTCAACCCCATCTTGAACGCCATGCTCTTGCCGACAAGAAGACCGCCCTCGTCACGGAAGCCGGCGATCGCCTCGTCGCTCAGCGCATTCCAGAGCGGGCGCCGCGCCGCGAGGTCCGACCAGCGCACGCCGCGGACAACAGCGCCGAGATTCGTGCTGCCGCGGCTGGCCATCACCTGCCCCTCGACCTGCGGGGTCACGGCGATCACGCCGGGGATTTCGGCAAGCGACACCGACAGCGGGTCGAAATCGGCAATGCCCGACCCGCCGGCGGCATAGACGCCGACATGGCCGTTCAGCCCGAGGATGCGCCCGATCAGTTCTGCCCGAAAGCCGTTCATCACCGACATGACGATGATCAGGGTGGCCACGCCCAGGGCAATTCCCAACAGGGAAAACCACGCGATGACCGAGATAAATCCTTCCTGTCGACGTGCGCGCAAATAGCGCAACGCCATCATCCATTCAAAGCGGCTGAACACGGGGCCAGGTTATCCTTGTTCCGTCGGTCGGGATTCCGTCAGGCGAGCCAATGCCGATTCCCGGCTGATTTCCTGACGCTCGCCGGTCTTGCGGTTTTTCAATTCAACCATGTCCTTTTCAAGGCCACGCGGACCGGCGATCAACTGCCACGGCAGACCGATCAGGTCCATATCGGCGAACTTACCGCCCGCCCGTTCGTCGCGATCATCGTACAGGACATCCTGGCCGGCGTTGCGCAGGTAATCGTACATCCCTTCGCAGGCGGCGTCGCACTTGGCGTCTCCGGTGCGCAGGTTGATCAGGCCGACGCGGAACGGGGCCACTGGCTCGGGCCAGATGATCCCCGCCTCGTCGTGCGAAGCTTCGATGATCGCACCGACCAAGCGCGACACGCCGATCCCGTAGGACCCCATTTCGCAGACCACTTCCTGCCCGTCAGGACCGGTGACCTTGGCCCCCATGGGCTCGGAATACTTGGTGCCGAAATAGAAGATATGGCCGACCTCGATCCCGCGCGCGGTGATCAAATCGTCGCCCAGGGCCTTTTCGGCCTCGGGGTCGCGCTTCTCGTCGGTCGCGGCGTATTTCTCGGTAAAGGTTTTGACCACGGCTTCCAGGTCGCCGCCCATATCGACGCCGTCCAACCAGTTGTTGTCCAGGAAGTCCTTATGACAGGCGATCTCGCTTTCGCCCGTCTCGGCCAGGATCAGGAACTCGTGGCTCATGTCGCCGCCGATCGGACCGGTATCGGCCGCCATGGGAATCGCCTTCAGGCCTAGGCGCTCATAGGTCTTCAGATAAGAAACGAAATGCTTCTGATAAGACTTTCTCGCCCCTTCATAATCCAGGTCGAACGAATATGCGTCCTTCATCAGGAATTCGCGGCCGCGCATCACGCCGAAACGGGGGCGGACTTCGTCCCGGAACTTCCATTGGATGTGATACAGCATCTTCGGCAGGTCGCGATAAGACCGCACCGAGTCGGCGAAGACCTGGGTGATCTGTTCTTCGTTGGTCGGGCCGTAGAGCATTTCGCGGTCGTGGCGGTCGGTGATGCGCAGCATCTCCGGGCCGTAGGCTTCGTAGCGCCCGCTCTGCCGCCACAGCTCGGCCGACTGAATGGTCGGCATCAGAACCTGCTGGCAGCCGATGGCGTCTTGTTCTTCCTCGACGATCGTGGTGATCTTCTTCAACACCCGATATCCCAACGGAAGCCAGGTGTAGATGCCCGCCGAAGCCTGGCGCACCATGCCCGCGCGCAACATCAACCGGTGCGACGCGATCTGCGCGTCGGCGGGGGTTTCCTTCATGGTGGGCATGAAAAAACGGGAAAGGCGCATGCGGGCCGAAATCCTTCCGTGGGTCGAGAGAAACCGTAGCGTGCATTGCCGAACGGTTCAGGAATTTATGGGATGGTCATACTCTTTTCCACGGGGCCTTGTCCACGGGGCCATGTCCGCGCCGCCCGCCCCGCCTCGGAATGCCCGAAAGAATGCTGCGTAAAGAAACTTTCCACAGGGTGTTAGAAAAAGGGTGACCCACGGATAGCGCAATAGTAATATGCCCCAGCTCGCAATGACGAGTACCTGCCGGTCAGACTGGGCCCGGGTTTTGGGAGGAAAAAAGCAAGAAGTAATAAGGTAAGCGGCAGCCATTAACGGCGCGAAGCTTTTCGGAATTTTCGGACTAAGTAGGCAAGACCATAGCGGTCTTGCCTTAATTTTTTGCGGATGTGTTTGCGGAAAAAAACAGGGCGGCTAAGCCGCCCTTTTTCGTTTCCGGCTAGGCTATTGATCCAGGCTACTGGCGCAAGCTGATCAGGCCGGATTCGTGCAGCCAGTAGAAAATACCGAAGAACACCCCGGCCACGACCGAGGTCGCAAGGAACTTGCGGATGATATGCGGCTTGGCAGGAGAGCCCGGGTCTTCACCCGGATTGAGGTCAGCCGGGTCGACCCGGCGCACGCCCCAGGGCAGGACCATGAACAGCGAAATCCACCACATGACGAAGTAAACGGCGAGGCCGGTTTGCCAGCTCATGGTCGCTTCCCTTCTCTCTTAAGCCTGTTCAAGCTCGATCAAGGTGCCGTTGAAATCCTTCGGGTGGAGGAACAGCACCGGCTTGCCATGGGCGCCGATCTTCGGCTCGCCATCGCCCAGCACACGGGCGCCCTGCTCTTTCAAGCGGTCGCGGGCCGCCAGGATATCGTCGACTTCGTAGCAGACGTGATGAATGCCGCCGGACGGATTCTTGTCCAGGTAACCCTGGATCGGCGAATTCTCGCCCATCGGGTAGAGCAATTCGATCTTGGTGTTCGGCAGTTCGACGAACACGACGGTCACGCCATGGTCCGGTTCCGGCTGCGGCGCGGATACCTTGCCGCCCAGGGTGTCGCGATAGGTCGCGGTGGCGGCATCAAGGTCCGGCACGGCGATGGCCACATGGTTCAAACGTCCGATCATCTGCGTCTTGTCTCCGTTGTTCTTGTCCGCGGATAGCTATCAGATACGCACCAAATGGACCGTTGTCACGGGCTTCATGTCCAAATGGCTTCGGAAAGTCCGCCGCACGGCCAGGCGCACGGCCTCGCGCACGGTATCGTCATCGGCCAGTTTCCGCGGCGGCAACGACCGCACGGCGTTGACCGCAGCCTCCCGCGCCGCATCGACGACCGGGTCGTCTTCCTGATCCTCGGAAATGCCCAGAGTCGTGATCTGCGGCAGGTCGGCAAGGCCGCCGTCGTCCACGGCCACGGTCACCGTGACGACGCCGTGCCAAACGCTGCGGATACGCTCGCGCACCAGATTACCGTCCATCGGCACCAGCCGCCCGCCAATCCGCGCCAGCCGCCCGGTCGGCACATGGTCGACGACCTGGGCCGGGCCCGGCGCCAGCCGCGCCATGGTGCCGTTGGGGGCGACGATGGCCTGTTCAACCTGACATTCGCGGGCCAGCCGCGCATGTTCGTGCAAGTGGCGCAACTCGCCATGCACCGGCAGGGAAATCTTGGGCCGGACCAGTTGGTACATATGGGACAGTTCATCCTGATTAGGATGGCCCGAAACATGGACGAAGGCATCGCGCGAGGTAATGATCCGCACGCCCCGCGCCACCAGATCGTTCTGCAGACGAGAGATCGCGGTTTCGTTGCCGGGAATTTCCCGCGATGAGAAAATGACCCAATCGCCCTCGCCCAATGACACGCGCGGATGGTCGCCGGATGCGATGCGCGACAACGCCGCCCGGGGCTCACCCTGACTTCCGGTGCAGATGATCAGCACTTTATCGTCAGGTAAGTTGTCGACATCGCCTTCGTCCAGAAACGGCGGGATATCGGCCATATAGCCGTTCTCCCGCGCCGCCGTCTGAATCCGCCACAGGGACCGCCCGGCCAGAACCACTTGTCGGCCCGTTTCCTGGGCGGCGCGGGCGATGGTTTCCAGCCGCGCCACGTTGGTCGCGAAACAGGCCACGGCGACACGCCCGGGTGCTTCGGAAATGACCTCGGTCATGCTGTCGAGAATTTCGCCCTCGGACCCGGATTGGCCCGGCGAAAACACGTTGGTGGAATCGCAGACCATGGCCAGGACACCCTCGTCCCCAAGGGCGCGCAACGCGGCCTGGTCCGAGACGTCGCCGATCACCGGATCGGGATCGAACTTCCAATCGCCGGTATGCAGCACCGTGCCCAAGGGCGAGCGAATGACCACGGCATTCGGCTCGGGGATCGAATGGGTCAGAGTGATGAGTTCAAGATCGAACGGCCCGACCGAGAACTTGCCCTGCAACGGCACGATGGTCACGTCGGCGTCGTCTTCCCAACCCGGCTCGGCCAGCTTGCGGGCCAGGATATGGGCTGTGAACGGCGTCGCGAAGATCGGGCATTTGAAGCGATCCCACAGATAGGGCACCGCACCCAGGTGGTCTTCGTGGGCATGGGTCAGGATCAGGCCGTCCAGTTGATCAACCCGTTCCTCGATAAAGGTCGGGTCGGCCATCACCACGTCCACCCCCGGCGGCCAACCGTCGGTAAAGGTGACGCCCAGGTCGAGCATGATCCATCGTTCCTCGCCCGGCGGACCATAGCCGTAGAGGTTCAGGTTCATGCCGATCTCGCCCGCCCCACCCAGGGCGACGAAGACCAGCTCGTTCTCGTTCTTCTGCTTCTTGGTAGGCTTGCCGCTCATGCGGTGTTTTTCCGATGGATCATATAAAGGCCGTCCAGGGTCAGGGAGCGGTCCACCATTTCGATGGCGTCAGTGGCATTCAGGAACAGCGGCGCCAGCCCGCCCGTGGCGATAACCCGGCAGTCCGAGCCCATCTCCATGCGGATGCGCCCGACGATTCCTTCGATCAGGCCGACATAGCCCCAGAACACGCCCGACTGCATGGCGGTCACCGTATCGCGGCCGATGACCTTTTCCGGCCGCTCGACGCTGATCAGCGGCAGCTTGGCCGCGGCCTGATGCAGGGCCTCCAGCGACAGGTTAATACCCGGCGAAATCACACCGCCCATGTAGCTGCCCTGCCCGTCGATGACGTCGAACGTCGTGGCCGTGCCGAAATCGACGATGATCAGCGGCCCGCCGTATTTGGCATGGGCGGCGACCGTGTTGACCAAGCGGTCGGAGCCGACCTGTTCCGGTCGGTCGACCAGCACCTTGATGCCCAGATCGACCTTGGCATCGCCGATCACCAACGGATCGACGCCATAGTAGTCGCGGCACAAACCGACCAAGGGGAACCGGTTGCTCGGAACGACCGTCGCCAGGATGGCATGGCTGATCGCCTTCGGGTCGATGCCGTTCATTTCCATCAACGGTCGCAGCCAGACAGCGTATTCGTCCTTGGTCCGCTCCAGCTTGGAATTCGCCCGCCAGGTACCCAACAGGTTGCCGTCGTCGTCAAACACGGCGAAGACGATATTGGTGTTCCCGGAATCGATGGCTAGCAGCATCGCTCTTTCTCCGCCCGGTCAGGCCTGTTGCGCCTGAGGGAAATACACGTCACCGGCGGTGATAGTCCGAAGGCCGTCCGCCGTTTCCAAGATCAAGGCCCCGTTTTCGTCCAGGTCCTTGAACGTCCCGGTCAGGGTTTCATTGGCCAGCCGGACTTCGACGTCCTTGCCGATCTGCCCGCACCGCCATAGCCAGTTCTTTCGCAGCCGCTCGAACCCTTCGTCGACCCATAGCCGGGCCCAAGCCTGAAAATGCCGGGCGAAGGATTCCAGAAATTCGGGCGCCAGCACCGGTGTGCCTTCCTCGGTCAAGGACGTCGCCGGAAACTCCACATCCTCCGGATAGCTGACCAGGTTGACGCCGACGCCGACGACTACGAAGTCCGGCGCGGCATCCGGTTGGGTGCCGCCCTGCGCTTCCAACAGAATGCCCGAAACCTTGCGCCCGGCGACCAACACATCGTTGGGCCATTTCATCTGCGCGTCCGTGCCGGGTTGGGCCAGGCTGCCGATGGCATCGAACACGGCCAGCGCGGCGACGAAGCTGAACTGCGCCACGTCCTTCAGCGGCGCATCGGGGCGCAGGATGATCGAGCAATACAGATTTCCGCGCGGGCTTTGCCAAGTGCGGCCCCGGCGGCCCCGTCCCGCCGTCTGCTCATGGGCCCAAACGATGGTGCCCTCGGGCGCAACGTCGGGCCCCTGCGCCGCCAGACGGCGCGCTTCGGCATTGGTGCTGTCGACCGAGTCCAGCTCGACCAGCGTAAAGACCGACGGAAGATTCGGCGCGTCCATCACGGACCTTTGGCCGTTAGCCGGCCAGCAGCGCCTTGGCTGCCGCCGCCGCCGGATCGAGGATCAGGTTCGGCTGAATAAAGAAGAAGCAGATCACGAAGGCGGCGACGCCGATCAGGATACCCAGTTCCCGACCGACAGTTGCGTCCAGCGGATCTTCGGCGTCTTCGAAGTACATCACCTTGACGATGCGCAGGTAGTAGAACGCACCGATCACGCTGGTCAGCACACCGATCACCGCGACAGCGATCAAGCCCGCGTCGATCGCGGCCCAGAAGATGTACAGCTTGGCGAAGAAGCCCGCTAGCGGCGGCACCCCAGCCATCGAGAACATGAACACCAACAGGGCGAAGGCGATCTTCGGATGGGTCTTCGACATGCCCGATAGATCGGAGATCTGTTCGACCATGCGGTCGCCCCGCTTCATACACAGGATGCAGGCGAAGGCCCCGACGTTCATCACCAGATAAATCGCGAGATAAACCAGAATGCCGCGCACCCCGGCCTCGTTCGCGGTCGACAGGCCGATCAGGGCATAGCCAACGTGACCGATGGACGAATAGGCCATCAGTCGCTTGATGTTCTTCTGCGCCACGGCGGCGACCGCGCCCAGGATCATCGAGGCGACGGAGATGAAGATCACGACCTGCTGCCAGCTGTCGGCGGCGCCGCCGAACGGCTCCATCATCACGCGGATGAACAGGGTCAGGGCAGCGATCTTCGGCGCGACGGCGAAGAAGGCCGTGACCGGAGTCGGCGCGCCTTCGTAAACGTCCGGCGTCCACATGTGGAACGGCACGCCCGACACCTTGAACGCCATACCGGCGACCACGAACACGATACCGACGACCAGCCCGACGGACGGCGCGCCGTCCTTCAACAGGTCGGCCAGAACCGTGAAGTTGGTGGTGCCCGAAAAACCGTAGACCAGCGACGCACCGTAAAGCAGCATGCCCGAGGCCAAGGCGCCCAGGACAAAGTACTTCAGACCGGCTTCGGTCGAGCGCGCATCATCCCGCTGGAACGAAGCGATGACGTAAAGGGACAGCGACTGAAGCTCCAACCCCATGTAGAGGGAGATCAAGTCGTTGGCCGAGATCATCATCATCATGCCGAGGGTCGCGAACACGACCAGGATCGCGTATTCGAACCGGGCGACGCCGCTGCGCTCCATGTAACCGGAGGACATGACGATGGCCGCAGCCGAAGCGATCAGCACCAGAACCTTGGCGTAGGTCGCGAAGCCGTCGACGATGAACATGTTGTTGAAGGCCATCAACTGGCGGTCGGCCAGCATTACGACCAACAGGACCGTCAGGCCCAGCACGCCGATGGACAGGCCGGAAATCAGGCGGAAGCTTTTCACGTCCTGATCGGCCAGGGCCCCCTTCTGGAACACGCCCAGCATCAACAAGGCCATGACCATGCAGGCGACGAAGACTTCTGGCAGGGCCGGAATAATCTGATCGAGCGACATCTTGTCCGGTTCTCCCTTAGCGTCCCGCTTGCTGGGCGGCAGCCAGCGCCGTTTCGACGTTCTTCAGCAGGTGTTCGACCGAGACGTGCATGACGTCCAGGAACGACGACGGGTAAATCCCCATCCACAGCGTGATGATGATAAGCGGCGCGAAAACCGCGATCTCGCGCTTGCTCATGTCCTTGATCTTGGACAGGTGTTCCTTGGTCAGCTTGCCGAAGATGATCCGGCGATACAGGAACAGCATGTAAACGGCCCCGAGGATCACCCCGGTGGCGGCCAGCGCCGCGACCCAGGTGTTGGCCTGGAACGCACCCAGCAGGACCAGGAATTCGCCCACGAACCCACCGGTGCCCGGCAGGCCGACCGAGGCCAGCATGAACAGCATGAAGGTAATGCCGTAGACCGGCATGCGTTCGACCAAGCCGCCGTAATGGCTGATCTCGCGCGAATGCTCACGGTCATAGACCACGCCGACGATCAGGAACAAGGCCGCCGAAACCACACCGTGGCTGAGCATCTGGTAGATCGAACCCTCGACACCCTGCACCGTCATGGTGAAGGCGCCGATGGTCACGAAGCCCATGTGCGCGACCGACGAATAGGCGATCAGCTTCTTCATGTCTTCCTGGGCCAAGGCGACCAGCGAGGTATAGATCACCGCGATGACCGACAAGGTATAGACCAGCGGCGTGAACATCAGGCTGGCTTCCGGGAACATCGGCAGCGAGAACCGCAGGAAACCGTATCCGCCGAACTTCAGCAGCACACCGGCCAGGATCACCGAACCGGCGGTCGGCGCTTCGACGTGGGCGTCGGGCAGCCAGGTGTGAACCGGCCACATCGGCACCTTGATCGCGAACGAAGCGAAGAACGCCAGCCACAACCAGGTTTCAAGCTGCGGCGGGAAATCATGCACCAGCAGCTTGGTGATGTCGGTCGTGCCGGCGTCCATGTACATGGCCAGCATGGCCAGCAGCATCAGGACCGAGCCGAGCAGCGTATAGAGGAACATCTTGAACGAGGCGTAGATGCGACGCGGGCCGCCCCACACACCGATGATGATGAACATCGGGATCAGCACGGCTTCGAAGAAGATGTAGAACAGGAACAGATCCAGGGCGACAAACATGCCGACCATGAAGGTTTCCAGGATCAGGAAGGCGATCATGTATTCCTTCACGCGGACCTTGATCGCTTCCCAGCTGGCCAGGATGCACAGCGGCGTCAGCAAGGTCGTCAGCAGCACGAACAGCATGGAAATGCCGTCTACCCCGACGCGGTAGGAAATGCCGGCGATGGGCATCCAGGCCGCTTCCTCGACGAACTGCATGTCCGCCGTGGTGCGGTCGAAGTTGAACCAGATCAGCAGCGACACCAGGAAGGTGCCGAGCGACACCCACAACGCCACGCGGCGCGAGTTTTCCGGGTTGTCCGCGGGGACAAAGGCGATCAGAGCCACGCCGACGAGCGGCAGGAACGTGACCAGCGATAGAATGGGCCAATCCATGGTCTCGTCACCCCGCCTTCGTCATGAGATACCAAGTCACCAGGACCACGATCCCCGCCAGCATGGCGAAGGCGTAGTGGTACAGGTAACCGGATTGCAGCGCCGATGCGCGGCGCGCGATGTTCTTCACCGCGGCGGAGATGCCGTCCGGGCCCAGCCCGTCGATCAGCGTCCCGTCGCCTGTCTTCCACAGGTTCCGGCCCAGGTAGAACGAAGGCTTCACGAACACCTTGTCGTACAGCTCGTCGAAATACCATTTGTTGAGCAGGAACTGATACACGCCCTGGAACCGGGCCGCGATCGCCCCCGGGATACCCGGCGCGAACAAGTACAGCACATAGGCCAGCGCAATCCCGGCGATGCCGACGACCAGCGGAGCCAGCTTCACCCACAGCGGAACGTGATGGGCGTTTTCCAGCGCTTTGTGGTGTTCCAGGATCACGATGGAGTCGCCCCAGAACTCAGCCATCTTGTGGCCGACCATCAGGTCATAGGCCAAGACGCCGCCCAGGCAGGCCCCGATCGCCAACACCAGCAACGGCACGACCATCACCGGCGGGCTTTCATGGACATGGGCCATGACATGTTCGTCGGCGCGCGGCTTGCCGTGGAAGGTCATGATCAGCAGACGCCAAGAATAGAATGCCGTCAGGAACGCAGCCGTGATACCCAGCCAGAAGGCGTACTGGCCGACGCCCGTATGGGCGCCCCAGGCTGCTTCAAGCACGATGTCCTTGGAATAGAACCCGGCGAACGGCGGAATACCGGCCAGCGCCAGGGACCCAATCCACATCAGGACATAGGTCACTTTGATGTGCTTCCAGATGCCGCCCATCTTGCGCATGTCCTGTTCGTCGGACATCGCGTGAATGACGGAACCGGCGCCCAGGAACAACAGGGCCTTGAAGAAGCCGTGCGTCATCAGGTGGAACACACCCGCCGAATAGGCCGACACGCCGCAGGCAAAGAACATGTAGCCGAGCTGCGAACAGGTCGAATAGGCGATCACACGTTTGATGTCGTTCTGCACGCAGCCGATGGTCGCCGCGAACAAACAGGTCGAAGCCCCGATGATCGTGACCACGGTCAAGGCGACTTCGGAATATTCGAACATCGGCGACAAGCGCGCGACCATGAACACGCCCGCGGTCACCATGGTCGCGGCGTGGATCAGGGCCGAAACCGGGGTCGGGCCTTCCATCGCGTCCGGCAGCCAGGTGTGCAGGCCCAACTGCGCCGACTTACCCATGGCACCGACGAACAGCAGCAGGCAGCAGATCGTCAGGGCATGGAATTCGGCGCCGAACACGACCAGGGTCGCATCGGACTTGCCGGCCACGGCCTTGAAAATCGTGTCCAGGTTGACCGTATCGAACAGCATGAAGGTCGCGAAGATACCCAGGGCGAAGCCGAAGTCGCCGACGCGGTTGACGATGAAGGCTTTCATCGCGGCGGCGTTGGCCGACGGGCGTTCGTACCAGAAACCGATCAGCAGGTAGGAGGCAAGGCCCACCCCTTCCCAGCCGAAGAACAGCTGCACCAGGTTGTCCGAGGTGATCAGCGTCAGCATGAAGAAGGTGAACAGGCTCAGATAGCTCATGAACCGGGGGATCGACTTGTCGTGGTGCATGTAGCCGCACGAATAGACGTGGACCATGGCCGAAACGCCGGTGACGACGATCATCATCACGGCGGTCAGGCTGTCGACGCGCAACGCCCAGGACACTTCCAGCGATCCGGAATCGATCCAGGTGAACAGCTCGGTCACGCGGGCGTTGCCGTCCAGTGCGACGTCCTTGAACAAGAAGATGGCGCAGGTCAGGGACAGCAACAGCCCGGCGCAGGTCACCCATTGCGCCAGCGTGTCCATGACATGCTGCTTATGCTTGTCTTCCTGCGGCATGAAGACGATCAGGCCCGCGAGCGCGGAGCCGACGAGCGGCAGGAATACGGCGAGAATTTCGATCATGAGCCGCTCCCTAGCCCTTCATCAGGTTGATGTCTTCGACATCGATAGACCCGCGATTGCGGAAGAACACGACCAGGATGGCAAGGCCGATGGCGGCCTCGGCGGCAGCCACGGTCAAGACGAACAGGGCGAATACCTGCCCCATCAAGTCACCCAGGAAGACCGAGAACGAGACCAGGTTGATGTTCACCGCCAACAACATCAGTTCGACCGACATCAGGATGACGATCACGTTCTTGCGGTTCAGGAAGATCCCGAAAATCCCGAGCGTGAACAGGATCGCCGCCACGGTCAGATAATGGGCAAGGCCGATTTCGAACATGCTCAGATCCCCTTCCCGACTTCGACCTTGCGG
>DJHY01000264.1:7538-8779 GCA_002433335.1 Rhodospirillaceae bacterium UBA6608 | reverse complement strand
GCGCCGATCATGGCGACCAGCAGGACCATGCCCGCCGCTTGGAACAGATAGACGTTGTTGGTGTAGATGATCTCACCCAGGGCATGGGTATTGCTGATCCCCGGTGCGACCGGCGCCACAGCCTTGGCCAACTTGGCTCCGGCGGCGATGGACTGCCATCCCCCGGCGACGACCAGCAGCTCGGCCAGCAGGATCAGCCCGATCACCCCACCCAGCGGCAGGTACTGCAGGAACCCGGCACGCAGTTCGGTGAAATTGATGTCCAGCATCATGACCACGAACATGAACAGCACCGCGACCGCGCCGACGTAGACCACGACCAGGGTCATGGCCAGGAACTCCGCCCCCAGCAGCACGAACAACCCGGCGGCGTTGAAGAACGCCAGGATAAGGAACAGCACCGAATGAACGGGGTTCTTGGAAGAAATGACCAACACGCCGGCGGCGACGGCGATGAAGGCGAACATATAGAACGCCAGGGCTTCGATGATCATCGCGCGCCCCCTTTCACGTCCCCTGCCCGCGTCTGGCCGCGGTACTTGTCCGGATAAACCCTCATACTCTCCTCGTCGGTCCTTTTGGTCTCGTCCTTGCCTGTCACGGCGTTCCGTTCAGCGCCCGATCAGCGATAGGGCGCGTCGGCGCGCAGGCGCTCGGCGATTTCGGTTTCCCAGCGGTCGCCGTTGGCCAACAGTTTGGACTTGTTGTACAGCAGCTCTTCACGGGTTTCGGTGGCGTACTCGAAGTTCGGGCCCTCGACGATGGCGTCGACCGGGCAGGCTTCTTCGCAATAGCCGCAATAAATGCACTTCACCATATCGATGTCGTAGCGCGTGGTCCGGCGCGAACCGTCGTCGCGCGGCTCAGCCTCGATGGTGATCGCCTGCGCCGGGCAAATGGCTTCGCACAGCTTGCAGGCGATACAGCGCTCTTCACCGTTGGGATAACGGCGCAGGGCATGCTCGCCCCGGAACCGCGGGCTCAACGGACCCTTTTCATAGGGATAGTTGAGGGTCACCTTGGGCTTGGTGAAATACTTCAGCGTCAACGCCATCCCGGAAACAAGTTCCTTTAGGAACAAGGCCTTGGCGGTTTGTCCGATAAAGCTCATGGAAGTCTCCTAACCTTACCCGGCAACCGGCGTGGGAACCATGTCGAAGGCGACCAGCACCCCGGCGACAACGGCAACGGCGAACAGCGACAGCGGCAGGAACACTTTCCAGCCCAGGCGCATCAGCTGG
>DJHY01000264.1:1687-7222 GCA_002433335.1 Rhodospirillaceae bacterium UBA6608 | reverse complement strand
CAGCTGGTCGTAGCGATAGCGCGGGAACGTCGCGCGGACCCAGATGAAGATAAACAGACAGAACGCGATCTTGGCCGCGAACCAGATCGGGCCCGGAATCCAGTTCAGGGGCTCGATATCGAACGGCGGCAACCATCCGCCCAGGAACAGGATCGAGGTCATGCCCGACATCAGGATCATGTTGGCGTATTCACCCAGGAAGAACAGGGCGAAGGCCATGCCCGAATATTCGACGTTGTACCCGGCGACCAGTTCCGCTTCCGCTTCCGGCAAATCGAACGGATGGCGGTTGGTTTCCGCCAGGGTCGAGATGAAGAAAACCACGGCCATCGGGAACAGCGGGATCACGAACCACAGGTCGCGCTGCGCCTCGACGATCGCCGACAAGTTCAGCGAGCCGACACAAAGCAGCACGGTGATGATCACCAAGCCCATGGACACTTCGTAGGACACCATCTGCGCGGCGCTGCGCAGCGCCCCCAGGAAGGCGTAGCGCGAGTTGGATGCCCAACCGGCCATCAGGATGCCGTACACGCCGAGCGACGAAATCGCGAACAGGTACAGAATACCGACGTTGATGTCGGCCAGGACCAGCCCTTCACCGAAGGGAATGACCGCCCAAGCCATCAGTGCCAGCGCAAAGGTCACGCAAGGCGCTAGGATGAACACGCCCGGGTTGGCCCCCGACGGAATGATCATTTCCTTGAGGAACAGCTTGGCACCGTCGGCCAGGGGCTGGAACAGCCCGAACGGCCCGACGATGTTCGGTCCCTTGCGCAACTGCATTGCGCCGATGACCTTGCGTTCCGCCAGCGTCAAATAGGCAACCGACAGCAGGACCGGCACCACGATCACGAGGATTTTGATAACGATCCAGACCGTCGGCCAGATCCAAGTGTTCCAGGCCTCAACCATCGGTACCGGTCTTCCCTTCGCCGCGTCCCAGGATCTCATCCGTGCATTCTGCCATGGTGGCCGAGCAGCGGCTGATGGGATCGGTCATGTAGAAATTGGCAATCGGATAGGTGAAGTCGCCGGAAACTGCGCCCGGCGCACCGAATTCGGCCCAATCGGCGGGCTGAATGTCGTCAATACCCTGGAACACGGGGTTGGCCTTGACCAAACCCTGGCGAACGTCGCCCAGGGTCGTATAGGGCAAGGTCGCATTCAGGGCGTCGGACAGGGCGCGGACGATCTTCCAGTCCTCGCGCGCATCGCCCGGGGGGTAGACGGCCAGCTGACCGCGCTGCACCCGCCCTTCCAGGTTCACGTAAGTCGCGTTCTTTTCGGTAAAGGCCGCACCCGGCAGGATCACGTCGGCGACATGCGCCCCCGCGTCGCCATGGTGGCCCTGATAGATGACGAAAGGTTTGTCCAAGCTCGTGGTGTCGATCTCGTCGGCGCCCAGCAGGTAGACGACCTTGATATCGCCCGAGGCCGCACCGTCGAGGATCGCCGCCGTATCGCGACCGCCCTCACCCGGCACGAAGCCCAGGTCCAGGCCGCCGACGCGCGACGCCGCGCGCTGCAACACGTTGAAGCCGTTCCAACCCTCGACCACCATGCCGGTGGTTTCCGCCACCTGACGGGCAAGGCCCAGAACCGCAGCGCCGTCCGGGCGGGCGACCGCGCCGGAGCCGACGATGATCATCGGCTTTTCGGCGTTCTTCAGAACGTCGGCGAAAGGATGGCTGCCATTGGCGATCTCGGCCAGGATATCGGCCCCCTCGCCCAGCCAATCGACCGGATAGCTCAAATCCACGGCGGGACCGACGGCGGCAATCGAGAACTTGCCCTGCAGGTGACGCTTGCGGATGCGGGCGTTCAGCACCGGGGCTTCCCAACGCGGGTTGGCGCCCACGATCAGCAGCGCATCGGCGTCTTCAATCCCGGCGATGGTCGAATTGAACACATAGGACGCCCGAACCTTGGGATCGACCTGCGATCCGTCCTGGCGGCAATCGATGTTGGTCGAGCCCAGACCGACCATCAGCTCCTTGAGGACCAGCATGCTTTCGCAATCGGCCAGATCACCGGCGATGGCGGCGATCTCACTGCCCTGCTTTCCCTTCACGGCCTTAGCGATGGCCGAGAAGGCCTCCGGCCAAGTGGCAGGGTGCAACTTGCCTTTGACCCGCACATAGGGACGGTCCAGGCGCTGACGCTTCAGGCCGTCGACCCAATACCGGGCTTTGTCGGAAATCCATTCTTCGTTGACGTCTTCGTTAAGGCGCGGCAACACGCGCATCACTTCCGGCCCGCGGGCGTCGACGCGGATCGCGCAGCCCTGGGCGTCGGACACGTCGACGCTTTCGGTCTTCTTCAGTTCCCACGGACGGGCCGAGAAAGCATAGGGCTTGGAAGTCAGCGCGCCGACCGGGCAAAGGTCGATCACGTTGCCCGACAGTTCCGACGACACCGCGTGGTCCAGATAAGACACGATCTCGGCATTCTCGCCCCGGCCGATCAGGCCCATGTCGGTCACGCCCGCCACTTCCGTGGTGAAGCGCACGCAACGGGTGCAGTGAATGCAGCGGGTCATGATCGTCTTGATCAGCGGGCCCATGTATTTGTCTTCGACGGCGCGCTTGTTTTCCTTATAGCGACCGTGGTCCATGCCATAGGCCATGGCCTGGTCCTGCAGGTCGCATTCGCCGCCCTGGTCGCAGATCGGGCAATCCAGCGGATGGTTCAGGAGCAGGAACTCCATCACCCCCTGGCGCATCTTCTTGACCTCGGGCGTGTCGGTATAGACGACCATGCCGTCGCCGACGGGCATGGCGCAGGACGCCACCGGCTTCGGCGAGCGCTCCATCTGCACCAGGCACATCCGGCAGTTACCGGCGATGGACAGGCGATCGTGATAGCAGAAGCGCGGGACTTCCTTGCCGGCCTGTTCGCAGGCCTGCAGGATCGTCATGCCCGCGTCGACCTCGTATTCGGTGCCGTCGATGGTGATCTTTGGCATCTGCTCTAAGTCCTTAGAATACCGCTTTATTCGGCCGCCGCACGACGGGCGAGATTATCCAGAATCCGCTTTTCCATCTCGGGACGGAAATGACGGATCAAACCTTGAATGGGCCAGGCCGCCGCATCGCCGAGCGCACAGATGGTGTGCCCTTCGACCTGACGGGTGACTTCTTCCAAAATATCGATTTCTTCCACATGGGCGTCGCCGGTGACCATGCGCTGCATGACCCGCGCCATCCAGCCGGTGCCCTCGCGGCACGGCGTGCATTGGCCGCAGCTTTCATGCTTGTAGAACGCCGACAGACGGGCAATCGCCTTCACGATGTCGGTCGACTTGTCCATGACCATCACCGCCGCCGTGCCCAGGCCCGAGCGCTGCTCGCGCAGGCTGTCGAAATCCATCAGCACGTCGTCGCAGATGCTCTTGGTCAGCACCGGCACCGAAGCCCCGCCCGGAATGACGGCCAGCAGATTGTCCCAGCCGCCACGCACACCGCCGGCATGCTTTTCGATGAGTTCCTTGAGCGGAATGCCCATCTCTTCCTCGACCGTGCAGGGCGTATTCACATGGCCGGAGATGTTGAACAGCTTGGTGCCCACGTTGTTGGGGCGACCGATGCCGGAAAACCACGAAGCGCCCCGACGCAGGATGGTCGGCGCAACGGCGATCGATTCCACATTGTTGACCGTGGTCGGGCAGCCCCAGACACCGACCCCGGCGGGGAACGGCGGCTTCAGGCGCGGCTGGCCCTTCTTGCCTTCCAGACTTTCGATCAGCGAGGTTTCCTCGCCGCAAATATAGGCCCCTGCTCCGGAATGGACGTAGAAGTCGAACTTCCAACCGGTGCCACAGGCATCGTCGCCGATCAGGCCCGCGGCATAGGCCTCGTCAACCGCCCGCTGCAGGCATTGAATTTCGTGATGGAACTCGCCGCGCACATAGCAATAGGCGGCATGCGCGCCCATGGCGAAGGACGCGACCAGGGCGCCTTCGACCAGCTTGTGCGGCTCCGAGCGCATGATTTCCCGGTCCTTGCAGGTACCGGGTTCGCCCTCGTCGGCGTTGATTACCAGGTAATGCGGCCGGTCGCCGATTTCCTTGGGCATGAAGGACCACTTCACACCCGTCGGGAACCCGGCCCCGCCACGTCCGCGCAGGCCCGATTCCTTCATCTCGTCGATGATCTTGTCGCGGCCCATTTCGATCAGCTTCTTGGTGCCGTCCCAATCGCCACGGGCGCGGGCGGCGTCCAGGCCGGCGCTGTCGAAACCGTAGATGTTGGTAAAGATACGGTCCTTATCGGCAAGCATCAGTTATCGCCTCCCGCCTTGGCGGCCCGATCGGGATAGCGCTCTTTCAGCGACGTGATCCCGCCCGCGGGCTCGCAGGTGTGGCGGCCGTTCTGAGAGCCGACCTTCGGCTTCTCGCCCGCCTTCAGGGCCTTGAGCACGGCCTCGGCCGATACCCCATCCAAATCTTCGTAATAATCGTCGCCGATCTGCATCATCGGCGCGTTGACGCAGGCGCCCAGGCACTCGACCTCAAGCACGGTAAACTCACCGTCTTCCGAGGTTTCGCCGTTGGAGCAGCCGGTCACCTTCTTACAGGCTTCGACGACCTGATCCGAACCTCGAAGCCAGCACGGCAGATTGGTGCAGACCTGCACGAAATGCTTACCGACCGGCTTCAGGTTGTACATCGTGTAGAAGGTCGCGACCTCGTACACGCGGATCGAGGCCATGCCCAGCATATCGGCGATATATTCGATCGCCGCCTGGGGAATCCAGCCGCCGTTCTGCCGCTGCGCCAAATCCAGCAACGGCATCACCGCGCTTTGCTGACGCCCTTCCGGATACTTGGCGATATGCCACTTGGCCTTGTCGAGGTTCTCCGCCGTAAAGGCAAAGCTCGACGGTTGTTCTGTTTGCATGCCGCTCACCGGTCGATTTCGCCGAACACAACGTCGATGGAACCGATGTTCGCCACGATATCGGCGAGCATATGCCCCTTCGACAGGAACTCAGTTGCTTGCAAGTGGGCGTAACCCGGCGCCCGGATCTTGCAGCGGAAAGGCTTGTTGGAGCCGTCGGCCACCAGATACACGCCGAATTCGCCTTTCGGCGCCTCGACGGCGGTATAGGTCTCCCCGGCGGGGACATGGAAGCCTTCGGTAAACAGCTTGAAGTGATGGATCAGAGCTTCCATCGACTGCTTCATGTCGCCGCGGGTCGGCGGCGTGACCTTTTTGTTGGTCGACTTGACCGCGCCGCTCGGCATGTTGTCGACGCACTGCTTGATGATCTTCAGGCTCTCGCGCATTTCGATCATGCGGACCAGATAACGGTCGTAGCAGTCGCCGATACGGCCGACGGGAATGTCGAAATCCATTTCCGCATAGGCGTCATAGGGCTGCGACTTACGCAAATCCCAGGCCACGCCCGAGGCGCGCAGGTTCGGGCCGGTGAAGCCCCAATCGAAACACTGTTCGGCGGTGATCAGGCCGATGTCGACCGTGCGCTGCTTGAAGATACGGTTGCCGGTCAGCAGGCTTTCCAGATCGTCCA
>DJHY01000264.1:0-1298 GCA_002433335.1 Rhodospirillaceae bacterium UBA6608 | reverse complement strand
CCGCCGACGCGGAAATAGTTCATGTGCAGGCGCGCACCGCAGGCGGCCTCGCAGAACTCCATCAGACGCTCGCGGTGCTCGAACCCCCAGAGCATCGGCGTCATCGCGCCGACGTCCATGGCGAAAGCCGTGATGTTCAACAGGTGGTTCAGGATGCGGCCGATTTCGCAATACAGCACGCGGATGTACTGACCGCGCTTGGGAATCTCGATTCCCAACAGCTTTTCAGCCCCCAGGACAAAGGCATGTTCCTGGTTCTGCGGCGCGACGTAGTCCAGCCGGTCGAAATACGGAACGGCCTGGGCATAGGTCTTGTACTCGATCAGCTTTTCCGTGCCCCGGTGCAGCAGACCGATATGCGGGTCCGCGCGCTCGATCACTTCGCCGTCCATTTCCAGGACCAGGCGCAGCACGCCGTGGGCCGCAGGGTGCTGCGGACCGAAGTTCAGGTTGAAATTCTTGATCTGGGTTTCGGCCATGGTCAGGACGCCTCGGTTTCCGGTTCCGCCTCGGCCTTCTCATCGCCGGGCAGCACGACCCGTTCCATGCCCTCCCAGGGGCTTTCGAAGTCGAAGTTGCGGAATTCCTGGGTCAGCTTCACGGGTTCGTAGACCACGCGCTTCTGTTCATCGTCGTAGCGCACTTCCACATAACCGGTCAGCGGGAAGTCCTTGCGCAGGGGATGCCCCTCGAACCCATAATCGGTGAGGATGCGGCGCAGGTCCGGGTGATCGGAGAAGAACACGCCGTACATGTCCCAGATCTCGCGCTCGAACCAGTTGGCGGTCGAGAACACGCCACAGGCCGACGGCACGGGTTCGTCCTCGTCGGTGCGGACCTTGACGCGGATTCGCGTGTTATGGGTCATCGACAGCAGGTTGTAGACGATTTCGAAGCGCGGGCTTTCGTCCGCGTAGTCGACGCCGCAGATATCCATCAGCTGATGGAACCGACAGTTCGAATCGTCGCGCAGCTTCTTCAGCACGTCGACGATGACGTCGCGCTTCACCGTAATCATCAATTCGCCGAGGCGAATCTCGTCGGCCAGCAGCTTATCGCCCAGCTGGTCGCGCAGATGTTCGGCAAGTTCCTTGAGGGCCTGGTCCATGATCTTCTCGGTCCCGCTACCTGTCGTTCCGGCCGCTTAGCGCCACAGAGCGCCGGTGCGCTTGATTTTCTTCTGAAGCTGCAGGACGCCGTAAACCAGCGCTTCCGCCGTCGGCGGGCAGCCCGGCACGTATACGTCGACCGGAACGACCCGGTCGCAGCCACGCACCACGGCATAGGAATAATGGTAA
>DJHY01000117.1 GCA_002433335.1 Rhodospirillaceae bacterium UBA6608 | reverse complement strand
GTATTACATTTAAGGCCGTAACCGGACCGAAGACGGACCCATGACGACCATTCGCACTTTCCAAGTATCAGGCATCACCTGGCGGCAGCCGGACGGCGCGCCCGTGTCGTGCGAGGAAAAGCTGAAGGTCCTGAACGAAAACCTCGAAGAAATCCGCCAGTACTGCCAGGACGCGTTCGAGGATGCGATCCTGATGGGCTGCGACGAATCCCAGGTTCGCGAAGTTCTGCAATCGGTCGTCGACGCGATTGAAAACCCCTACAAGGGCCGCGCGTCCTAAATCCGCCGATACGGGTTTTTCGAAAATCTATTCCGCGCCGATGAAACGGTCGGCGAAGGCGAAGGGATCCGGGTTCGGCTTGCCGAAATGCCAGCCCTGGCCATAGTCGATCCCGCAATAGAACAGCTTGTTGGCCGATTCCTGATCCTCGACCATTTCGGCCACCGTGTGCACGCCGCTGCTGGAACACATCTTGGCCATGGACGACAGCATGTCGCGTCCCTTGTCCGAGGCGCAGGCCCGGCGCACGACCGGACCGTCGAACTTGACCACATCGACATCCAGGGCGTTCAGATAGTCGAAGCTGGCGGCCCCCGCGCCGAAATCGTCCAGGCAGAATTGGAACCCACGCTTGCGGATTTCCTGGATCACCTTGTTGAGGGATTCCAGATCTTCGGCCTCGGCCGATTCCGTCAGCTCGAACATCACCCGGCGGTTCATGTCCGGACGCCCTTCCAGCACGCTGACCAGCCGCTCGACGAATTGCGGGTTGCCCAGGGACAGGGACGACAGATTGACCGCCACCGCCGGCAACGGACCGCGCCGCGACAAATGGCTGAGGATATCCATCACCTGACGGACCACGGCGAAATCGAAATCGACGATCAGGCCCAATTGTTCGGCCAGGGTGATGATCTGGAACGTCGATTTGGCCCGCGCCTGATCGCGGAAGCGGGACAAGGCCTCGAAATGATGAACCCGGCCCAGGCGCAGATCGCAGATCGGCATGAACACCAGATCGAAATCGCAGCGCTCGGTCGTGTCCTTGATGAACTTCACGGTCTCGACCGTGTCCTGCATCATGTCGTCCAGCGCATCGGACAGCTTTTCCACCGGTACATTGACCTTGCCGGAACAGAATTGCTGCATGGTATGGACCAGGGCGCGCGCGACCTGATCTTCGCTTAGGCCCGCGCCGTCCGCTTCCAAGGTCGACGAACGGGCGGCCACCGGCCCCGCCTTGTCGCCCAAAAGTTGCTGGGCGACTTCCTCGACCTTCAGGTTGACGTCTTCCGGGTTGACGTCAGCGCCATGGACATAGGCGAAATTCTCGTCATCCAGCTGGCCTGCCGTGCCGCCGCCCAGGGAATGAGATTTCAGGATATTTCCGACCGCCGTCATCAGGCTGCGTTTCTCGCTGGCGCCCAGGCTGTCGGCCAAGGATTTGACCGCCTCCAGACGGACAAAGGTCAATTGCCCCTTGGCCCCCGTGCGGTCGTAATCCTGGATACGTTCGACGGCGGCCCGGGTGAAGGATTCTTGCTCCAGCAAACCGGACCATTCGTCTTGGATCAGGTCCTCGGCGCGAACGTGCGTCTTGCGCACCGGCTCGACCTTGACCGCCAGGAAATAGTGATTGTCGAAATCGGGCATACGATAACCGGAGAACACCACCGGGATGCGCTTGCCCCCGGCGCTCTGCAGGTCCATCACCACGTCTTCGATACGACCGTTACGACCGCCGCCCGACAACAGGTCGCGGGCATAAGCCTTGTGTTCGTCGCCGACGAAATCCAGAAACGATGAACCTTGCAGGGTTTCCGGTGTGGCGCCCAACATCGGGGTCACCCCGGCGGCGAAGGCGATATTATAGTCGCCGTCCAGTTCCAGCAGTAGATCAGCCCGGCAGAACGCCAAGGCGACGAACCGTTCGCGGTCGGTCTTGCCGCGCGGCGCGGTCGCACCCGGCGACGGCGTCTTTCCTGCTTTCGCGGTCGATTTCCCGCCGGCCATAACGCCCCCCGTTGCCTTGCCCGAGCCCTTGCCCGAGCCCTTGAACGCCAATTCGTTCATGCCAGCCTACCTTACCCCGCGGACGGGGTCCACGGGCGGCCCCCCTGGCCACCCCGACGAAGGGAAGCCTAGGGAATGCCGGGCCCGCCATCTGTGACGGGCAACACATTGGCAATTATTTCGAAATTGGCCGATTCTGGCGTTTAGGACCCGGCGTTCGGCTCGATCAGGTCTTTCATGCGCTTGGCGATCGAGTTGTAGCGGTAATCGGTGATCCGGAAGACCCAGGGCTCGACACGGGCCCGCAGGCCATCGGCCTCGGCCGTGCCCTCGCCGCCTTCGACCTTCAACGACACCCAATATTCGGCATCCGGCCCCTTGCCGTCCCCTTCGGGCAGCTGGATCAAGGCCGTGATCTTCAGCCCGTCGAAGGTTTCATAGACAACCCGCGTAGACTTGGCCGGGTCGATCGGATGTTTGTCGCGATGCGCGACGTCGAAAATCCGGTACTCGCCGATCGACGACGCGATGGCGTTGACGCTGAAGCGGCTCTTGACCTTCATCCCGTCGGGAATGTCTTCCAGGATGAAGTCCAGGTCTTCTTCCTTGTCCTTGAAGATGACCACCTTCTCGCCGTCCGCGTAGTCAATCTCGACATGACGGAACCGCGAGGTCTTGATGTCGAAGATTTCAGCGTCGATCCATTCAGAGAACAGCTTGCCCAGGTCGACCGAACCTTTGGCGAGCCAAGCCTGATCCTTGCCTTCAAGGCGAAGGTAGGTGCCCCCTTCGGCCGATCCTTCGAGCGAACTGCGCGCCTTGCCGACGACCATGTCGACCACCGGGCGGCCGCCCTTGGCGGTCATCGTCACACCGACCGCCTTGGAGCCGACGACCATCGGGTCGCCCAGATCGAGGCGCGGGAACAGCTTGGGATCAGCCGTTTTCGGCGCAAGATAGGTCAGTTGCGAGACCCGCACTGCCAGCCCGTTCAGCATGCTGGCCTTGGCCGGATACATGTCGCGTTCGACCACGCCCCAACCGGCGGCTTCCTTGCCGTTGGCACCCTTGCCGTGGCGCTTGAAGGTCAGCACGCCGCCTTCGTTGCTTTCCAGGCGGATCGTTTCGATATCGTTGATCGCGTCGATCAGGCCCGGGAACACCGGCTCGCCCTGGTTGGCGTAGGCGTCATCGCCCGGGCGCGTCACCACGGCCAAGGCCGCGGCGGCCACGCCGACCACCGTGAAGATCAGAAGGATCAGGAAATTCCTGGCGCTCATGACGGCGTCTCTCCTATTCGCTCACGGGCCGCGCGCGGACGCGGCGCATGCGCCGGACCACGGCGATGACCAAGGCGACGATCCCCAGCAACAGCGGGATTGCCGCGATGTTGAGGAACTTCAACCAGGCATCAAGGTCGTCGATATCCTTGCGCAGGGCATGCTGCACATTGCGCAGGTCGCGGCGGATTTCGATCATCTTGCGGCGGAACTCGGCAATCGCCTGCTTTTCCTCGGGCGACAGGATGGCCTCGCCGCTGCCGCTTTCACGATTGGTCAGGCCTTCGACCCGTTCCTGGGTTTCCTGCAGTTCCTTGACCAGCTTTTCCTGTTCGGAGCGGAACTTGCGTTCGGCATCCAAGCGGATTTCCTCGACCATGCGGAACGGACGGCGGGAGTCGCCACGCGACCGCAGGCTCAGCAGGGCATCGCCACCGGCCAGGTTTTCAACCGCATTGACGACGAAATCGCTGTTCCCGGCATAAGGCACCAGGAGCTGTTCGCCATTGACCTCGCGCACCTCGGCCCAAAGGCCTTCGTGCAGGACGTCGGTATCGGCGACGATCACCGCGTTCAACGGTTTTTCCGACTGCGCCAGATGCGTCTTGGCTCTCTCGGCGCGCGCCTTTTCCGCCTCGGGGCCTTCACCGATCAGGGGCGGTCCGTCGGGGAACGGAGATTTGACCGGGCCGGTCACCCGGGCCGCGATGGTCAGCTTCTTGCCCGACGGTTTGAAGTCACGGAACAGGCCGACCACGTCGATCTTGCCCTGGAACTTGGCGACGTCGATGGCCTGCGATTTTTCCGAGGTCGTGATCAACGGACGGAAAGTCGTGGTCGCGTCCTTGGCCGGTTCGATGATCCCGGCCGAACCGACGTTGATGCCGCGGATATCCGCGACGACGGCGTCGTCCGTATTCAGGTTCTTGCGATCCATGGCGTTCCAGGCGACGTAATCGACCTGGGTCATCTGGCCCTGATAGCGGACGTTGACGCGCCGCGCCGTTTCCAGATCGCCCGCGACCTTGTCTTTGATGAAGGTCACGCCCCAGGATTTCAGCAGGCGGTCGATATCCGACGGGCCGGGCCGGGTGCCGGGGGTCGGCATTTCGGTTTCGGCATTGGGATCGATGAACGCCAGGATACGACCGCCACGCATCACGAACTGGTCGATGGCGTAGAGGGTCTCCTCGCTCAAATTCTTGGGATGCACCAGCAGCAGTTCGCCGACTTCGGGCGGCACGCTGTTGAATTCGGCGGGCATCGAGCGGACGTCGAACAATTCGCGGATCTGGTTGATCACGGCCCAGGGCGGCACCGGGCGCTGGCCCATCATGAAGCCGCCCTCGACCGGCAGACGCGCAACCACGCCGATGATCGGCCGGTCCAAAGTCGCCAGGGTATAGACCAGCTTGGTCAGATCGTATTCCAGGAACGGTTCACGTTCGGTGGTGAAGTAGGGAATGACGGCCTTGCCATCGACCGAGTTGGTGCCCGCAATGCCGAAATAGCCGCGGTCGCCCGACTGGTCATAGGGAATCCCCTGCAGGCCGAAGGTCACGGCCTCGTCCTCGACCTCGGAAAAGGCCTCGGGATTTTTGATTTCCAGGCGGATCTTGCCGCCGGAGATATCGACGTAGCGTTCCAGCAGTTCACGCACCCGGTTGGCGTAGGTCTGATGCCCCGGATAGTTCTCGCCCAGCGCACGGGTGAAGTAGAACCGCAGCGTGATCGGCTCCTTCAGGCTGGTCAGAACTTTTCGCGTGCCCTCGGACAGGGTGTAGAGCTGACGTTCGGTCAGGTCGACCTGCGCCGAGCGCAGGCCCAGGTTGACCGCCAAATTCGACGACAGGAACAAAATCGCGGCCAGGACGACGCCGACAACGGCGAGGCGGCTGCGGTCGATTTTCTTGAGCGCTTCCATGTTCTTCCCCTCCGCCTTATGCCGATTTCTTCAGTTCGACGACGATCACGTTCGTGAACAGGAAGAACGCGATCAGTGAGACGAAGAAGAACACGTCACGCAGGTCGATCACGCCCTGCATCACCGCATTGAACCGGATCAGGAAGCTCAGGTTGGCGACGCTATCGACGATCAGCGCCGGGGCCCAGGCTTGGAAGAAGTTCAGGACCATCTGCAGCCCGCTCATGGTGAACAGGAAACAGACCGTGGCCGAGATGATAAAGGCGATCACTTGGTTCTTGGTCATGGCCGACATGCAGGCGCCGATCGACATGAAGGCGCCGGCCATCAGGAAGCTGCCAACATAGCCCGCGACGATCACGCCGTTGTCCGGATCGCCCAGCACGTTGACCGTGATCCAGATCGGAAAGGTCAGTGCCAGGGCGATGCCGCAGAACACCCAGGCGGCCAGGAACTTGCCGACCACCGCCTGCGTCGTCGTGACCGGCAAGGTCATCAACAGTTCAATGGTGCCGGTTTTGCGTTCTTCCGCCCAAAGCCGCATGGCGACGGCGGGGATCAGGATCAGATAAAGCCAGGGATGGAAGCGGAAGAACGCCTCCAGGTCGGCCTGTCCGCCCTCGAAAAAGCGCCCCAGGTAAAAGGTGAAGGCCCCGGTCAGGGCCAGGAAGATAACGATGAAGACGAGCGCCAGCGGCGTCGCGAAATAACCCGCCAGTTCGCGCTTGGCGATGATCCAGACGTTACGCATCGGAGGCCCCCGTCCGTTCGCTCGGCGTGCTTTGGGTAATGGCGCGGAAGACTTCGTCCATATGGCCGCGTTCGACGTAGATTTCTTCGGGCGTCACGTTCTTCGACCGCAGGAAATCGCCCACCGGCAGCACGATGGAACTGCCGTCCTTGGGCCGGACGCGCAACGAAGCAGTGCCGTCCGCCGGCTCGCCCATGGCATCGACCCCGGCGATCCCGGACAGCCCCGCCAACCCGGCGGAGACGTCCGATGCCTGTGCGGCGGCAACCTTGACCACCACTGCGTTATGCCGCGCATCGCGGCGCAACAGATCTTCCGGCGTGCCGTCGGCCAGCAAGCGGCCATGGGCAATGACCACCGCGCGCGAGCAGATCGCTTCGACTTCTTCCAGGATATGGGTCGAAATGACGATCGCCTTGTTGGCGGCCATGTTCTGGATCAGCGTCCGGACCTGGTGCTTCTGATTCGGGTCCAAGCCGTCGGTCGGCTCGTCCATGATCAGCACTTCGGGATCGTGCAGGATTGCCTGGGCCAGACCGACCCGGCGTTTGTAGCCCTTGGACAGGGTTTCGACCGGACGGTCGATGACTTCTTCCAAAGCGGCCAGTTCGCGAACCCGATCGACGCGGCGGTCGATCTCGGCCCCGTGGAAGCCCCGCACCTGGGCGATGAATTTCAGGAACGATCGGACCCGCATGTCGCCGTAGGTCGGCGCACCTTCGGGCAGGTAGCCGATCGCCGCCTTCACGGCCATCGGTTCGGCCACCACGTCATGGCCCTGCACGCGGGCCGTGCCGCTGGTCGGCGTCAGATAGCCGCAGACCATCTTCATGGTGGTCGATTTACCGGCCCCGTTGGGGCCCAGAAAGCCCAGGACCTCGCCGCGCTTCACCGACATCGAGACGGCGTCAACGGCGGTCAGGTCTCCGAACCGCTTGGTCAGATTTTCAAGAACGATCATATCGGACATTGCGCCGTGTTTCCCCTAACGGCCTGAGTGACCCATCGAACGGGGGTCCCGCGCAATGATAGATTTGATTGTGTCCGGAATACGGCAATCCCGTTTCACGGCTTTCCTCTCCCTGTTTTTCCGGTTGTTGGCCAACCGTGATCGGCAGGGGAGATAGGACGATCGCGCGGAGATTTGCAACCCCCTCGGTCGAGAAAATGCGCTTTTCCTGGAATAAGCGGGTTTAGACGGCCATCGAATGCCGCCCCTGGGCTGGCCGCAGGTAGGTATCGAACACGGCGGCGACGGCGCGGATCAGCGGCCGCGCGCCCTCGGGAACGGTGATGCGACTGCCATCGACCCGGACCAAACCGTCACCGGCCATTTCATGCAGACGGACCAGTTCTCCGGCATAAAGCCGCGCGCCGCCGAATTGATCCAGATCGACCGCCATGTCGCACATCAGCTTTTCGATCAAGCCGCGGCGGCGACGGTCTTCTTCACTGATCGCGATGCCCTTGACCGTGGCGAATTGCCCGGCCTGAATGCTGCGGCTATAGCTTCCGGCATCGGTCGCATTCTGCACATAACCGCCCGCCAATTCGCCGATGGCCGATACGCCGAAGCCCAACAGGACCTGGGCCGTGTCTGTGGTGTAGCCCTGGAAATTACGGTGCAAACGGCCGCGTTCCTGGGCCCGGCATAGGGAATCGCCGGGCATGGCGAAATGGTCCAGGCCGACCCGCCGATACCCCTTGTCGGCCAGCCGCCGGGCGGCGGCCTCGGCCTGTTCGAAGCGTTCGTCCGCATCGGCGCGCGGCAGATCGTCGACCAAGCGCTGATGGCGTTTCATCCAAGGCACATGGGCGTATCCGAACAGAGCAATCCGCTGCGCACCCAGCCCGACGCATTGATCGACCGTGCTCAGGACATGGTCCGTGGTCTGCAGCGGCAGGCCGTACATCAGGTCCAGGTTGATGTTGTGAATTCCGGCGCGGCGCAGGTGCTCGACCGCCATCTTTACAACTTCCAGCGGCTGCACGCGGTTGATCGCCTCCTGAACCTGCTCGTTGAGGTCCTGCACCCCGATGCTGACGCGGTTGACGCCGCCCGCCGCCATGGCCTCGGCCATATCGCGGGTCAACAGGCGTGGGTCGATCTCGACCGCTGTTTCGGTTTCCGGGCCGAACTTGAAGTTCCGCCACAAGCTTCCCATCAACGCCAGAAAATCCTGCGACGCCAAGATATTGGGCGTGCCGCCACCGAAATGAACGTGCGAAACCGCCAGCGGCTGGGAGAGATGCCCGCCGACCAGATCGATTTCCGCCTGAAGGTCGGCCACGTATTCGGCCACCGGCGCATAGCGCCGGGTGATTTTGGTGTTGCAACCGCAATAGGTACAAAGCTCGCGGCAATAAGGGATATGCAGATAAAGCGAGACCGGCCCGTCTTCCGGACCCAGGGCCGAAAGCCAATCGCCATAGGCGTCCGCGCCGATGCCGTCGTGAAAATGCGGCGCGGTCGGATAGCTGGTGTACCGGGGCGTCGGGCCCCCGTATTTTTCAAGCAAACTCCGATCCATCCGCCTGCTCCGCCAAGAATTGCGCCTATTGGAAAACCTCCGCGGCACGCATCTTTCATCGCACCGGGTTCGACATTTGAGCCGCAAACCGACGACCGCGAATTGATCTGGAGCAAATCCACGATTTTTTTTGGCAGGCACGGCCCCGCCATGGCCTAGTGCGCAACGTTGATCCGCCAGTCATAGCTGTAGCCGTCGATCGCGGCCCGCCCGGCAAGGCCCTTTTTCAGCGCCGGGCCCGCATAGCGGCGCAGATGATCCAGAACACCGGCCGCGTCCCCGCCGAAATCATCGATAAACCAGTCGTAGATCTTGGAGACGACCAACCGTCCATCCGGATCGAAACGCGCCCCGCGCGGGCTGTTTACATAGGCTTCCGCCGCCGTGTTGAGCATCGCATCGATCCTGGCCGCGGCATAGGGCGCGGGCGCCAAATCGGGGCAACCGATCGAGGCGCAGTTGACCGCATAATGCAGGCGCGGGTCTTTCCATATCGGGCGGAGGATTCTGTGTTCGATATCGTCCAGCGAGACGGCTTCGCCCTCGATGGCCAGAAGCTTCTTCCCCCAAGGACCGTCAGAGAACAAACCCGGTGAAATATCGATATCCCGAATTGACGAGACCGGCCAATGGTCCAGGACCAGCTTGACCGTCAGCGCGTTATACAAATTGATCC
>DJHY01000051.1:2839-3054 GCA_002433335.1 Rhodospirillaceae bacterium UBA6608 | reverse complement strand
AGGTGGTTATTCCCGCGGCTCTGCCAGGAATTGTCGGTGGCCTTCTGCTGGCGATGTCCAGGGCTATTGGCGAAACGATGATTGTCGTCATGGCTGCTGGGCTAGCCGCCAATCTAACGGCAAATCCCTTTCAGGCAGTCACGACGGTGACTGTGCAGATTGTCACACTGTTGATCGGTGATCAGGAATTTGACAGCGCCAAGACCCTGGCGGCC
>DJHY01000051.1:0-2535 GCA_002433335.1 Rhodospirillaceae bacterium UBA6608 | reverse complement strand
CGCCAAGACCCTGGCGGCCTTCGCGCTTGGCCTGTTGCTATTCTGCACCACGTTGGTGCTAAACGTGATCGCGTTGTATGTCGTGAATAAATATAGAGAACGATATGACTGATAGATCTACGAAATCTGCTAAGGTCGCCGCGTCGTTGAGGCGTCGCCATGCTGCGGAACGTCGGTTCCGCCTTTACGGCATGGGGGCGGTGGCGTTCGCGCTGGCCTGCTTAGGCCTCCTATTCTTCACCGTCGTATCCAAGGGCTACACCGCTTTCCAGCAGACCTATGTCAAGTTGCCCATCTACTTCGACGCCGGAGACATCGATCCGAAAAATTCGGGCGATCCTAAGGTCTGGGCGAAGGCTAACTATCAAGGAATGGCGAAGAAAAGCCTGCGCGGCCTGTTCCCCGACGTGAAGAAACGACGTGACAAGAGAGCACTCTACAAGCTCGCCAGCTCCGGCGCCGCCTACGAGTTGCGGGCCATTGTTCGCGAAAACCCGGACTTGGTCGGCACGACAACCGATGTCTGGGTCACGGCGGACGATGACGTGGACATGTTCATTAAGGGTTACATTCGGGATCGCGTTGCCGAAAACGAACGGCGCATCTCGAATAAGGAAATGGCCTGGATCGAGGCTCTAGTCGCCGACGGCCGCCTTGAGAAGCGCTTTAACACTACTTTCTTCAGCGCTGGTGACTCTCGCGAGCCGGAACTGGCGGGCGTGTGGGGCGCGGCGGCAGGGTCGTTCTTTACTTTGCTCGTGACTCTAGCCCTGGCTTTCCCCATTGGCGTAGCTGCGGCGATTTATCTGGAGGAGTTCGCGCCCAAGAACAAGCTGACGCAGGTGATCGAGATAAATATCAACAACCTCGCCGCCGTGCCGTCTATCGTTTTCGGTTTGCTTGGGTTGGCGGTCTTCCTGAACTTTATCGGCATGCCGCGCTCGGCCCCGCTGGTCGGTGGTGTGGTGCTGGCGCTGATGACGTTGCCGACCATTATTATCGCCGGCCGCGCAGCCATAAAGTCAGTGCCCCCGTCCATTCGCGAAGCGGCATTGGGTCTAGGGGCCTCGCGCAGTCAGGTGGTGTTTCACCATGTGCTGCCGCTGGCTATGCCCGGCGTGTTGACCGGCACCATCATTGGCATGGCGCAGGCCTTGGGCGAGACGGCGCCACTCCTCATGATCGGAATGGTCGCCTTTATAGTCGACATTCCGGGCGGCTTCACCGATCCGGCGACTGTGCTGCCGGTGCAGATCTATTTGTGGGCGGATAGCCCGGAACGCGCCTTCGTCGAGCGCACCTCGGCGGCTATTATGGTGTTGCTGGGATTCCTGATTATGATGAATTTGACGGCCGTCTGGCTGCGCAAGAAATTTGAGAGGCGGTGGTAGCATGATGACCGCGGAAACTAAAACGACGAATGAGGCCCACATGGATGAAGATGGCGGTTTAACTGACGACACGGTGGTGTCAATGAATCTGCCTCATCTCACCTTCCGCACCCGGAACGTGGAGGTTTTCTACGGTGAGACCCAAGCCCTATTCGGGATTGATCTAGATATTTTCCGCAATCAGGTGACCGCGCTGATTGGGCCGTCCGGCTGCGGTAAGTCCACGTACCTTCGTTGCCTAAACCGTATGAATGATACTATCGATGGATGTTGTGTTACCGGCATCATCGAATTGGATGGCGACGATGTTTACGACAAGGCTCTTGACCCGGTTCACCTGCGGGCCCGTGTCGGCATGGTTTTCCAAAAGGCGAATCCGTTTCCTAAGTCCATCTACGACAACACCGCCTACGGCCCCCGGTTGCATGGTCTAGCGGATAGCAAGGCGGACCTGGACGATGTCGTTGAAGGCAGTCTGACCAAGGCGGGATTGTGGGACGAGGTGAAAGACCGCCTCGATGCGCCGGGCACCGGACTATCTGGTGGCCAGCAACAACGCTTGTGCATCGCGCGAGCTATTGCGGTGGAGCCCGACGTAATTCTGATGGACGAGCCGTGCTCAGCCCTCGACCCCATCGCCACAGCTCGAATCGAAGAGTTAATGGACGAACTTCGAGAGAACTACACCATCGTCATTGTAACCCATTCCATGCAGCAAGCGGCACGGGTGTCGCAGCGCACCGCGTTTTTCCACCTCGGCAATCTGGTGGAATCGGGCGATACAGAGCAGATCTTTACTAAACCGTCGGACCAGCGGACTCAGGACTACATAACCGGCCGCTTCGGTTGAGGAGGGAAGCCCAATGCAGCACGAACACACCGTTAAATCTTTCGATGACGAACTGAAGCAACTGGATAGTATGATCGCGGAAATGGGGGGTATGGCGGAAGCTAATTTGGCTGGCGCAGTTGATGCGATGGTCCGGCGCGATACGGAGAGCGCCCTAGTGATTAAAAAAGCGGATAAAAAAATCGATGCCCTGGAGATTGAAATTGATGATCATGCGGTACGCATCCTCGCGCTACGCCAACCCATGGCGGACGATCTTCGTGCGGTCATCGTGGCATTAAAGACCGCCGCTGT
>DJHY01000050.1 GCA_002433335.1 Rhodospirillaceae bacterium UBA6608 | reverse complement strand
ACGACCGAAGCCACGGCCTGAACCATTTCCTCGGCTTCCTCGCGGGCTTCCTCGCGCATGCGCTCGCCAATGGCCATCCAGTGTTGGAATTCGGCGGGCTCGGTTACGTAGAGCAAGGCGACGCGGCGATTGGCGTTGCGTGCCCGCAGGCAGGCAAAACGCACAGCACGGGACATTTCCTCGGTCCGGTCAATGACACAGAGGAAGGTCAGCTTTTCGTCTTCCGGCAAGCCGTCGCCGGTGGTTTTGGTCGCGTCGTCGCTCATCGGATTATCCCTTTCGGAATGCCGCGTTCGCTGCCCATCCTGCCACTACGGCAATGACCACGGCAAGCACGCCGTAAGCCAGGGAGTAACGATGGGCCAGATCGTAGATCTGGGCTTCGATTCCGAATTTACGCACGGTCAGCAGGGTCGTGGCCGTGGATTGCAGTTTTCCGTCGCGGAATAGATAGACCTCGATGGTGAAGGTTCCGACGGAAACGTTGGCCGGAAAGCGCAGACGTGTGCGGAACAGTTGTTCCGACAAGAAGACCACGTTGTCCGGCTTGGTCATGTACAGGCCGATGCGCTGGAGGTTGCGGATCAGGCCTTCGCGGAATTCGTAGGGGGCTTCCGGCAAAAGCTTGCCCGACGCCTTGGCGCGCAGGTCCAGGTTCGTCAGGCCGATCTGCAAACGGTCGGCGTCGGCCGGGTTGATGAATTCCTGCAGCGGTCGATTGCTGGCGATCCGGTAATAGGACGGGACCTTATCGAAAATCAACTCGTCCCGATTTACCCAGACGCCGACGATCTTTTCCTTGCGGCGGACGATCTCGTCGCGGGCTGGGCCGCGCACGACAACGACCAGGTCACCGGCCTGTTTGACCGCGCCGTATAGCAACAGGTCAGTACCGGTAAAGCCGGTCGTGATCGAGACCACGGGGTCCGTCAGGTCGATAGTGATGTCGCGCGCTTGCGCCCGGTCGGCAATGGTGGCGACCAGGGCGAACATCGCCGCGAAAAGGGGAAAGCGGATCATGGTCTTCAATGTCCCGCCGGTCCGATGGAGAACAGATCCTCGGGCGTGGCCACGAGGTCGAAGGTAAGCTTGGAACACACAGCCAGAACGATCAGCGCCAACAGGCCACGCAGCTGTTCGCCGCGCATCCGGGTGCCGAAGCGCGCCCCGAACTGGGCGCCGATGACGCCGCCGAACAACAGGATCAGGGCCAACATGACATCGACGGTGTAGTTGGTGACCGATTGCAACACGGTCACGTTGGCCGTCACGAAAATGATTTGGAACAGCGACGTTCCGACCACGACCGAAGTCGGCATGCCCAGCAGATAGATCATCGCCGGAACCATGACGAAGCCGCCGCCGACCCCCATGATCGCCGCCAGCAAGCCGACGAAGATGCCGACCGCGAGGGGCAGCAGGGCGCTGATGTAGAGGCGCGAGCGGCGGAACCGCATCTTGAACGGCAAGCCATGCATCCAGTTGTGGGAATGCTGGCGGCGCGGCACGTCGCGTTTGCGGGCCATCATGGCGCGAACGCTTTCGACCAGCATCAATCCGCCGATGATCGACAGAAACACGACATAGGACAGCTTGATCACCAGATCGACCTGGCCCAGTTCGCGCAGGAACGTGAACAGCCAGACGCCGAGCGACGATCCGATCACGCCGCCGACCAACAGAACCATGCCCATCTTCAGATCGACGTTGCCGCGCTTCCAATGGGCAAGCACGCCGGACACGGAAGCCGCGACGATCTGGTTAGCCTCGGTCGCGACGGCGACGGCGGGCGGAATACCGGTGAAGATCAATAGGGGGGTCATCAGAAAGCCCCCGCCGACGCCGAATAGACCAGAAAGGAACCCGACCGCTGCGCCCATGCCGAAGATCGCCAATGAATTGACGGACATTTCAGCGATGGGCAGGTAGATGTCCAAGTTGAAACCCCAGCGGGCAGGTCGTGGCGCAGCAAGGGACGACGGGTATAACCGCGTGAATTTACAAGGAAATCCCCAGCCCCCTCAGAATGTAATAATATAGCGCCGTTCACCGTAAAACCTTTAATTCGCTGAATTTCTGCGATTCACGGAAAAGTGAGACAAAATTCGTCGCACCATGCCGCTCCGCGACCTAATACCGGGCGATCTCGGCGATCGAGAACAGATCGATCGGGGTGATCACCAAGTCGTAAGTCAGCTTGACGCATACGCCCAGAACGATAAGCGCCAGCATGCCGCGCAGTTGTTCGCCGTTCATCTTGGTGCCGGCCCGGGCACCGACCTGTGCGCCGATTACCCCGCCGACCAACAGAATCAAGGCCAGGATGATGTCGACCGTCTGGTTGGTCGCCGACTGAAGAATCGTCACGTTCGCCGAGACGAAAATAATCTGGAATAGCGAGGTTCCGACCACCACCGCCGTGGGCATGCCCAGGATGTAAATCATCGCCGGAACCATGACGAAGCCGCCGCCGACACCCATCACACCCGCCAGCAGGCCGACGAACAGGCCAACCACCAAGGGGGGCAGGGCGCTGATATACAGGCGCGACCGGCGGAACCGGACCTTGAACGGTAGGCCGTGCATCCAGTTGTGAACGTGGACGCGGCGGGACTGGTTCTTCTTGCGGCGCATCATGGCGCGCACGCTTTCCGTCAGCATCAGGCCGCCGATCACGGCCAGGAACACGACGTAGCTGATGCGGATTACCAAATCGACCTGGCCCAGTTCACGTAGATAGGTGAATAGCCAGACGCCCAAGGACGATCCGATCACGCCGCCGACCAATAGGAACGTGCCCATCTTCAGGTCGACATTGCCGCGTTTCCAATGGGCCAGAACGCCGGAAATCGAAGCCGCGACGATCAAGCTGGCTCCGGTCGCGACAGCAACGGCAGACGGGATGCCGATAAAGAACAGCAGCGGCGTCATCAGGAAGCCGCCGCCGACGCCGAACAACCCGGACAGGAATCCCACACCCGCACCCACTGCGAAAATCAGCAGGACGTTCACCGACATCTCGGCGATGGGCATGTAGAGATCCAAATCAGGTTCCTGACGGACAGAGAGTGAACCAGGTGCTTGAATGCAGTGCACCGAAACAGGCCGAAGCGGGTTATCGGGTCACGGCCCGCACGTTGTAGTCCCCTCGTTTCACGATGAAAAGCCCCGATGGGGATAATTTCGCAATTGCACCATGATTCTATGAGCGATTGGCCTTGCGGAGCGTTGCCGCATACCGAAAAATGCGCACTTCTCAACCAAAGGGGGGATCGTCATGCCGGAAACATTGGACGCGCGCGGCCTGAAATGTCCGCTTCCCGTTCTCAAGGCCAAGAAGGCAATGAAGCCGCTGGCGGAGGGCGATACCTTGACCGTGTTGGCGACGGACCCCAGCGCGCCGAAGGATTTTCAGGAATTTTGTACCGCTACGGGGTATGAGTTAGTCGATAATCGTGCCGAAGGCGCGGAATTCGTCATCGTGCTGCGCAAGGCCTGACCATGGGGGACGGGGCAGCGAACTGGCGCGGGTAGGGGAGCCCTTGGCCGAACCGACGGACATTGCGGAAGAGTTGGATGCGGACGGTCCGCGCCCCTTGGCGCGGATAACGGTCGTGCTCGCGGTTGCGGCCGCGGTGACCGTCCTGGCAGCTGCGGTGCCCATTCTGGTCGGTGCGGAACGGCTGGTTGCCGCCGTCGGCGGCTGGCTCACGGGATATGAGGTCGAGGTCAAGGGAAGCGCCGATCTGCGCTTCTGGGGCACCCCCGGGATTGACGCCGACGACGTGATTGTCCGCTTGCCGGGCAATCGTTTCGTGCCGGTCGACAGTCCGCCGGTGGCGCGGATCGCCCGGCTCGAGGCCGATCTGGACCTATGGGCCTTAGTGCGCGGCGTCCTGCATGCCCGACGATTGGTGCTGGTGCGCCCGAGCCTGCGATTCGACCGCGGACCCGATGGTGTCAATAACTGGAGCCTGCGGGGTAAGCCGCGCCTTGACGGGGAACAGGCCCTGCCGGGGCAGGCGACGTTGAAGATGCCGGTATGGCCCTGGGGCGAGATCGGGGCGCTGACGATCGACAGCGGTTCTCTGCGTTACACGGATGCCCGGCTTGAGCGCGATCTGACACTCGACGGCGTGTCGGTCGAGGCGCGGACGTCGAAAACGGCAGAGGGCGCCGTCATGCGTTTGCGGGGCGATGCGCGGCTGCGGGGCGAGCCGGTCTACCTCGAAGGCGAACTCCGTCGGCTGGAGGATTTCCGCGACGGTATTCGCGTGCCGTTTACGCTGATGCTTGATACCGCGCCGGGTAGTGTGATGGCGCGGGGCACAGTTGCCCATCGGGGGCGTTGGGCATTCGGCGCCGATCTGGATTTGGATGTCGACGATCCGAAAGCATTGGCCGCGGTTTGGCCCGTGTTGTCCCCGGACCTGTTGGGCCGGGTCTCGGCGCGCATGCGGGCGGAGCTGAAAGGCGGCCGGGCGGACTTTTCCATCCGCAATCTGGTCCTCGGCAAAACGGATTTGAGCGGCCGCTTCAGCCTGGACATGGATGAAAAGCTGCCACTGATCGATATGGATTTAGAGGCCGGGGCCCTGGACCTGCGTCATGCGGCCGCCGCCATTCGGATGGCCGGTTTGGTCGACAACGGCATCGGTGGGGTGCGGGTCAAAAGATATGCCATCGGCGGTCGGGGGCGGGTCAGGTGGTCCCGCCTGATCGCACCCGGCTTGGACCTGGGAAGCGGCGCCGTCGGACTTTCATGGCGCACGGGCGAGCCAAACCTGGCGGCAGAGGTCGGCTCTATTCCATTGTTCGGCGGGACAGTCAGCGGTCGCGCCGAAGCGACCGCGAACGAGGGCAAGACGGCTTTGTCCCTGACCGTTTCCGGCAGTGACCTGGATGCGGCGTTAATGACGGCGGGATTGTTGGGCGGTCATGGCGTCGCCGGGCGGCTACACGGCAATTTCGAAGTATTGACCGTCGGCGGCACAGGGGCGGAGATGCTCGCCGCCGTTACCGGAGCCGGGCGAATGTCGCTTTCCGAGGGACGGATCTTCGGATCCGCCTTGCAACAGGCCGTGGATAAGGAAAAACGCTCGATCGGGCTGAGCCGTGCCTCGATGAATTTCGGGGTCGAAGGGGGCGTGCTGTCCAGTGATGAGGTGTTGTTGGATTTCGACGTCGGCCATGTCCGCGCCGCGATGACCTGGGACATGGGGGCAGGGGATGTGACCGTTAAGTTCAAATCCTCTCCCTTGTTCGAAGGGGTGGAGGAGCCGCCAGTCGTGTCCGGGCCTGTCTGGGATGTGCTGTTGGCGCGGTAAGCCGACGGTCGGCGTCAGAACACCAGTTCGCCTTCTTCGTCGCCGGTGGCGATCACGATTTCGCCGCTGTCGGCCAGGTTCTTGGCGACCTGAACGATGGCGGATTGGGCTTCGTCGACGTCTTTCAGGCGGACGGCGCCCATGGCTTCCATGTCTTCCTTCATCATCTTGCCGGCGCGTTCCGACATGTTCGAGAAGAACAGGTCCTTGACCTCGTCCGACGCGCCCTTGAGGGCCAGCGCCAACTGTTCCTTCTCGACCTGACGCAGCAGCGTCTGGATGCCGCTGGGGTCGACCTTGATCAGATCGTCGAAGGTGAACATCAACTGCTTGATGCGCTCGGCGCTTTCACGGTTGCGCTCTTCCAGCGCGGTCATGAAGCGGTTTTCCGTGTTGCGGTCGAGCGAGTTGAAGATGTCGGCCATCAATTCGTGGCTGTCGCGACGGGCGGTGCGCGCCAGGTTGGTCATGAATTCGGCGCGCAGCGTGCGCTCGACATGGTCGACGATGTCTTTCTGAACCGCTTCCATGCGCAAAAGCCGCATGATCACTTCCATGGCGAAGTTTTCCGGAAGCAGGGACAGCACCCGCGACGCGTGGTCGGAGCGAATGCGCGACAGGATGACGGCCACGGTCTGCGGATATTCGTTCTTCAGATAGTTGGCGAGAACGGCCTCGTTCACGTTGCCCATCTTGTCCCACATGGTGCGACCGGCGGGGCCGCGCATTTCTTCCATGATGGAATCGACGCGTTCCCCGGACAGAGAGGCTTTCAGCAGGCGTTCGGCCGCATCGATCGAGCCGACCAGACCGCCCGCCGAGGACAGCTTGTCGGCGAATTCAACGAACAGGCGCTCGATCACCGAGGAATGGACGCTGCCCAGGTTCGACATGGCGGCGGACAATTCGCGGATTTCTTCGTCGTCCATGCGCTCGAACAGCATGGCCGCCTGATCCTGGTGCAGAGACAGCAGGAAGATCGCCGCTTTTTCCGTGCCCGATAGGGCTCTGTAATCGTCCTTGAT
>DJHY01000261.1 GCA_002433335.1 Rhodospirillaceae bacterium UBA6608 | reverse complement strand
GGTCATGTCGCGCCAGATCGGACGGTTGGTCATGACATAGACCGTTTCCATGATCGCGATGATCAGGGATAGGCCGAGCGTCAGGGGAACGAAAAGAAAGTGGTACAGGGCGGTGATGGCGAACTGAAGTCGCGACAACTCGACAACGCTGATATCGGTCATTTTACAGATCCGTTTTCCTGGTTGGCGTCTGCGGCAGGCAGAGAGTCCAAAGAAAGCAAATGGCGGTCCAGGGCATCCCCGTTCATCGCCGGGCGGTCATCTGCCGAAAAGAACATGTTGGCGATGACGGTCAGGGCCGCCACTTTCAGGACCAACAACAAGGTGATTTCCCGGCCGAGCGGGTGCAGACGCGCAAGAAAGCTGAACATGCGCGCGGGGCCTGCTTTGGGGGCGTGCGGGGGAGGGGGAGGTTCGACCATGGCTGCCGTCGTTTCTCCTGCTTTGGATGCCGCCTCCGACGGCGCGGACAACGGCGGCCCCGATCTTACACATAAAATTGTGTTATTCGAAAGCGCCGTACGGCCTACTTTTCGGAGGGGCGATGAATGCTCCGCAAAAGGTTGCCTTTCGGCGCTGCGAAGGTTTTTCGATATAGGCCGTGGTCGAACGTCTGTCGGTGACAATGTCACCGATGTCCTGGGATCAGGGCTGCCCCGGGTCGGTCAGGCGGAAACGTGTTTCGAATTTAATTTGAGCATGACCCAAATCGTCAGCACTTGAAGCGCCAGCGGGACGGCGGTTAACAGCCAATAAGCGACCCCGAATTTGTCGATCAGACCCGCGCCGACCAAACCTTTATTGATGAAGAAATGCCCCATCACGGCCAAGGCGACGCCCGGACAGACCAAGGCGTAGGATCCGGGCGATTTTTCCGCCCCAATGACATAGGTTTCGAAGTAGCCGGCGCGGCGCATGACGACCAAGCCGAGCCCTCCGAAGAACACTTGGGCCGCCAGCATGCGGGCTAGAAAGGCCAAGGTTTCCCCCGGCGACCCGTGGCCGCCGAAAAACGTGCCGAGGGCGTGATCCTGGCGCATGAAGGCGATGGTCAGCACGGTCAGGATCGGGACGACGACCCAAAGCGTGGGTAGGGTGTCCTTGTCGGTACCCTGATCCATCATGCCCCGGAACCCCAGGATAAGCTTGATCGCGCCCAGGATCACGGCGGCGGTGATGAAATAGGTCGAGGTTAGAAACCCGATCCCGGCAACGGCGGGGACATGGCTGAAGGCGGCGGGCGCGGCCAGGCCGACGCCGATCATCGCCAGGGCGAAGGTCGGCATCATCTGCGTCAGGTTGTTGTTCTTGGCGCAGTCGAAACCGCCCGCCGTGAAGATACGGGCGAAAAAGCCGAACAGGATGCGATGGGCCTGCACCCCAATGGCCAGAAACGCGATCAGTGCCCCCGGCAACAGGTATTCGACCGCAGACCATAGTCCGGGCACGAACACGGCGCCGACGATGAAACAGACGTTGACGGTCATGGCCAGGGTCAGGGGGATGGCGCTCAACTGCGTTTCCCCGTTTCCGGCGCGCAACGTCCGGTAGGCTTCCGTCGTTCGATAGCGGCGATATTCGGAGATGTTCCAGGCTAATAGGCGCAGATGCAGGATGGCGAACAACGCAATCCCCAGAACCGCGACCAGAATGGCCCCCTTGGCTGCCATGCCGCCCTGGGTGAAGCCGCCCAGGACGTCTTCGAACACGGGCACGGGATGATTGGGATGGGCTACCCAGAACATCAGGAACATGAAGAAACTGACCGCCAGCCCCCCGGCCCCCAGAGCCGCCAGGAAGTAAAGGGGGGAATAGCTTTCGCCGAGGTTCCGCCGCAAACGCCCGAACATTCCATATGCTCCTTATTGAATCTTGGAAGTCTCGTCCTGTTCAAGATAGGCCTGTTCGGCCTCGGTCAGGTCGACTTCGTCATATCCGTCGATCATCGGTTTGACGTGGCTGGTGAACGAATGGCCCGTGGTCAGTAGATAAACATGGGCGATGATGAACACGATCAGCGCGAAAGCCGCGATGATATGACCCTGGGCGATCCATTCCAGGGCCGTGCGGGCATGGGGCAGATGCGACCAGGCGTTGAAGAACAGATAGGCCAGCCCGGTCGCCCAGATCGCCGGAAACAGCGCGACCTTGAGCAATAGATAGGACAAAGCCTGCAACGGATTGTGCTTGCGCCAATAGGCCTTGCGATACGGGTGCCGTTCGCCCTTGAAGATGCCGTAGGCGTAATAGCGCGCAACCTGCCACAGGCCCTTGCGGGTCGGCAGGTAGTGCCGCCATGTGCCGGTCGTCAGGTGCCAGAACACGGCGAACACCCATAGCACCATCACGGCGTCAATCATGGGCAAGTCTGGGTATTCGTCTAGGCCATCGTCGGGCATCTTCATATGCCCCAGGCTGGTCAGTGCCTTCTTGGTGTTGAGCGTGTCTTCGGCGGACATGTTGTAGGCCTCGCCGATCGGGTTCTTCAGGCGGAAGGGGGCAGGCATCACTGGCTTCTCCTTGCGCACCGGCATCGATGGGCCGCGCGCATAGCTTCGCTGGGCCCGGCGACCTGTCGCGCGCAGAAATGAAAGCGCGCGTTCAGCCGCCGAAGGCTGGTTTCGGAAATCGTTGGAATTGCGATCTGAGAAGTGTTGTCCGCTCAGGTGGGTTGTCCCGCAGCGCTCTGTTCTTCCCCTGCGTTGATGGCGGTGAACCGACCTTCGTGGGGCTGAAATAAGTCGCGGGGCCCAGCGGGCACTGTTCGACTTTTTAGTGTGAGCCTTGCTTATTTGTCAAGGATTATTTTCCTTTCTGTGGGCCCGGACTCCAAAATCCGCCAAAAACTCCGCCTAGACCGGCGGGAAAGTTGGTTTGAGTAAAACAATTTTTACGATATAAACTTATCGATAATAATTCAAAATAGAGAGGAGCGGATAGGCATATGTCCTATGATTTCCACAAGCTGAAGACCGTATCCTTCGCCGATGGCGAGGTGACGCTGCGAATTCCTCGACGCTGGGACATCTGGCCGGATGAGACGCGGGCCGGATATTGGGGCTGCTATGAAGAAGAGGTCGCCGGCGCGGATACGGACAGCGGCACCTTGTGGGTTCAGGTCGACCATTTCGACTGGGACGGGGACGACGCGCCGCCGTCGGAGCTGTGCGATATGCGAAAAATGGCCGAGAAGGAAGCCCGGTCCCTCTCGCCGAATCATCCGCCGTTGCTGGAAAGTGTCATCACGCCGGTCGATCAGGGGTGCCGTTGGTATCGGGTGTTCGATACGGTCGAGGACGGCGAAGCGCTCCGGTTCTGGTTCTCGAGCTATTTTCTCAATCACGGCCGACATACGGCGATCGTCGTGTTCAATCTGGTTCTAACCCATGCGCAGATGGACGAGCCGGAGTTCGTCGAACTGCGCGAGATCATGATGCGGGAATTGGACAACGTCTTTCTCGATCCCTTTCGGATGGTCGATCTGTGCGATGCGCAGGATGCATTCGACGGGCTGGTCCGGGCGAATTTTGATGATCAGTTGCTGATGATCCTACCCGAGGCCATGACCTGTTCGCGCAATCGCGACGAGAACGACGAAGAGGAAGAGGGCGTCTGGTATTGCCGACTGGAGGCAGGGCGCTCTCACGTCGGCATGTTCGTTGTTTCGGACGATTTCCAATTTGAGATCGAGGGAAATGGGGGCAGCGGCGGAGAGGGTGCGGACCTCGACGAAGACGAGCTGACGATGGCGGCGCTCGAGCGCCTGTTTCCCGAAGCCCTTGCGCCTTGGACGGACGCCCCCGCCGACGACCCCAAGGCCAAGCGAATGCCATGGGGAATGGTCCTTTACGAAGTCGAGGATGACGGTCAGCCCGCCGCTGCGAACGAGCGGTCGTTGCGGAACCACCTATGGAAAGTCCTGTGCCGAGAGGGGCTCAGAAATCGGCGGG
>DJHY01000303.1 GCA_002433335.1 Rhodospirillaceae bacterium UBA6608 | reverse complement strand
CGCCCACCGGGTGGAGGACCCGTTCACCGGATAACGGCTTGGCCATTGCAGGGGGGCCGCAAACAGGTTCTAATTCCCCTACAGGCGAAAACAACTAATCAAACAAATCAATTTGGGAGGTTTCGCCAAACCATGACGAAGCGCGTGCTACTCGCCGAGGATGAGCCGAACATCGTCGAGTCCCTGACATTCATCCTGGAACGATCCGGCTTCCAGGTCGGGGTCACGACGACCGGACGGCAGGCATTGGCCGAGGCAACAACCGAAACCCCGGACATCCTAATCCTGGATGTCATGCTGCCGGAAATGGACGGATACGAAGTCCTGCGTCAACTCCGCGCCGACGAGCGGACCAAAACCTTGCCCGTCCTGATGCTGACTGCAAAGGGCCAGCGCGAAGACCGCGAAACAGCGATCGCCTGCGGCGCTGACCTGTTTATCACCAAACCGTTCGTCAATTCGGAACTGATCGCCGCCGTGCAGCAGCTCGCGGGCGACGGGTCCGCTTAAGGCCGCCCGGACGTGGCCGACAAGGACGTCACCCAATCACCCGGCCGCCGCGCGCGCGACCGCTCGATGGTTATCCTGATCGTCGGCGTCGCCCTGATGATGCCGCCGATCGGCACGGTCGTGCTGATGGATGAGCTGTTGTTCGGCCTGCCGCTGCCGCTTCTATATATCTTCGTCGTCTGGGCTGGATTGATCATCGGCGCGGCCCTGATCTCCGGCCCCCTTCGTGATTCCGAAACCAAGACGCCGAACCCGACCGGCGGACGCCCGTCCGACGGCACCTACATTCCCCCGGGGTTGTGATGCTTTCCGTCAACGTCCTGCTGGCGGCCTGTATCGGTTATGTAATCCTGTTGTTCGCGGTCGCCTTTTTCGTCGACCGCCGCAGCGAACGCAGCGCCGCCGGCTGGCTGCATTCCCCGGTCGTCTACACCCTGTCGATTTCCGTCTATTGCACGTCCTGGACCTTTTACGGCGCGGTCGGCTCAGCCGCCCGTAACGGCCTGGAATTCGTGACCATCTATCTGGGGCCGACCTTGGTGTTCATCGGCTGGTGGTGGATCCTGCGGCGGCTGGTGCGGATCGGGCGCGCCCATCGCATCACCTCGATCGCCGACTTGATCTCATCGCGCTACGGCAAAAGCTCCAGCCTGGCCGTGCTGATCACCTTGATCGCGGTCATCGCCGTCACCCCCTATATCGCCCTGCAACTTCAATCGGTGACCCGCAGCTATCAGGTGATCGCCCGCGACGCCGACGCCACCACGACCGCGTTCTGGGTGGCGGCAGGCATGGCCCTGTTCACCATCCTGTTCGGAACCCGCAACCTGGACGCCAACGAACGCCATCACGGCGTGGTCGCGGCCATCGCGCTGGAAGCCATTGTCAAGCTGCTGGCCCTGATCGCGGTCGGCATCTTCGTGACCTACGGCATCGCCGACGGGCTGGGCGATATCTTCGAGAACGTCCACCCCGACGCCGTGCGCGGATCGACCGACATTTTCGGGCCGCGCTGGATCACCCTGACTTTTCTATCTGCCACGGCGATCATCTGCCTGCCGCGACAGTTTCAGGTGACTGTGGTTGAAAACGTCGAAGAACGCCATCTGGCGACCGCGTCCTGGCTGTTCCCCCTGTACCTGTTCGGGATGACGATCTTCATCATGCCGATCGCCCTGGTCGGGCTACAGGTTATGCCGACCGATGCCAACCCCGACCTGTTCGTGCTGTCCATTCCGCTGGCGCAGGAACGGCACGAGCTGGCCCTGTTCGCCTTTTTGGGCGGGTTCTCCTCGGCCAGTTCGATGGTCATCGTCGCCGCCATCGCGGTCTCGACCATGGTCTCGAACCATATCGTCATGCCGGTCGCTCTCCGCGTTCTTCAAGGCGCGCACGGCGTGATCGGCGACGTCCGCAACCTGCTGCTGGTCTCGCGCCGGATCAGCATCGCGATCATTCTTTGCCTGGGATTCCTGTATTTCCAAATCAGCGGCGGGTCCGACGCCCTGGCCGCCATCGGCTTGATCGCCTTCGTCGGCGTCGCGCAGTTTCTGCCATCCTTGCTGGGTGGGATATTCTGGCGGGGTGCGACCGGCACCGGGGCCTTGTCCGGTCTGGTCGTCGGCTTCGTTCTGTGGGCCTATACCCTGTTCCTGCCCAGCTTCGGCGGCGACGTGATCCTCAGCACCGACACCCTGACCTATGGCCCCTGGGGGCTGGATTTCCTGCGGCCGCAGGCGCTGTTCGGCTTCACCGCCACCGACCCCCTGGTCCATGCGGTGATCTGGAGCGTCGGGGCCAATGCCCTGACCTTCCTGATCGTGTCGGTGATGAGCGAAGCCACGACCCTGGAGCGGTTTCAGGCGGCGATGTTCGTCAATGTCTATCGCTCGTCCGGGGGCGCGCCGTCGACCGTCGCCACCGGCACGGCGGATGCCGAAGACCTGTTCATTTTGGCGCAACGCATCCTGGGCAGCGAAGCGGCATTGAAATTGTTCGATGAATTGGCCCTGGAACAGGGAACTGTCGGCCTGCCCGCGGCCAGTGACGCCATGATCGCCCGACTGGAGCGGGAATTGGCCGGCTCGATCGGGGCGGCATCGGCCCATGCAATGGTATCGCGGATCGCCGGGCGCGAAACGGTCGGCATGACCGAGCTGATCGACATCGCCGACGAAACCCAGCAGTTGATCGAGACCTCGCGCCAGTTGTCCGACAAATCCCACGAGCTGGAGAAAACCGCCCATCAGTTGCGCGAAGTCAACGAACGCCTGCGCGCCCTGGACATGCAAAAGGACGAGTTCCTAAGCCAGATCAGCCACGAGCTGCGCACGCCGATGACGGCGATCCAATCGTTCTCGGAAACGCTGATCAACGTCCATGATATCGAGCCTAAGGACCGCGACCGCTTCATCGGTATCATCCATCAGGAAAGCCGCCGCCTGACCCGGCTGCTCGACGAATTGCTCGATATCAGCCGGCTGGAATCCGGCACGGTCGAATTGCAATTGACCCGGATCGAGCCGCAGACCGCGATCGCCCAGGCGCTGGACGCGATGTCGACCCTGACCCGCAATCACAATGTCGCCGTCAATGTCGAAGATGATCCAGCCGCCCCCGTTGCGGTCTGGGCCAACGGCGACCGCCTGCATCAGGTGTTGTTGAACATCCTGTCGAACGCGGTGAAGTACAACGATTCCGAAACGCCCGAGATCGCCATCCGCACGCATCGCAGCGGCGCCTATGTGCTGATCGATATCAAGGACAACGGTGGCGGCATCTCGCATGAGGACGCGCCCGTGATCTTCGAGAAATTTTCCCGTGGCACTAAATCGGAACGCGGCGCCGGGGCAGGCCTGGGCCTGCCGATCAGCCGCTCGATCATGCGCGCCATGGGCGGCGATTTGACCGTCGAATTCGCCCGCGACGGAACCAGCCTGTTCCGGGTCAGCCTGCGTCAGGCTTAACCCAACCCTACAGACCGTTCAGCAAGGCCACCGTATCGCGCAGGGTGCGGGCGATATGACTGCGCGCCGCTGCCTCGGCCCGCTCGGGATCGCGGGCGGCGATGGCCTCGACGATTTCACGATGCTCTGCCAGCCGCCGTTCGGCCATCTTTTCCCGGTCGCCGGATTTCTTCCAGATCAGCCATTCGTGACGGCGCACCCGCAGGAACGCGCTGTGCAACCGTTCCCAGGTCTGGCTGACATAGGCATTGCCGCAGGTCGCGGCGATGGTGCTATGGAGGTAGGTACTGAAGGCTTCGTGGGCCTCTTCGTCCGGGAACGGCCCGTCGCGGGTCAGGTCTTCCAGCCGGGCGAACAGGTCGGCCAACGTCTCGTCGCTCATCCGTTGCGCCGCCAGACGTGCGCCCAGGCCGTCGATGACTTCGCGCATCTGCATGTTGCTGATGACTTCTTCCAACGACAGGTCGCGGATGCGCACGCCCTGGCGGCCCTGAAATTCGACCAGAAAGTCGCTTTCCAACAGGCCCAGGGCCTCGCGCACGGGGGTCCGGCTGATACCCAGATCGCGGGCGAAGTCCGACACCGTGACCGACTGTCCCGGCTTATAGCGCAGGGCCAGGATCGCCTCGCGAATATGCTCGTAGGCGACCTGACGCAGCGGCTTTTCGTCGTCGTCCGCGGGCATGGCTTTATCTTTCCCTGACCTGGCCGCGCGCGCCTTATTTCGACGCCGGCTTCTTGTGGCCGCGCACGGCGGCGACGTAGTCGGTGATCCGCTGTTTCAATCCCGGCACCGAGGCCGAACGCACCAGCGCCGCCATGTCGGCGTCGCGGCTGTCGAAGCGGCTGCGCTCCAGCATGGTCGCCGTCGCCTCCGGGGCCAGGGCGCAGTAATCGCGCAAGGTCTCTTCGACCACCTCGCCCCAGGCATCGGGCTCATGTATGGCGGTCAGGAAGCCCAGGTCGAGACCTTCCTCAGCCTCGAACCGACGGGTCGATCCCAGCAGATAGCGGGCATTGTCCGAGCCGACCAAACGGGTCAGGCGCTGCGTCCCCAGGGCGATGCCGAAGCGGAAGCCCGGCATCTGGAACATCGTCGCGGGGGCGGCGACGCGGCGCGTGCAGGCGCCGATGATGTCGGTGCCCGCGCCGAAGCTGCGGAAATGGGCCATGCCCAAGGTCACATAGGGTGCGTGATAGATCGCCTGCAGCATGGTCTCGATGCGGATCAGCCGCCACGTCAAGTCGCCGTCGCTTTCCTGCTCGATGTTCGACAGGTCGAACCCGCCGCAAAACCCCTTACCCTCGCCCTTGATCACCAACAGGCGCGTGCCGTCGTGGCGTGCCGCTTCCAGGGCAGCGATCAGGGATTCGACCATCTCGGTCGACAGGGCGTTCAGGCTTTCCGGACGGTTCAAGGTCAGGGTGGTGACCGCTTCTTGACGGTCGATGTTCAGGTCGATGGCCACGGATAAAGGCTCCGTTCTTGTGGTTGCGGGATCAGGAAGCGGAACCGGCTTTGTCCGCCCGCGCATCGCCGCGCGGGGACAGCCATTCCGCCATGACTTCGTCGTTGTGTTCTCCCAGGCGGGGCGGTGCCCGGTATACCTCAAATTCAAAGTCGGAAACAGAAATGGGGAACATCGTCGTCGGCACGGTCTGCCCGTTGGGCAGGTCGATATCCTGGATCAGCCCCATATGGGCGACGTGTTCGTCCTCGGCCAATTCGGCGTAGTTCTTGACCGGCGCACTTGGCACGCCGCGCGCATCCAGCTCGGAGACCCATTCGTCGACCGTGCGTTCCTTGAAATGGACCGACAGGATTTCCGCTAGTTCAACCTGATTGACGACACGGTCGCGCAGCTTGGCGAAGCGCGGATCGTCGGCCAGGTCTTGGCGGTCGACCACGTCGCAGACCCGTCGCCACAAATCGTCCGTGCCCGCGGCCAGCATGAAATAACCGTCGCTGCCCTTGAACCCCTGATAGGGCGCGTTGCGGGGATGGGCCGAGCCCAGGGCCTTGGGCGCGATGCCCGTGCCGAAGAATTCACTGGTCTGCAGGGCGGCGACGCCGATCAACGAGCCCAACATCGAACAATCGATATAGCCGCCGAGACCGGTCCGGTCACGCCGCCGCACCGCCGCCAGAACCGCATAGGCCCCATACAGGCCAGTGCAGAAATCGCCGAACGGCACGCCGCATTTGACCGGGTCGCCATCGACCTCGCCGGTCACGCTCATCAAGCCGCTGATCCCCTGCACCGTGGCGTCGAACGCCCCCTTGCGGGCGTAAGGGCCGGTCTGACCGTAGCCGGAGATCGAGCAGTAAATCAGTTTTTCGTTGCGGGGTTTCAGGTCGTCATAGCCCAGGCCCATGCCGGTCAGCACCCCGGGGCGGAAGTTCTCGACGAAGATGTCCGCCGCCGCCGCCAGGTCTTTCAACTGCTCGCGATCCGCCGGGTCTTTCAGGTCCAGGCGCAGACTCCGCTTGTTGCGATTGACGGAAACGAAGTTGTGGCTCATCGCCTCGCCGTCCGCGCCTTCGCTGAACGGCGGCCATTGGCGCAGCGGATCGCCGCCGTCGGGGCGTTCGACCTTGACCACGTCGGCCCCCA
>DJHY01000316.1:5608-8108 GCA_002433335.1 Rhodospirillaceae bacterium UBA6608 | reverse complement strand
CTCCGGTAATGAGAATACGTGAGCCTGCGGGCGCTTGGGGGGCCCATCCGGGCTTTGTCCATTCGGTCATCGGTAACTCTCGTTCATGACGGCAGCGCTGCGGGTGATCGGGCCAATCGGATCGTTGGGATCGACCATCCGCTGCTCAAGCGAAACAAATCCCGAATACCCGATATCCCGAAGGAGGGTGCCGATCCGGTCGTGATCGATCGGGTCATCGGGCAGCAATTCGCCAAGATCCGTCGCGTTGGCATGTACGTGGACAAGATCGGGAGCCGCGTCGTTGAACACGGCATCGTCGATTTCGTCGTGGGCGGTCAGGGCGCGGGCATCGATCTGAAGTCCAAGACCGTTCTGATGAAACTCGTCACGAAATTGCATGATTTCCCGCAGGGGGCCGCAAAAATCGGTATCCTTGGGCCCCAAGGGTTCGAGGCAAAGGACCGTGCCGTGATCGCGGGTCGCGGCGACGAATTCGTCGAAAAATTCGGCTGCGACTTTATGCGCGTCCCAGGATTCCATTGCGCCGCGCCGCCGTGCATTTGGCGACCCGAAAATCAAAACCTTGCCTCCCAGGTCCCGGCACAATCCGGAAAGGTGAGACAGAAAATCCAGGGTCTTTCGGCGTGTTTCGCGGCCTCCGAAAATGGTCATTTCCGGTTGATCGAAGAACAGCGAATGAAGCCCGGTCACGGTCAGGCCGGCCTTTTCCACCGCCTGCCGATAGGCCTGAACCTGAGACGGACGTAGGCCGTGCCACGTATCTTCCCAAACGCGGCTGGGCGCCACTTCCAAACCCTGAAACCCAAGGTCGGCGAGCACGGGCAACAGACCGCAATGGTCCCCGGCAGGCAGAGCGATGTTTGAAACGGCGCGTTTCACGAGCTGTAAAGTGGGTCCGGTTGAGCGGCGTTACAACAGGTCATTGCGCAGGAAGCGCCAGAAATGAACCGGCAGGCGAATTGCATGGTGCATGACGAAGCGCAGCTGCCGCATGACATATTCGAACGACAATCGGCGGTATGTCCGCCGGATGCGTTTATAGATTTCCTGCGCCGAGGCGACGGGCGGGCGGGCGTTGGCTGCTGCTCCAGGGTCCGCCTTGCACAGGGCGTAAATGTTCTGTTGAGGGTTGGACCAGGGTTCGTCTTCCAGCAGGGGATAGTTGCCGATCCAAATATCGGCGACGGCGAAGCCGCTTTTTTCCAATAGGAAGCGCAACGAATCGGTGGTGTAGGTGAAATAGTGCGTCGGATCGGCCAAGGAAAATCCGAAGGCGTTGGGGACTTCGATGTAGAGCCAGCCGCCGGGCTCCAGCACCTTTTCATGAAGGTGCGCCAAGAAGCGGTCCGGGAACTGCAGATGCTCGAATGCGTGGATCAAAACCGCGAAGCGGCCCTTGCGCGCGAAGGTGTCGCTGTAGATGTCTTTCGCGACCTGGGATTCCGTCATGCCCAGGGCGTTCTTGGCAAAGGATATTCCCGTCTCGTTGAAGTCGTAGGCGACGCCGGAGCATCCCCAAGCCTGGACCGCGGCGTGCAGGAACATTCCTTGATAAGCGCCGAAATCGATCATGGCGTCCGTGGCCTGGGGAACGATGTCCGGATGGCGTGCCTTGTTTCGTTCGACGGCGTCGAAGAACGATTTGAAGCGCAGAAAACTGACGCCGCTCCAGGGAATTTGGATAGGCAGCCGCAACAGGCCGTTCGGCGTTTCGATGTCGTAGGCGTCTTTGCGATAGGCCGAATTGTAATGTTCCGACAGAACCGTCATGTCGGGTGCAGGATAGGGCGCGATGACACCGCAGCCGTCGCAGATGTGATTGACGAAATCGTTGATGGCCGGATTGGCCGATTCCGTCGGCATCACATAGGACGAGAAGTCGATGGGCAGGAAATCCGTTCCGCCGCAAACGCCGCACCGGTAGTCGCCCAGTTTTGTCAAACGCGCCATGTCTCAATCGGGTGATTTGTCGGCTTGCTGCCGCAGGTAGAATTCCGCTTGCGGCATTTGATAGTCATAGTCGACGTCCAGGCCGCCGACCTGTTTGAGCGGATAAATCCGCTGTCCCATCCATTGTTGCGGTTTGAGGCCGTCTTCCAGGTTGTCCAGGTTCTGCGGGCGGATGATCGAAACGCCCATGTCCGCGAACCATACGTCGCCCTGGGAATCGCGGTCGCAATTCAGAGTCTTGGGGTCGCCGAAGGTTTCGAACGGAACGAACGGATGAAGCAAGCCGTCGTCGCCGATGCGGCGTGCGCGCAGCGGGCTCCACATGTTGTAGCAGGATACCGAGACCGCGGAATCGTATTCAGGATTGTCGCGCAGCACTTGAATGCCGTCTTCGATCATGGCTGCGGTAATGGTCGGCGCGTTCGCCATGAGCAGGACATATAGCTCCGGTGTCTTGCCTTCGGCCGCGAGCTCTGCCGAGATCACTTCGTGGGCATGCTGATAAGCATGTTCGCCGAGGGCGGCCTTGGTGCAAAGGTGGGCCATC
>DJHY01000316.1:0-5310 GCA_002433335.1 Rhodospirillaceae bacterium UBA6608 | reverse complement strand
CGGCCTTGGTGCAAAGGTGGGCCGGCCGGTCGATAATTCGGGCGCCGTATTCCTGTCCGATCTCTTTCAATTTCTGGGAATCGGTCGACAGGTAGACGCGCTCTATGCTCTGTGCGTCCTGTGCCGCCAACAGCGGGTAGGCGACAAGGGGTTTCCCCATAATGGGATAGACGTTTTTTCCGGGAAAACCGGTGGACCCCTCACGTCCAATGAGAATCGCGCAAATCATTCTTCCGTTGCTCCAAATTCGCCGTTCAGTTCCTGGCTGATGGTATTCATGCATTCGAGCAGACCAAGGCCGAGATCGATATAGGTTCCCCGGGACAGCTTCTTCCCAAGCCGCGGGACGAAGCTGTAGGGGGTTTGGACGTAATGCCCTGCCACCGATCCGTTGCCTGTATCGAAGTTCACCTTCCCGCCGGAAATTTCACGGATCATCTCGAGCATCTCGCCTGTCCGGATTCTCTCTTGGCCGGTCAGGTGAATGATCTCTCCCTCGAACTCCGGCGCCAGAATATCGGCTGACCCGGCCGCGGCATCGAGGACATGGATGTATTCACGAACTTCTTCCCCCGTGCCGCGATACTCCATGTGACCCTTGGTGAGCGCCTCGGAGATCAGCCTGTGCACCGTATTGGTGTCGTTCGCGCGCGGGCCGTAAAGGGAGCCGAAGCGCAGGATCGTATAAGGCAGGCCGAACCGTTCGTTGTAGTCCTGAAGCAACAGTTCGCTGGCTTGCTTCGAGGTTCGATAGAACGAGCCCTGGCTGCTGTAGACATAAATCGAACTGGCCAGAACGACGCGGGTCAATTCAGCCGCGCGGGCCGCCTCCAGAACGTTCAGGGTGCCCAGGATGTTGACGCGGACCGTGTCGGACGGCTTATCCATGGCTTCGTTGATGTCGGCCAATGCCGCCATGTGATAGACGACGTCGCATCCGCTGATCGCCTGAGACACCGCCGCCTCGTCGGTGATATCTCCGATGACCATTTTTTGGTCCGCCCGGATATAGGGAGAGGGCGACAGATCGAAGATCGACACGTCATGGCCCGCGTCGGTTAACGCGTCGGCGACATGGCTGCCGAGAAACCCCGATCCGCCGGTTACCAGAACTTTCATTTTGCCTCCATCGACATCAGCGCAAGCCGGTATTCTTCTTCGGGCACCGGCGAGCGAAAGGCTTCGCCGCGCGCAAACCTGATCGCTTCATCCGTTGCTTCGATCTCCATCCGGGCGCGACAATCTTCGGTCATGGAGCCCATATGACAGGTCAGGACGACGTTCTCAACTTTTGTCAGGGGCCCGTTATAAGGCTCATGTTCAAAAACATCGACCGCCGCGGCGCGAAGCTTTCCGGCGGTCAACGCATGGGCCAGATCGTCTTCGTTTACGATCCCGCCACGAGCCGTATTGATCAGCACCGCGCTCTCTTTGACGGCCTCGAAGGTTTCCGCCGAAATCAAGTTTCGGGTGGTCGGCGTCAAGGGCAGGTGCAAGCTGATGACGTCGCTTTCCCGGAACAGCGTGGGTTTGTCGGTCCATTCAACCAACCCATCCAAAGCCGGATCGGGTTGAACGTCATTGGCCAGAATTCTGACGCCTGGAAAACCGGCGCTCAAATGCCGGATGACCCGGCTGCCGATCCGTCCGACACCTAAAATGCCGATGGTCGAACAGGCGATGCGCTTCCCGGCGAACCGGCTCCAGATACCTTGGCGCATGTCTCGGTCTGTCCTGGTGGCGCCGCGCAACAGGTCCAAAATCAGGCCGACGGCGAGCTCGGCAACCGCCGGCGACGGGCCGTCGGGTGTGTAAGAAACGGCAATTCCCTGGCGCCGCGCCGCAGTCAGGTCGACGCTGTCCAGTCCGATCCCGACACGGCAGATCGCTTTTAGGTTCGGGCACTGGGCCATGACGTCCGCCGTGATCGGCTCGGTTCCGGCGATGACGATCTCGCTATCACCGATTGCCGAGGCAACCTCGTCCGGATGTAGGCGGCGCCCGAAGGAGTTGATTCGAAAATCCAGTCCGGCGTCTTTCAAGGCATTGATCGGGTATGGGTCGATCGCGCCAAAAGGAATGGTCGAGATGAATGTTTTCACGGTGCTTCCGTTTCCCGGTCGGCTTGCGCGCTAAAGGCCCATGGCATCGGCGATGCGATGCGCGCCTTGGCCGTCGACCAGCGCGGCTGCTGCCTGAGACAGCGTATGACGCGCCGTATCGTCGGATACAAGCCTTGTTATTGAGTCTTTGAAAACCGTTTGCGCATGCGCGAGGTCGTCTCCCCGAAGAACGACAGCGGCTTTGGCGTCGGCCAATGTTCTGGTGACGACCCGCTGATTGTCCGCCGTTTCGATGGCGACCATCGGTATGGCCGCCGCGCAGGCTTGCCAACAGGAACTGCCTGCCGCAGTAACGATCAAGTCGGCGGAAAGCATGAATGGGGTCAATGTCTCGGGCGCGTCATGGATGTGAAGCCGATGACGCGGGGATTCGAATGGCCCCTTGTCTTCAAAGTAAGGTCCGATGATGACGTCGATGTCGCAGGCCGGTATCAATGTCTGGTCGAGCAGGCGTAGAATGGGACGCGTCAGATTCTTGGGATCGGCGCCGCCGAGCGAAACGAGAATTCGACCCTGCCATGAAGTAGCCGGTCGGTTGCGTCCGGCAAGCAGATTTGCGGAAACCAGGGCATATCGTGTGTCGTTCAACAGTCCGCTTTGTTCGTTCCCGCCGGAGCCGTTCTGATTGACCACGATATCTGCGAGCCCCTTCAGGCGGTTTGGATCCAAATCATCGAAGACGAGAACCCGGTAGCCGCGGGCTTTCAGCGCCCGAATGAATTTGTCGTTGGCGAAGCCGTATCCGTCGATGCAGATCCATTGCGGGTTTGTCTCGCTGGCGAGATCCAGGACCTTGGCTTCCGTCGGCTCGCCTGTTTCGGCTTGTAGTTGGCGTGCGTGCGATAGCGCTTGCCAGCCCCGGTCGGGGAGGACGTCGCGGGGCCCTTGGACGGCAGCCAAAACTGAATGCCCGCGTCGTTGAAGTTCTCTTGCGAGGACCCCGCTACGATCGACATGGCCCAGACCTATGCCGGGGCCGGCTTCCAATATGAAGGCGACTGTTTGGGGCTTCTGATCCACGATCGTTTCCGCGATCTGCTCTCGTCAGCGTCCTGTTTCAAGCATGGGTGCAATGTTCGGCAACTGGGTGGCGAAAGTCGGCATCGTGCCCTGGATGGGGGCATGCGCTTCGTTTCGGTTTTCGTGCCCAATCCGGTAACAAAAGTGAAGCAGGTCTGGATGCGCTGCCAGACAGGCGCCGACGGTCGGAAAATCAGCCGACAACCCGGGCAGCAGCGGAAGGAAAGATGACAGGAACCTGTGATCGTCCGGCGTGTCCAAGGTCCATCGTAGTTGTTCCCAGGCGCCGCCAGGACCGGGCAGTGATGCCTGACGAAACGCGGCGCCGGTTCGAAGGAACGGCGTGACGTGTTCTCGGGCGTCGTGCGCCGTTGCGGTATCGTCCGCAACGCGCAAGACGTCGGCGGAAAATGCTTCGCAGTCCAAGCCGTGGGGCCAGGATGAGGGCATGTTGTTACAGGCATAGTCCGCGCCGCTGCTGCGTAATAAATCAATAACCGCTCCGCAGGTTTGCGGATCGATCAACGGACAATCGCTGGTCACGCGCATGACCGTGTCGGCGCCGACCGCGTCTGCGGCGCCGCGATATCGGTTGAGAACATCCGTTTCCGAACCGCGAAATACATGAGCACCCTGTCGTTCCGCCTCGGCGGCAATCGGGTCGCAATCCGGTTCGGAGGATGTCGCGCAACACACGACATCAACGCCGGGGATCAGAAGGCACCGCTGCAAAACCCAGGAGAGGAACGTTCGTCCCCCGGCGTCCAACAGGATCTTTCCCGGCAACCGGGTGGATGCCATGCGCGCTTGAACGATGACGGCAATGGTCACTGACCTGCGCATTCCTTAACGGCGACGACGACGCGCTCAACCTCTTCATCGGTCAAACCTTGATGGAACGGAAGAGTCAGACAGCTTTTATAATACTGGGCGGTTTCCGGAAAATCCTGCTCGCCTCGCCCACGCAAGTCGTGGTGGACTGGTTGCTCATAGACAGGAATGTAGTGAACCTGGCTGCCGATGCTCCGTTCGGCCAGAGCCGCCATGAACGATTTTCGGGTGTGCCCGATAGCCCGCCAGTCGGCTTGAATCACATAAATATGGTGGGCGGAGCGGCAGCGTTGCGCCGGGTCGGCCTGGGCGGGGATTATGGCGTTCAGGTTGGCGAAGGCTTGATCGTAATAGCTTGCGATCTCTCGTCGGCGGGCGATGAAGGCATCCAGGCGTTTCATCTGAGATGCGCCCAACGCGGCGTGCAGGTCGCTGAGCCGATAGTTGAAACCCAACTCGTGTTGTTCGTACCACCAGGGCGCATCGGCATCGTCACCGGTGGGGGCGGCGACGAATCTGGATCGGTCCCGTTCGATCCCGTGGCTGCGAAGCCGCCGCAGGCGATCGGCCAATTCGGGGTCGTTGGTCACGACGGCGCCGCCCTCCGCCGTCGTGATCGGCTTGACCGGATGGAACGAAAACACCGACATGTCCGCGAACTTGCCGCAGCCGACAGGGCTGCCGTCTTCATACGTTCCGCCAAGGGCGTGGCAGGCGTCTTCGATGATGCAACGCTCGCCCGCAGCTTTTCTGATCAAGGCGACGTCTCCAGCCAATCCGCCGAAGTGCACGGGCATGATTACCGATGCATCGGAATGGGTCGCCAACGCGGATGTCAACCCGGTGCCGGAGAACCCCAGGGTCTTCGGGTCGATATCGACCAAGGCCGCATCGGCCCCGGTATAACGAATGCCGTTGGCCGAGGCGACGAAGGTCAAGGCGGAGGTCAGGCCCTTGTCGCCAGGTTTCAAGCCGGCGGCCAGACAGGCGATATGCAGGCCCGCAGTGCCGCTGCTGACGGCGACGGCGAACCGGGCTCCTGTTCTTTCCGTCAACGTGGCTTCAAATCGTTCGACGGCGGGGCCCTGCGTTAGGAAATCTCCCTCCAATACCTCGCGCACCGCAGCGAAGTCGGCTTCGTCGATCTGTTGCGATCCGTACTGGAGGAAGCGCTGCGTCATACGGAGACCATCGACCGGATGGCGTCGATGTCCAACACGGTATCGTTGCCGTCGCTCGAGTACTCGAAGGTGGGATCGACCGGCGTCCCGGCGCTTCCCTCGTACAGAACCTTGTCGTCCTCGGCCCACATATGATGGCTGGGTCGGATGACGTA
>DJHY01000204.1:766-3568 GCA_002433335.1 Rhodospirillaceae bacterium UBA6608 | reverse complement strand
GCGCGGTCCCGATGCGGCAGGCGGCGGATGAATCCGCGTTCCTCAAGTCCCGTGATCAGGCGGTGAATACCGGATTTGGAGCGCAGATCGAGAGCTTCCTTCATTTCCTCGAACGAGGGCGAGACGCCGCTTTCGTTCAATCGTTTGTCGATGAAGATGAGAAGTTCGTACTGCTTTTTGGTGAGCATGCTGCCTCCGCCCCTTGTCGTAGGCCGGGGCGCGTTGCCCGCTACCGACGACCGATCCTATTCGCCCGTTGATGGATTTCGTCATTGTTTTGAGATCAAAAGACGAACATCCACATCATGCGAATGTAATATACACCATATGTTCTACTTTAGTTCACGTATCGTGTCAACTTTGAATGGGGATATTAGAGGAATACGTCCATATTCAGACCAATCTCGGCCGGAATTAGGCTTAGAAGCGCTGCATCCCGAACCCAAGCGGCAAGATGCGCACCTGTTCGCCAGCCGTGGCCGATTCCGCGTGGGGGGCGCGAATGATCAGGCAATTGGCGCGGGTGAAATCGGCCAGCATGGCGCTGTCCTGCCGGGGGAAAGCTGTCGCGATGATCCGTCCGTCCGGCCCTGGGGCCATTTGGGCGCGCATATAGTCCTCGCGCTTGCCGTTGGCGGGCAAGTCGGCCCCCAGGGTCGCCATGGCCTCGGTCGGCTCGTCGGTCAGTCCCAGCATTTTGGTGAAGGCGGCGCGCAGGAACAGGGCGCTGGTCACGCCCGTCGAGACGGGGTTTCCGGGCAGGCCGAGCATCGGCGTACCGTCGATATGCCCGAAAATCAGTGGTTTTCCCGGGCGCATGGCGATCTTGTAGAAATCCAGCTCAAACCCGCGTCCACCCAGAACCTGTTGCACCAGATCATGATCGCCGACCGAGGCGCCTCCCATGGTCACCAGCATGTCGGCCCCACGCGCCCCGGCCAGGGTTTCGGCCAGGCTTTCCGGGGTGTCCTTGGCAATGCCCAGGCTGACCGGCTCACCGCCCATGGCGGTGATATAGGCGGCGAGGGCGAGGCTGTTCGAGGAAATGATCTGCCCAGGGGCGACCGGCTGGCCGGGCATCACCACTTCGTCGCCCGTGGCGACGTAGGCGATACGCGGCCGGCGCCTGACCATCAACCAGGGAACGTTCATGGCGGCGGCCAAGCCGACGCCGCGCGCCGTGACGACGTGCCCGGCGTGGAGGAGGACTTCGCCCTCGGAAAAGTCCAACCCGGCAGGGCGGACGAACTCACCCTGTTTATTGGGTTTCATGGTCACGGTGACCCGATCGCCGTTCCGCTCGGTATCCTCCTGAATGACGATCGTGTCAGCCCCTTCGGGCACGGCGGCGCCGGTAAAGATGCGCGTCGCCTGTCCGGCGCTGATCGCCCCGTCGAAAGCGTGTCCGGCGGCGGATTCCCCGATCACCGTCAGCGTGCCGGGAATGGTCGCCAAGTCGTCCCAGCGCACCGCATAGCCGTCCATGGCCGAGACGGCGGTCGGCGGATGGGTCAGGGTCGAGGCGACGTCCTGCGCCAGGACGCGGCCCAGGGCGTCGGGCAGGGCGACCTGTTCCGCCGGCAAAAGAGTGACCCCGGCGGCAACCTTTTCCAAAGCATCGGCGACGGAAAGCATGGGGCGGTCCTTTTCTCGGCTAGCGGCTCGGTTATCGGTTCAGCCGTCAGGCGGCGTCGTAGGTTCCGGACTTGCCGCCGGATTTGTGGGTCAGGCGGATATCGACGATGCGCATGCCCCGGTCCACGGCCTTGCACATGTCGTAGACCGTCAGGGCGGCCACGGACACGGCGGTCAGGGCCTCCATCTCGACGCCGGTCTTGCCGGTCAGGCGGCAGGTCGCCTCGATATCGACGGCGTTGCGCGCCGGGTCGCAGGTCAGGTTGACCTTGACCGAGGTCAGCATCAGCGGATGGCACAGGGGGATCAGATCCGGCGTGCGCTTGGCACCCATGATCCCGGCCAGTTGCGCGATGGTCAGGACGTCGCCCTTTTTGACCCCGCGGTTCATGATCCGCGCCAGGGTTTCCGGGGCCATTTCGACGCTGCCGCGGGCGGTTGCCGTGCGTTCCGTGTCGTCCTTGGTCGAAACGTCGACCATCACGGCATTGCCTTCGGCATCCAGGTGGGTGAAATCGTCCGCCATGTAATCCTCTTGAGGCTGCTTAGGCCGCGGCCAGCAAGCTGCGGGTCGCGCTTTCCAGGTCGTCCTGGCGCATCAGCGATTCCCCAATCAGGAAGCAACGCGCGCCTGCGGCCGCCATGCGTTTCAGGTCGGCGCCGCTATGCAGGCCGCTTTCGCTGACCAGAAGGCGGTCGTCCGGGACGCCGCGCGCCAATCGCTCCGTGGTTTCCAGGGAAACCTTCAGGGTCGTCAGATCGCGGTTGTTGATGCCGATCAGGGGGCTGCGCAGGTTCAGCGCCCGGTCCAGTTCTTCGGTGTTATGGACCTCGATCAGCACGTCCATGCCCAGATCGAATGCGCATTGTTCCAACTCGGCCGCCGTGGCGTCGTCCAGCGCCGCCATGATCAACAGGATGCAATCGGCGCCCATGGCCCGGGCCTCGGTCACCTGATAGGTGTCGATCATGAAATCCTTGCGCAGAACAGGCAGGGTGCAGGCCGCCCGCGCAGCAACCAGATATTCAGTGCGGCCCTGGAAATATGGTTCGTCCGTCAGAACGGAAAGACAGGTCGCGCCGCCCGCCTGATAGGCCTTGGCGAAGGCCGGAGGATCGAAATCGGGGCGGATCACGCCTTGTGAGGGCGAAGCCTTCTTGATTTCG
>DJHY01000204.1:0-450 GCA_002433335.1 Rhodospirillaceae bacterium UBA6608 | reverse complement strand
ATTTCGGCGATCAGGCCGAAACCGTCGCGCGAGGCGTCCTGCAGGGCGCGCAGAAAGCGTCGGGGCGCATCCTGAGCCTGAATCTGCTTTTTAAGCTCGGCGATCCCGACTTTGTCTTTCTGAATTCGGACATGTTCCCGTTTGTCGGCAACGATCCGGTCAAGGACATTGGCGGCGTTCTCTGCCATGTCACTTCCCCCCATTGGTGATGGCGACCAGGGTTTCGAGAGCGCGCGCCGCGGCGCCGCTATCGATGGCCTGGGCGGCCATTTCTACGCCGACCTTCAGGTCAGACGCCTTTCCGGCGACGATCAGGGCCGCCGCCGCGTTGAACAATACGATATCACGATAGGCCCCGGTTTTCCCGGTCAAAAGGTCGCGGATGGCCTGGGCGTTAACCTCGGGCGAGCCGCCCTTGAGGTCTTCCGCCTTGGCGATCGGCAGGCCCGC
>DJHY01000250.1 GCA_002433335.1 Rhodospirillaceae bacterium UBA6608 | reverse complement strand
GACCTCCGAAGCTCCTGAAGCACAAGCAGATGAAAAGACCGTGCGCGGCCGTCAGCTCTATGACCACGGCGCCACGACCATCACCGCCCTGGCCGCCGATCCCCGGTTTTCCTATTGCATGTACGTGCCGCCGGAAGTGACGGCGGAAACGGAATTGGTCGTCGCCATGCACGGCACGGGCCGCGCCTTTGTCGATTACCGCAACGGCTTCGCCGAATTCGGACGTTGGAACAATTGCATCATCCTGGCGCCGTTGTTCCCGGTCGGCGTGTTGGGCGACGGCAACCGCGACGGCTTCAAGTACATCGCCGAAGGGGATATCCGCTATGACCATGTGTTGCTGGAAATGGTGAAAGAGGTCGAACTCAAATACGGCAAGACCTTCCCCCAGTTCGCCTTGTTCGGCTATTCCGGCGGGGGCCACTTCGCCAACCGGTTCCTGATCCTTCACCCGGAACGCCTGTGGGCCGTGACCATCGGCGCGCCGGGGTCTGTCACCCTGCCCGATCCGACGCGCAACTGGTGGGTCGGCGTGGCTGATGTGGAGGACCGCTTCGGCGTGACTTTCCGCCCCGAAGAAATGGCAAAGGTCGCCGTGCAATTGGTTGTCGGCGGCGCCGATGTCGAAACCTGGGAAATCACCCACAAGCCGGGCGGCCGCCATTGGATGGAAGGCGCCAACGACGCTGGCCGGACGCGGCCGGAACGCTCCAAAACCCTGCAGGAAGCCTTGCAGGCGGCGGGCGTCGAGGCGCGCTACGATCTGTTGCCCGGCCTGACCCATGACGGGATGAAGGTGCTGGATACGGTTAAATCGTTCTTCGCAGAGGTCTTGCAGCGACGGCGGACAGGCTAGGTCCGTCCGGTCCTGTTACCGACGGGCGTCGGGCGCCCGCAGGGCCAGGACGAAGCCGACCGCGAAAAAGACGAGGATGGTGGCCATGCCGTAGCGTTGACTACCCGTGGCCGCCGTCACCGTCGCCAATAGGGCCGGTCCGATAAACGTCGTCGCTTTGCCCGCCAGCCCCATGAAGCCGAACATTTCGGTCCGAATGTGATCCGGGGCCAGATGGGCCATCATCGACCGGCCTGCTGATTGGGCCGGGCCGATGAACAGGCCCATGGTCATGCCGAAGATCCAGAACAGGGTCTTGTCGGTGACCAGGATGATCGCCAAACCAAAGACGAACAGCCCGGCGACGGAGATCAGGATCGTCCGCTTCGGGCCGATCCAATCGTCGACCCAGGCGATCAGACCGGCGCCGATCCCGGCGGTCAGGTTCATGCCGATCCCGAACATGATCAGCTCGGAGAACTCCATGCCGAAGGTTCCGGCTGCATAGATGCCGCCGAACGAGAACATGGTCGTCAGCCCGTCGATATAGATCATGTAGGCCAGCAGGAAGATGCCGGTGCCCTGATACTGGCGGGCGTGGGTGATCGTCCCTTTCAGGGTGCGTAGGCCCTCGCGCACGGCTTGGCGGAACGGAATGCCGGTCGGCGGCGCGTCGGGCGCGAACAGGAACAGCGGCAGTGAGAACACCGCGACCCAGACGGCGACGAACGGGCCGGTGATGCGCAGATGCTCCGCTGTGTCCTTATCCAGCCCCAGCCAGGGCGTTTCGGCCTGTACGAAGCCGATCAGGGTCAGCCCAAGGCAGGTCAGCCCGCCGATATAGCCAAGGCCCCAAGCCCAGCCTGAAATCCGCCCGATGCGTTGCCGTCCGGCGATGCCGGGCAGCATGGCGTTGTAGAACACGGTCCCCATCTCGAACGAAAAGTTGGCGATCGCGACCAGCACCAGCGCCCAGAGCACGTGGTCCGGATCGGGCTTCGTGTACCACAGCAGGGCCGATGCCCCGACGAGGATGCAGGTGAAGAAGAACACCCAAGGTTTACGCCGCCCGCTGCGGTCGGCGATGGAGCCCAAAACCGGCGCCATAATGGCGATGCAGAATGAGGCCGAGCTGATGGCGTAGCCCCACATCTGCGTGCCGGTGACCGGATCGGCAGCGACGGCCTTGGCGAAATAGGCGCTGAACACGAAGGTGCTGATGACCGCGGCATAGGCCGAATTGGCCCAATCGTACATGGCCCAGGAAAAGGCGCCGAAGAACGACGCGGGGCCGCGTTCAGGGCGTTGCGCTGTTTGTTGGGTGGTCACCGGATCCTCGCATGCTGCTTTTGGAGGGTGACCTTAAAGGAAGTAGGGGGGTGGCGCAGCGCATTTCGGTTTCGCGCGGCGCTGGCCGGTAGAGGCGAGAGACCAGAATCAGAAAGGCCGGGGCTACGCGATGGTTGCCCCGGCCCTATCTGGTGATCAGCCTAGTTCGGCGATCAGAACGGGCGATCCCCGTTCACGGTCACGCGGTGCATGTCGCGCCGATAGCCGTGGTAATCGTTCAGGGCGTAGTGGTGCGTGCACCGGTTGTCCCAGAACGCGATGGAGTTAACCTGCCAACGGAAGCGGCAGGTGAATTCCGGCTTCTTGATATGCGCCAGCAGGTAGTCGAGCAGCGGGCGGCTTTCTTCGGCGCTCATGCCTTCGAAGCGGACCGTGAACGGCTCGTTGATGAACAGGCACTTGCGGCCCGTTTCCGGATGCGTCCGCACCACCGGATGCAGCGTTTCCTTGGCGCTCATGGCCCCGGCCTTCAGCTTGGTCGAGCGGGTTGAATTGCGCTCCTCGTTGCCGCGGGTCAGGAAGGCATCGCTGTGCACGGCCTGCAGGTTGCTGAGCATGCGGCGCATGCCGTCGGTCAGCATTTCATAGGCCAGCGACAGGTTGGCGAACAGGGTGTCGCCACCGAACGGCGGGATTTCGCGCGCGTACAGGATCGAGCCCATCGGCGGTTCCGGCAGGAAGGTCGCGTCGGAATGCCAGCTGTCGCCGATGTTGTTCAGGGCGTCGGCTTCCTTGACGACCTGCAGGATTTCCGGGTGACCATCCAGCGGCTCGTAGATCGGATGGATGTTCAGCGTGCCGAAACGGCGGCCGAAATCCTTATGCTGATCCGGGGTCATGTTCTGGTCGCGGAAGAAGATGACCGAATAGTCGTTGAGGGCACGGCGGACTTCCGCCATGGCGTCGTCCGACGGATTGGAGAGGTCGACGCCGCTGATTTCGGCACCCAACGCACCGCATACCGGGGCGACTTCAATGTGCCGATAGCCCTCGGGGGTTTTCGACAGAGTGGGAACGGGTTGCAACATGATGGTCTCCTAGCGTTTTTCCGTTTGAAGCCGCTTCGAAAGGGCCCAACGGGCAGTCAGATGGGTGATGACGATCCCGATCCCGACCAGATCCAAACCATGGCCGGGGTCGACAAGGCAGTACGCGGCATCGAGGTACAACAGTCGCTCCACCATGGTGCGCGCCGGATAGCCGCTGACGGAAACACCGAACAGCACCGCGCCGCAGATCGCCGTGCCGATATCCAAGGCGATGGCGTGCCACGGGAAGTCGCTGCCGATGATCAGCAAATCCGGGTTGAACACGAAGATGAAGGGAATGATGAAGGCAAGGCCCGCGAAGCGCAGCGCTGCGATCCCGGTACCCGTAACCGATCCTTCGGCCAATGCGGCCGCCCCAAAACTGGCCACCATCACCGGTGGGGTGATGAGTGACAGAACAGCGAAATACAGCACGAACATATGCGCGGCCAGAACAGGCACGCCCAGTTCGATCAATACCGGACCACCGATCGAGATGGTGATGATGTAGGCCGCAACGGTCGGCATGCCCATGCCCAGCACGACGCAGGTGATCATCACGAAGATCAGGGCCAGGAACATCTGGCCGTTGGTGATGTTGATCAGCTCGCTCGACAGGCGCAGACCGAAGCCGGTCATGTTCAACACGCCGACGACGATCCCCGCCGCCGCACAGGCAACGGTCGCGACGACGGTCGTCTTGGCCGCGACATGCAGACAGCCCAGGACTTCGCCGATCGAAAGGCGGGTTTCCTTGCGCATGCTGGACACCACGATGGCGGTGCCGATCCCGACCAGGGCCGCCATCATCGGCGAGAACCCGATGACCAGCGTGACCACCAGGGTCACGATCGGCAGGACCATATGGGACAACGGAACCAAGCTTGATGAAATCTCTACGTCCAATCTCACGCATTCGATGCGTCCTCCTGTTGGTAGTGTTTTGGTTGAGTAGTCTGGTTAAGTCGTTTTCACGCCCCGATAGGGACGCGGCGGTAGTTGGCCGACCCAGTCCGCGGCTTGGAAGTGCCGGGCGAGGTCTGCCAGTCGTGCACCCAGGTCCGGAAGGGATTCCTCGGTGATCCGCGAAGAAGGTCCGCCACAGTTGAAGGCGGCCAGGACGTCGTTGGACAGTTCGACGGCCACGCCCACGGCGTTGACGTCGTCTTCCCAAACGCCGATGGCGCTGCAGTAGCCATTCTCCGCATATTCCTGTTCGGCGGCGCGCAGCATGCGTTCGGCTTCGCCGAACCGCGCCGGGTCGTGAATCTTCAGTGCGTTCAGAATCTCGCGTTGTTCCTCGGGCCGGGCGGCGGCGAAATAGGCCTGCCCCATCGAGGTGGATTCCAGCGGGATGCGCGAGCCGACATCGAGCGGCAGGGCGCGGACGGTGCGGTCGCGCGACCGTTCGATCAGGATCATCGACAGACCGTCGCGAATACCCAGCGAAACCGTGCCACGGGAATAGTCGGCCAGTTCCTGCATCATCGGCAGGGCGATCAGGCGCTTGTCCATCGAGGCCATGACCGGATAGCCCAGCGTCAACACCCGAGGGTGCAGGCGATAGCGACCGCTGTCGGGACAGACGAAGATGTAGCCGAGCTTCATCAGGGTATGGACCAGACGCGCGACCGTCGATTTGGGCAGGCCCGTGACCTGCGCCAGGTCGCCCAGGCTCATCCGATTATGTTCAGGCGAAAATGCAGCAATGACGGCAAGGCCACGAGCCAAGCCGTTCACGAATGCACGGTCCTTGCCGTCTTTTGACGCGCCGGTATCGTCCACGGATACTTCCAACCCCAATTGTATGAGTTCGTTGTTCGAACTCTTGTTTGCATTTGCCGATTTAACTGCATATCAAAAACGGGTGTCAATATGCGGAACGCTGTACCGCTATGCGGTACGTCAATCTTTGGGAGAACATCATGAAACCGACTACCATCGTCACCGGCGCCAACCGGGGCATCGGCCTTGCCACGGCGGAGCTGCTGGCGGAGCAGGGACACGACGTCATCGGCACCGGCCGGACGGCGCCGGAGTCCTTTCCGGGCACTTTCTATGAAGTTGATTTCGCAAGTGAATCCAACCTGGCCGAGGTTGGTGCGGAAATCGCCGACAAGCATCCGGTGACGGGCATTGTCAACAACGCGGGCATCTCTTGGGCGCGGTCGATCGACACCGTGACCTTGGAAGAAATGGACGCCCATTATCAGGTCAACGTGCGCGCCGTGGTGCAGATCACCCAACAGATGTTGCCGCGTCTGCGCGCCGCCGGCAGCAATGGGCGAATCGTCAATATCGCCAGTCGGGTCGTTGTCGGGCGCGCCGTCCGCACCCCCTATGTCGCGACCAAGGCGGCGATGGTCGGCCTGACCCGCAGCTGGGCCTTGGACCTGGCGCCGGACGGAATCACCGTCAACTGCATCGCACCGGGCCCGGTTGCGACCAAACTGTTCAAGGGCAACCACCCGGATGGGTCGAAGGAATTGGCCGACGTGTTGGCGCAAATTCCCTTGGCGCGTGTCGCCGACCCAATCGAAATCGCGGGGCCGATCGCCTTCCTGTTGTCGCCGGCGGCGTCTTATGTGTCCGGGCAGACCCTATACGTCTGCGGCGGCGGCAGTATCGGCCACGTCCCGGCTTAAGGACCGTTTCGGGCGGGGCTTGCGGATTGTCTTAGGTTTGGAGGCAGCGGCTAAGGCTGCCTCCAATGCCGCGACCCGGTGCTCCAATTCGGCCAAGCGTTGCGCCGTCTCCGTTTTTCGGTCGCGCCAGGTCCGCAGGGTCTGCGTGATATTGGTCGCCCCCTGATACAGGGCGGTGGCCCGCTGCGGGGTCATCGCCGCGACGACCCAGCCGGTGACGGTGACCGCCCCCATCCAGACAATGAAGGCCGCGCCGTTGTCGGCGGCCAGCAGCAGGATGCCGGGCAGCACCACCCCGGCGGCCATCGCCCGGGCGGTCCAGGGATCGCGGGGACGCGGCGTAAGCTTGAACGCCCGCCGCCGTTTTGGGTCCGTCGCCGCCAATAGGGCGAGCACCGCCGTCGATGCAATGACGGCGGCGATGGTCGCGAGCAGCGTCATTCGGCGGGCTCCGCCACCGGTTGGCCAGCGGGGGCGCGCAACGTCCACAGGGCGAGAAGTCCCGCCAAGGTCAGGAAGGTCAGGTCGAGCGACAGCACCGCCCCCTGGCCCTCGGCGGCGGCGTCGAGCCACCCCATGCCGTCGGCATACAGGCGGAGCATCGGCAGGGCGGCACAGCCGACGGCCAACAGACCCCGGAACACTCGGCTCAGACGGTCTGTTTCAATGGGCACCAACCCAAGAGCGATGCACAGCGTCGTGCCGATCAAGAAGCCGACAGGTGTCCAAAGGAACGGGTCGCCGCTTTGGGCACCGGCCAGGAAAAACCCGTGCCCGGCGGCCAGCATGGCGAAGGGCAGACCATAGGAGGTGACGGTCACGGCCCGGCCGAACCCGCGCCACAGGCGTTCGCCTTCGCGCCGCCGCACCCATAGGCGCATGCCCGACAGGATCACGTAGCACATCGCGGCACCCAGCCCGACCCAGACCGATTTCGACAATACGCCCGCGAAATGACCGAAATGCAGGGGAGCGACCAGGCTGTAGATGTCACTGCCTGTCGATGGGGTGTTGCCGACGATCGGGCGGGAGCCCAGGAACCGTCCCGTCGCGCCGTCGAATACGTTATGGACGTAGCCGAGGCCCCGATCCGGCGGCAGTTGCCAAATGCTGACACGGGCATCGGCGCGACCGTATCGGGCGATGTCGATCAACACGACCCCGCCCGGCGTGTGGTCGATGGCTTTCGCCAGGATGGCGTCCAAGTCGGCGAATGGGGTCGGTGTGGCGTTCTCGGCAACCTTGGGTTCGTACAAGGTCTCGATCAGGGCTTCCTGATCGCCGCCGAACGCGACCTGGGCAAGTAGGGGAAAGGTGACCGTTCCGGCGAAGCTGTAGAACGATCCGGTAAAGCCCAGCAGAAAGGCGAAGACGAGGCTCCAGGTCCCGGCCAGGATGTGACGGTCGCGGGCTGAGATCAGTCGCTCGCCCGGTCGCGCGGCGACGAACAGGTCGCGGATCATATGTCGATGCATCATCAGGCCGCTTAGCGCGGCGACCATCATGCACAGACCCAGAATGCCGGTCACGATCAGGCCCCAGGGCTGGGGGATGTAGAGCTGAGCGTGAAGGTCGACCAAAAATTCCTCAAGCGCGCTGGCCGAATACCAATCGGGCCGGTCGTAGGCGAAGCCGTCATGACGCGACAAGACGTCGCCGGTCTGGTTATCGATCCGAAAGATCGGGCCGTATTCATCCATCTGGCCCGTGTCCGGATTGCGGGCATGGGCATGGGGGAACATGACCAGATTGCCCTGCGCGTCGTCCCAGATGGAAATCTCGCCCAGGTAGCCCTTGGTCAGGCTGTCGAGCACGGGGCGGACCTTGCCGTCGACGTCGCCCGACAACGGGGCATGGACACGGTGCCCCCCGGCGGACCAGGTCGCGATCTCATGGCCGAATACGGCGACCGTGCCGGTCAGTACGACGGCATAAAGCAGGATGCCCAGGATCGTGCCGGACCAACCATGCACGGCGGTCAGCCGCTTCAATTGCGATTGGGACAGGAATTTCATCGGGGGGCTCCTGTTGTGGCGGAGGGGGGAGAGTCAGGGGGCGTGCCCGCCGATTACGCCGAGCAACGCCAGTCCGGCGGCGAAGCCCTGCACGATGGTCGCGCTGCCGATCACCAGAACGCCGCGCGTCAGGTTTTCTTCCAGGCAGGTATAGATAAAGACCACGGACCAGATCAGCGGCGTGAGCAGCAGCGGGTAGACGATGTTGTCGACCCCGGCCGTGCCCGGTGGCCACCAAAGCGGCATGGCGGCGATGATCGTCACCGCCGCCGTCAGCGCACCCGGACCGGCCAACAGCCAACGCGATACGGTCGGGTTGCATTCGACCGTATCGCGCAGGACCGTGGCGGCTTTAAGGGGAAAGCCGCCTACCATTGATAGGACATGTTAGCCATGACCGTCAGCGGCTCGCCCGCCGTGCAAATGCCCGCGCTGTTGCGGTAGTAACACGACCCGACGTGGTATTTGTCGAGGAGGTTGCGGGCGTGCAGGCCGAACTTCAGGCCTTCCCACTGATAGTGCAGCGAAGCATCGAACAGCAGGAAGGACGGAACCGACAACGTGCGATTGGCATCGCCCCAGTGGGTGCCGCGATAGCGCGCGCCGAGCCCCAGGCCGAGCCCTTTGAAGGTTCCTTCCTGGATCGTGTAGTCGGCCCAGACCGAGGCGACATGCTTCGGCGCCGGGGTCAGCGGGTCGCCCAGATCGGCAGGGTCGACGCTTTCGATGATTTCGGTCTCCATGTAGGTGTAACCGCCGGTCACGTCCAAACCGAAGTCGAAGCTGGCCGTGGCCTCGATTTCGATGCCTTGCGAGCGCACACCCGCCGTCTGCACGGTCAGGTTGGTGCCCGGTTCGGTCTCGGTATAGTTCTGACGCCGCAGGTCGAAGGCCGCGACGGTGACCGAGCTACGACTGCCCTTCGGCTGGAACTTCACGCCGACTTCATACTGGGTGCCGGTCTCCGGGCGGAAGTTGTTGCCAGCCGAGTCCGAACCGACCACCGGCGTGAACGATTCCGAATAACTGGCGTAGGGGGCGAAGCCGCTGTCGAACAGGTAGACGACACCCGCCCGGCCGGTGAAGGCGCTGCTGGCCTGTTGTTTGGTGGTTCCGGCCCGGTGGTCGATCGTTTCAATCACCGCGCGGTCGAAACGCCCGCCCAGGGTGACGCGCCAATGGTCGCCCCATTCGATCTGATCCTGAAGGTAAAAGCCGGTTTGGCTGCGGGTGAAGTCCTTGTTCAGGAAGACATTACCCTCCGATGTCTGGGTTCCATAAACCGGGGCGAAGACGTCGATCGACGTCGCCGTGCCGGAACTGGAGATCTGTTCCAGATACATCAACTGATAGTCCAGACCGGCCAACAACGTGTGCTTGGTCCCGGCGAAGTCCAGTTTCATCTGGGCGTTGCTGTCGGTGAAGAAGCCGTCCAGGTTGCCGAAGTTGGCATAGACCGAGCGTGACAGCGTGCGGTTACCGTCGAAGCCCGAGCCGTAAACCACGACGTCGTCCAGATCGACGTAGTTGTAGCGGAACTTGTGGTTCAGCTTGAGCATCTCGCCGACGTCGTGAGAGACCTCGTAGCCGATGGAGTATTCCGTGCGGTCGACGCGGTCCAAATCAGGTTCGCCCACGAACCGACCGATCGGCACCCGTCCGTTGGCGTTGGACGTGACCGTGCCCGACATGGGCAGCGCCTGGGAGTTCTTGGTCTTATCCTGCTGATAATGGCTGAACACCGTCAGGGTCGTGGCGTCCGACGGACGCCAACTGATCTGCGGGGCGAACCAATAGCGGTCGTCCTCGATGTAATCGATAAAGGTGTCGCTGTCGCGATGCAGGCCGGTCAGGCGATAGGCAAATTGCTTGCTTTCATCGATGGCGCCGGCGAAGTCGAACTTGCCCTGATAGCGGTCGAAATCCCCGCCTTCGACTTCGACAAAGCGGATCGGGTCGGTGGTCGGCCGCTTCGAGACATAGTTGATCAGACCGCCGGGCGAACCCTGACCATACAGAACCGATGCCGGGCCGCGCGGCACTTCGACGCGCTCCGCCCCCCAGGGTTCCGGGTTGTAGCTGACGACGTAGTCGGGGAAAGCCAGGGCCAGGCCATCCTGATACATGCCGTTGGTGGTCGCGTTCAGACCGCGCATGCGCAGATCCGTGTAACGCGGCTCGTTCCCGTAGGGTTGGGAGTCGATGCCCGGCGTATAGCGCAGGGCTTC